>JAYWAC010000079.1:0-17143 GCA_043782755.1 Pseudomonadota bacterium | reverse complement strand
CACCGATGTAAAGCGCGAAGTGGTGTTTGAGCTGATTGCGGCAGGCTTGCAGATCCGGGCCCATGGCCATGCGTACGAAGGGTGCGAAGTCAAAGTTCTTGAGGCTCTTGCCGCCACCGGCCTTGGCAAAGCCAGCCGTAAGCGAAGGCGTGAACATCTCGGGCTTATCGGGGTTGACCCAGATCATGAAGCATCCATCGGCGATTTCAGCGGCGGTGTTGACGCCCTTCTCGGTCGCGACACCCATGTAGATAGGGAGATCGGGATTGCCATGCAAGATGCTCTTCAGCGGTTTGCCAAGGCCCGTCGAGCCTGGCCCGTTGTAGGGAATCTGGTAATGCTCGCCCTGGTGCGTGAGCGGCGCCTTGCGTTCGAAAATCTGGCGAATGATCGCGATATATTCGCGCGTACGCAGCAACGGCTTGCCATAAGGCTGGCCATACCAGCCCTCGATGACCTGCGGGCCCGATGGCCCGATGCCAAGCAGGAAGCGTCCACCGGACAACTGATCCAATGTCATGGCGGTCATGGCGGTCATGGACGGTGTGCGTGCCGCCATCTGCATGACGGCCGTGCCCGCCTTGATGCGCGTGGTTTGAGCGAGGACCCAGGCTACTGGTGTGACGGCATCCGAGCCCCAGGCTTCGGCGCTCCATACCGAGTCATAGCCGAGACGTTCGGCTTCGAGGATCAGATCAAGCGGCATTTTGACTTGTGCGCCGGAGTAACCGAAAACCAGTCCGAGTTTCATGAAGTGTGCCCTGCCTTAAACGATGGGTGGATGACGACGCCGCATCAGGCGCGGCGCCCTATCGAGCTGTGTGTTGCTCAGCGCAGATCCTTCAGGATCTCGCCGAAGGCTTCGATCACTTCCAGACACTCCGTGCGCGACGGATAGTGCTGGCCGGGATTGACCGGGTTACGAGTGCGAATACACAGCCAATCGGGATTGACCTTCTCCTTCATCTCGCCCAGGCGATCGATCCACTTCTGCTTGTTGCCGAGGCACAGGAACATGCTCTCCACTTGATCGAGCATGTCGGTCGCTTCAGCGTCGGGCGAGAGGCCCTTCTCGGCGTAGAAGCTCCATTCCCGCACCCAGCGATGGCCGTGCTTGGCGCGTACGTCCTGATCGTTACTGAGCCAGCCTTCAAAGCCGATGGTGATCTGGAAATCCTGCTTGCCGCGCGCTGCGGCGCGCTCACGCATGTCTTGCACCGCCGGCGCGAGTTGCTCAACGGCGGGCGGGAACCACAAACACCAACCCTCGTAGTCCAGCGCGCGTTGCATGGCCTTGGGCGCGAACGCGCCGATCCAGATCGGCGGACGCGGCTTCTGATACGGATGAGGGGTGAGACGCACACCTTCGTAGTGGAAATACTTGCCGTGGTAGTTGAACTCTTCCTGGGTCCAGGCGCCGACAATGCAGTCCATCACTTCCTCGAAGCGCGCACCGCGACCTTCAAAAGGCACGCCAAAGCAACGGAAGTAATCCTGGTGGTAACCGACACCGGCACCGAAGACCAGACGACCACGACTCAGGTTATCGATGGCGGACAAAGTCTCGGCAAGATGTATCGGATGATGAAAGGTCGGCTGGATGACGGTGCTGGCGATCTGGACGTGCTTGGTCTGCGCGGCAAGGACCATCATCAGCGAAGTGGCATTCGGCCACCAGGTCTCGGGACGTTGATGACGTTCCGGCACCCACAGACCATCGAAACCGACCTTCTCGGCCAGCACGCCTTCGGCGATGCAATGGTCCATGGCGTCGGCGACATCATCGGGCTTGGGATGGGTGGCTTGGTCGTAGACACCGAAGTGCGTGTCGGGCATGAATGCGATTTTCATGGCAGCTCGATTCTCCGTTGCTGAAAGGCCGGCCGGTCAAACGTAAGGGGCTGGCTACGTGGATGACGCTCGGGATTGTACCCGAGCCGCGTCGTGCTCAGGACGAGGCGCATGCGGATTATGGAAAATCTGTTGAACGCCGCGAACGATGGACTTAGAGTCTGGCCATTACCGCAGTGTCACCGGGCTGACACCGCGCGACGCCGATCCTGTCAACGACGAACGCTTGCACGCCAAGCTGCTTAGCGCGGTGATGGCGGCGCGCGAATCGGCATGCGGTGAAGGGGGCGTGTTGGGTGTAGGTGCGAATTCATTCGCACCTACAATGGTGCACCTGCGCTATCGACCCTCGAATGAATGTGCGAATGAATTCGTACCTACAGAAGAAATGCGCAGGGCGAGGCAGCGCAGACAAAATCCTGCATTACTGCTGAACTCACTGAACTCAAGGGAAGCCCCATGAAACTCGCAACCTTTATTGAAGCTGGACGCACGCGCATTGGCCGGGTCGATGGTGATCGTGTGGTCGACCTCACCGCCGCCGGCCTGCCGGGCGACATGCTGACGCTGCTGGAAGGCGGCCCCGACTTGATGAAGCGCACAGCGGCCGCGAGTGGCACCAGCTATGCGCTCGCCGATGTCATGCTGTGTGCGCCGGTGTTGCGGCCACCGAAGATCCTCGCGGTGGGTCTCAATTACAAAGACCACATCGAGGAAACCGGCCTCGAAACGCCAAAGTTCCCGATGTTCTTCAACAAGCAGTCGACCGCCGCCCATGGCCCCTACGCAGCCATCCATCTGCCGCGCGTGTCGGACAAGCTCGACTATGAAGGCGAACTCGGTTTCGTCATCGGCCGTCGCTGCCGCCATGTGCCGCGCGCCCGTGCCCATGAAGTGATTGCGGGCTTCGTGGTGTGCAACGACGTCAGCGTGCGCGACTGGCAGATGCGCGCCCAGACCTTCACGCTCGGCAAGTCCTTTGACACGCACGCACCTTTCGGTCCCTATATCGTGACCCGCGACGAGGTCGACGATCCCCATGCGCTGGATCTCAAGACCTGGGTTAATGGTGAGCTGCGTCAAAACTCCAATACCCGTCACCTGGTGTTCGATTGCTACGAGCAGATCGAGACCCTCACGGCGGCCTTCACCCTCGAGGCCGGCGATGTGATCCTGACCGGCACGCCTAGCGGTGTCGGCATCGGTTTCGATCCGCGCCGCTTTCTCAAGGTCGGCGACGTGGTGCGTATCGAGATTGCCAAGCTTGGCCATATCGAGAACACAGTGGTGGCGGAGCCGGCGGATACCGATCGTATCTGAGTGCCCCATCGACGCGGAAATTACCCCTCGCCAGCATCCGCTGGCGACGCCGATAGATGATCTGGGCACCGCCAGAAAAGCTGCCCTGGCGGTGCGCGTCGTCACGTATTTTTCCGTTGCTGTCGGGTTTTTGCCCGTCTATGATTAAGCCATACGCGCAAAGCGTTGACTTGTTTGACCGAGGGTTCGTGCTGAACACCAGCGCTCGCAGAGGAATGCCGGAGGGGGATGCGCCCGGCAGGCGATTGACCATCGCCAACGCCGTTCTCGAAGCGAGCCACTGAGAGACGCTATCGTAGTCGACCTGAGCCTTGAATCGTCCGCCGTACCTTGATTGTCTTGCCCTGAATGCCGCCACCGGCGCGCGTTTCCATTCCCTGTGCCGATCGCCGCAATGCGCCCTTTGATGACTTGCCTGGTCAGGTCTGTTTCGCCTTGCGGCGTGACCTCTCATCTGCATCTGGAATGCCTGTCACCTCACGACGTCCCCTGCTCCCATGCCGTCGGCAGGAGACGACCAACGACCCTGTACGGCATGTTCCATGAGGCAATGAAGTATGGATATCTATGTCGGCAATCTTTCCTATGACATCACCGCCGAAGAGCTGCGCGAGGCTTTCGAACAGCATGGTGAAGTGACCAGCGCCAAAATCGTGAGCGATCGCGAGACCGGCCGATCCAAGGGTTTTGGTTTCGTTGATATGCCGCATCAGGCGGAAGGCGCGGCCGCCATCGCCGAGTTGAACGGCGCGATGCTGAAGGGCCGTACCGCGCGCGTCAACGAAGCCCGTCCGCGAGAAGCCCGTCCGCCACGTCGCTGAATTCCTATCTACAGCCGGCGCGGTCTCGCACCGCGCAGCAGGCCCAGCCGTCTCATCGAAGACACATGCCGTCGCTTGCGCGGCGGCGTGGCGCCGTCAGCGATCCTCGATCAGGGGTTTGACCTCGTCAATCACACGACGGGTCTGCAGGAGCATGTCTTGCTCGTTCTCGGCGATTGGAAACAACACAAACTTCGACGCCCCGACCGCGACGTACTCGCGTAGTCGAGCGGTGAGATCAGCCGTGCTGCCGATGCAGAACAGTGGGTTGACGTCGATGTTCTCGCCGATGCCGGTGCGCTTCACGAACGGTGAATTGCGCACCGCCGAGTCGTCTGGCGTGCCGATGCGGAAGGCCAGCGACGTGCCGTAGTGGTCGTCGTCTATCTTGCGGCCGAATTTAGCCGCCGCAGTTTTGATGCCTTCGATGGTCGCACGCACATCCTCGACGCTGGCGATACCCCCTATCCAGCCGGTGCCAAGCTTAGCGGTGCGCTTGACCGCCGCGTCGCTGGTGCCACCTATCCACAAAGGCATAGGCTGCTGCACCGGGCGCGGAGCGATGGTTGCATTCTTGTATTGGAAGAAGCGGCCTTCGAAGGTCACCGACTCTTCGCTCCACAGGCGCGCGATCAACTCGAACATCTCGTTGGCCATGGAACCGCGATGCTCCGCGCTGCGGCCGGTGGCAGCCCACTCGGCAGCCTGCGGATAACCGACACCGAACATCGGCAGCAGACGACCATGACTCAAGAAATCGATGGTCGCGCATTGCTTGGCCAATACCAGCGGATCGCGCAGCGGCATGACGATGGCGTTCATACCGAACTTAATCTTCTCGGTGCAGCCAGCCAGCGACGCCAGCGCGCTCAAGGACTCTAGATAGTTGTCGGTCGAGATCAGTCGATCCGATTGCCAGACCGAATCGACGCGACTCTTCTCCAGCAGTTCGACCCAGCGGAAGAACGCCCGGCCGTTGTCAAAAGGATAATTCAGCAGGCCGAAGCCGATGCGTATCGCCATGTCGTGTGTCGTGATCCAAAGTTAAATTTAGACTCAGAATTCCATCGGCAGCTTGAAGTGCGCGCGCAGCATGCGTTCGCGGTGTTCAAGCAGAATGGGCGAGATGGCGGCCTTCACACTCGCGTCGATGTTTTCAAACATGGTGCGCGGACCGGCGGCCACTGGGCATAGGGCGTCGGGCAGAATGTCCATGATCACCGAGAACGCCGTCCAGTAGAAATCCACCGCCGAGAGACGCAGGCCGACGAAATATTCGCTGCCCTGTGCGCGTTGCTTCTCGAGAATGGTGGTCAACAGATTCAGTAACGCGATCTGACGCTCGTGGGTGGCGGCCACGTCGCTCTCGTTGTATCCATATTTGCGGCTCATCGCACTAATACCCGCTGGCGCCTGGCCGGATTGCATCGCCGGCTTGAATAGACTCAAGCGGCGATTCCAGCCTAGCCCCAGTTCGCCACACAGTTCGTGACTCAGGCCAAGCAATTGCACACGCTCGGCGGGCGCGTCGGGCACCAGCGGCCTATGCGGAGCGAGACGTTCAAGCAGAAACAGGATGTCATTCCAACGGTTCATGGGGCGACCATCGTTCCACGCCACCACCGGTCCGCTGTTGACGCCGGCCCAGGCCACCAACTCGGCGTTCTCGGCACCGGGGATCTGGGGCGCGACCGCGAATTCGAGACCCTTGTATTCGATCATGGCCTTGACGGCCTGACTCCAGGGACTCGGTGCACCCCGCACCAGCACCAGGCGCAAACCTGACCGTTTGATCAATTCCGCGACGCTCAGAAACTTCATGACACTCCCCATCGTCAAGGCGCGAGGGTTCGCGCTAGGTCTTTGCTATCCTACGATGATGACCGCATGGATGCGACCTTGCACACACCTCGACTACACGTTCTGCCACATCAAGACACACCATGCAGACACTCGCTCATCGCATCGAACAAGCGGTCCGTCCAACACTCGCGGCGTGTCGCGCGCTACATCTGCCCGCGCAGCAAGCACCGTGGACGCCTAGCGGTATCCACTTGCACTGCGGTCAGTCCTATACCTTGCTCGCCGACGGTCTCGTCGAGTGGTCAGCGCGTCATCCTCATCTGCATGGTGGGCCGGGTTTCCATCTGTGGGCACGAGTCCATCCCGGTGGACGCATCGTCAACCTGACTAGGAACTCGACCTCCTTCACCGCCGATTGCGATGGCGAACTCGAACTCGGCATTTATCTCGGCATGTGGCGCGACGCTCTCGGTACGCTCGATACGCCGGCAAGTGCCTATACGCGTCTGCGCGGCGGACTGGACGTGTTGATCTTGGTCTGGCGGGGTGACAGCCTGACGGGTCTCGAGGATCTCAATACGCATTGCGCGGCAGCGTTGCTCGCGAGCGAGATAGCGCGCTTGCGCAAGCCGGTAGCGGTGCCAACCGATTGGCACTACCTGCTCGAGACCGGCACCTCAGATATCTATCGCGATTGCTCCGATGGCGCGCACCAGCGCATCTGTCTGCATGCGCAGGACGACCAGGGCATTCTGCGCAAGGCCGTCGATTTTCCGCTGACGCCGGGCCTGCGGCTGTCATGGCGCTGGCGCCTCGACGAACATCCGAGTCGCGTGGCGGAGAACAGCAATGCCACCCATGACTATGTCTCGATCGCTACTGAGTTCGATAACGGTCGCGATCTCACCTGGATCTGGAGCAGCACGCTGCCCACCGAGAGCTGGTTCGATTGTCCGATCCAGGTCTGGTCTGAACGGGAGACGCACTATGTGGTGCGCACGGGCTTCGCCGATGCGGGAAGCTGGTGTGACGAGCGCCGCGCCGTGTACGACGACGTGGCCCGCGCCATGGGGCCGCCCCCTTCACGTATCGTTGCGGTGTGGTTGATTTGTGTAGCGAGTTTTCAGCACGGCAGCGCGCGTGCGAGTTTCGAGGCTATCGAGTTGTCCGACGGCGAACGCCATCTGACGGTGCTCTAATGCGTATTAAGACGCCTGGCCGACGAACGGACGCTCAAAGGGCAACACCGTACCCATCGGGCTCGCCTCGTAACCACCGGCGAGATGGGCATGACTGCGATACTGGCAGGTATAAGCAGCACCCGGTCTCAACGACATCGAGAGAAAACGCATGCGCAAGGGTGCGCGACGCTGCAGCACATTACGTCGTTCGATATGCACTTCCATGAGCGGCGCGGCGGCGGCAAAGGTGAAGCGTCCGACACCGCGAATCAGGGTATGGTCGCGATGGTTAACAATCGTCGAGGAACGTAGCAGGCCGGCGCCGATATGAGTGCCGACCTCACCATCCAATGCGTAGAAATCGACGGTCAGCAAGGCATAGGCACGCAGGGTGTCGATGTCGAGCATGATCTCGATGCGATAGTCGTCGCCAAGGCCGGCATAACTGCCGCTCAGCGGCCACATCGCTACCGGTAATAAGGGCCAGCCGCAGCGCCCGGCGCGCACCGTGGCATCGAAGCCGGGTGTGATCGCGCCGGAAACAAGGCTCGGATTGATATGCTCGGCCATGCTCACCCTCGTCCCGCCCGCGCTCATCGCGAAGGCTGTGATTGATCCCTGCGCCTGTCGGGCCCGCAGAGAGCGAACGGACGATCGGAAGTGCGAGATGGACCTGAGTGCTCCCTGTGTCAGGTCCGCCGTGCAACGCGATCCGTGCCGGCAGATCCCTCTGCGCTCTTCCGTCGCCGGCCCTCTTTGATGGCGGGCGCGACAGGCTGCTTGGATGCACCATAGCTCGAGGGCTGCGCTGACACTGTGGCGGGTGGCATCGCCACAGTGTGCGCAATTCACAGTTTCAAGGAAGCACGTATCACACCTGCGATGACAAGCGGTGTATCAACGCACCCATTGTTCCAGCTCCCGGCGTTGAATCTTGCCCGAGGTGCTGCGCGGGAATTCCGCCTGCGAAGCGATGAAGCGGATGTCCTTGGGCTGTTTGTAGCGCGCCAGACGTTCGCGACAGAGTGCAAATAATTCCTCGGCCGATGGCGCGGGCGACTGGCAGCACACCAGGGCGACCGGCACTTCGCCCCAGCGCTCGTCACGGCGGCGCACGACCACCGCTTCCAACACGCGTGGGTCGCTCATCAAGACGCGTTCGATTTCGGCCGGATAGACGTTTTCGGCGCCAGTCTTGATCAGGTATTTGACGCGGTCGACGTAGTCATAGAGACCATCTTCGCGCGCGCAAAACACATCGCCCATATGAAACCAGCCGCCACGAAAGTCCTGTTGATTGGTGGCCTCGGCATTCCAATAACCACTGAACACGGTCGGGCCACGGACCGCGACTTCGCCCGGCGTGCCAGGCGTGACTTCGCGATCGTCCGCATCGACCAGTTTGAACAGATGCAGGGAATTGGCAGCCTTGGCCAGTTGTGCGGGTTGTTCGCCTATCGCGAAACGTGTGCCGGCAAAAGGCAGCATGCCGGTCTCGGTCGAGCCGAAGGTATTCCAGTAAGGCGCATCGAACAGACGCGAGGTTTCGGCCACCAGCGCGGGGCTGACCAGGTCAGCGAGCGCACCGACCATTTTCATCGGCGCGGGCTTGCGCGCGCTGTGCGCAAATTCCTCGACCACGCGATCGATCATGCCCGGCAGCAACACCAGCCACCATTGCGGCACGCTGGCGGCGAGATACACGATGCGATCGATATCCGCGCCGTCCACCACATGCACGGTGCCGCCCAGGGCGAGCACGTGCAAGGCATGTTCCAGCGCCACCATATGAAACAACGGCGCCCAGGCCACGAAATGGTCACCAGGCGCGAGACCCGTATCGATGCGGCCTAGGTTCATACGTGCGATCTCAGCGCGATGGCTGATCAAGGCGGCCTTGGAGGCACCGGTCGTACCGCTGGTGTAAAGGATGATGTAACCGTCTTCGGGCTCGACCACCGCCGGCGGGGCTTGTTCGATGCACGGCGCCAGCAAAGCTTCGTAGGCGTCGCCGAACTCGACCGCCGCGATGCCATGGTCCTTGCCGAGCAAATCGACATGGCGCGGTGAGACGAACAGTAGGCTGGGTGCGGTGAGTGCGATGCAAGCGCTAAGTTCAGCGGCGGCGAAGCGCCAATTCAAGGCGCAGAGAATGACGCCGGCGCGCGCCGCCGCGACCGCGAGTTCTAGGGTTTCAATGCGGTTCTCGGCCAGTACGGCGATGCGATCGCCGCGCTTGAGACAGCGCGCCAACAAGGCCTGTGCGGCACGATTGGCACGTGCGTCAAAGGCCTGGTAGCTGATGGCCCGCGTGCCGTCATCGACGGCGATGGCGGTGCCGCGCTGACGAGCAGTGGCGGCGATCAACTGGCCGAAGTCAGCAAAGCCAGCGTTGCGGGTTGCGCTAAAGCTTGCATTCAAGGATGACGGCATGGGGCTTCCTGATGTCGGATTTCTTTCTTATGCACTGCGTGCTGAGCGGATGCTCATTCCAGCAAGCCACCTAAGCGCGGTTCGACGCGCAGCGCCGGCGGGATATTTTCGACACCGATGCGTCGGTCGATCTCTTCATGCCAGTGATAGATACGACGTTCCTGATAACTGAGCGGCACGCCGCGAAAGCCCGGCGACTCGATGCTCGCCTGCATGGGCTCGGCGAACAGGATGTCTTCCTCGGCGATGCGATCGAAATTCGCGATGCGAGTGTCCCACAGCGGGTCGCGCGCGCCGCCGCCCCAGTCCGGCGCGAACCACAACACTTCCATAGTCGAGCTGCGCAGGGTCTTCGGCCACATCACCACCGCCGGCATGCCGGTAGGGGAGATCGGCAGGATGAAATTTGGAAACAGACTGTAGCTGGGATTGAACTCGCGCTCGATAAGCGTCGCGTTCGCCATCGTCGGCATACCGATGGTGCCGGGGTCGACCCAGCCCGGCCTGCGATTGGGCGACAGCATCATGGAATGGCCGTTCTTCCACAGATGAATACTGGTGCCGAGGTTGTCGAAAATGCGATCAGAAGTGCGCGGATGCAGTAGCTTGAAGTGATAGGCCTCAAGGAAGTTCTCGATCAGCACTTTGATGTTGCAAGCGACCTCCATCACGCGCCGGTTCACCAGGCGCAGATCGGCGAGCGGCAGATGACAGAGATGCCGCATCACCGGCGCGAGAAAATCCGCCAGTGATTCAGCCGCAGGCTCTTCACACACGAACAGCCAGTTGCCAAAACGCGCGCAGCGCACTTCGATGAGATGGCGACAAGTCGGCGGTTGCGGCCAGTCACGCGGCTCGGTTACCGCGCGTTGGCGACCGGCGCGATCGTAACTCCAGCCGTGATAGCCACACACCAGCGACGGACCGGCACGCCCTTCCTCGGCCCGTAGCACCGGCGCGCCGCGATGACGACAGGTGTTATAGAAGGCGCGGACCTCGTCATCGTCACCACGCATGACGACAATGGGCGCGCTGCCGTGGCGCCATAGGAAATAGCTGCCGGCTTCAGGCAGTTGATCGATATGGCCGGCGTACAACCACGTGCGCCGCCACAGCGTGGCGCGTTCCAGTGCGAAGAAGTCCGCGTCGGTGTAGCGGCCAGCCGGCAGTTCCGGCAACGGCGGAAAATCACTGGGTAATGCGCGGCGTTCGCGTTCGGCGGCGCAACGCGTGCTCCATTGGTGGACGGTGTCGGGTGTCATGACGCGGGCTACTGTGAATATTGTTCAGGCGAAAATAGCGGCCCGCACCTGCGCTTGTCCAGCCACGCGCCAGGGCCTTGACGTGCCAGCGACCAAGCTTTCGTTCAGTCGCGTGCTGGCTTGATGCACACGGTAATACTCAGACGCTTGCTGCCTGCGGCATCGCGCTGCCAGCTGCGCGCGCTGATGGCATGGACCGAGGTCGCGCCCGCTGCCTGACTGACGAGTCGCAAGTGCATACGACCGCCGCCGCCGACCGCACTGGAATAGACCTGAAAGTCATGCGCCAAGGCTTGCAGCAAACCGTCCTGCTCGACTTCGAGATGCCAGCGAAATCCGGTGCTGGGATTTTCGTACAGATCGAACTCAAGGATCTCACCGAGCTCGAGTTCGACCTTGCCACCATCGTTGAGCTCGGTGACGGTGACTAAGCGCGCGCTGTTCAACAACTTAACGACGCCTCACAGGGTCACACCATAACTCTCGTTGAAGAAGCCGGCCTTGATGTAGGCTTCGCTTGCATAGGCGAAGCCCTTGTCACCCCAGCTCGCGCCCCAGCTGTTGCGGATGATGAAACGTTTGTCCTTGGTGTAGCCGACCACACAGACCGCATGGCCACCGCGCACAGTCTTGGGCTGATAGACGTCGAGCTTGCCCTGGGTGGCCGTGGCATCGTCCCAGCTCGCGTCGATGTCGAGGCCAACCAGCAGCGGGCCGTGGGCAGACAGCCAGTTGCGCCACTGGCCAAGGTCCTGGCCGAGGTTGTAATAGGACGCCGCCTTGCATTGCGCGGCCTGGGCGAAGAACTTGTTTTCATCGCCGGTATACATCTTGGTGCCAAGGTGGAAAGGCAGCAGCTTGTCCGGCACCACGCCATATTTGCGGCAGATATCCATGGCCGATTTGAGACTGGTGCCGACGCCTTCGATCATGGTCTCCGGGCGCGATACGTACTGATCGGTTTCCTTGGATGCCATCCAGGTGAAGCGCGGCGACAGCAATTGCGTACGCGCAATCTTAGCGGCGCTGACGAGGTGATAACGCATCACGCCATCGGTCGAGGCCCAGCCCACGCAGGAGCCGGTGTCTTCCTGATCGCCGACTGTCCACCACGCGGCGCGCAGATCCTTAGCGGGCGGTAGCACGGCGAGCGGCTTGACCACTGCGGCCTGCACCGCGACGCCATAGTCCCAGTCCTTTTCCGTAGCGCGTGAGCGCACCAGATTACAGATGCGATCGCTAGCCTTATGGTGAGATTTACGTGGGCTGCGTGCCATGTTTCCTCCTCGACGCGTGGGGTCCGTGGGGTGATAAGAACGATGACAGCGAGGCCAATCGTTCAATCCAGCATGGCAAACGCAGGTGCTATCGGTAAATGACGACTATGCACACTTGCGTGCTGTGTCCCGCATCGAGCGCCCAAGGGGCGGCATGACTGCTTAAGGAGTTGCGGGGGCGAGCGCTTCCAGCAATGGCCAGTTCCAATGCGTCGACATCGCGCTATGGGGTGTATAGCTCTCGTCGGGATTGCAGGGGTAGAGCACGACATGACTGGCGCCGGCCGCATAGAACTCGGCAAGACGCGCGCGGATGGTCTCGGCATCACCCCATGCACAGATCGCATCGATCAGACGATCGCTGCCACCGTTAGTCCAATCCGCAGATTCGAAGCCCATCCGCCCCCAGGCTTCATGATAGGGCGGTAGCGAAATATAAAATGCACAGGCGCGACGCGCGAGATCGCGCGCCTTGGTCGCATCGCTTTCAAATACGCAACGCACCACCACATGCAGCTCCTGCTCAGGCGTGAGCATGGCGCGTGCCTGTCGCGTCGCTGCCAGCGGTTGCAGAAATAGAAACGCGCCATCGGCCATCTCCCTCGCCACTTTCAACAGACCCGGACCGTGACCAGCCACGATCACCGGCGCCGGCTGCGCAGCGCGCGGACTCTCTAGCGGTGCCTCACGCAGTCGCGCAAGATAGCCGCGCATCTTGGGCACCGGCCTCACCCATTGATGACCGCGCGGTTCGACCAAGACCGGATGCGAAACACCCAAGCCCAGGCTGAAACGCCCGTCGGAGAATTCCGCCAAGGTATTGGCGGCCTGCGCCGCAGAGTCGGCGTCGTGGGCATAGACATTGGCGATACCGCTCGAGATCTTGATGCGCGCAGTCTTGGCCAGCAGATAGCCGCAGGTCGCAAACGGTTCGCGCCCCGCAATCTCCGGCAGCCACAACTCGTGATAGCCCAAGCTTTCCAGTCGTCGCACATGGTTGACCAGATCGGCACCGCGTGTGCCCTCGGTCCATTGCAGCAAGCCCAGCGGTGCCGTCATAGTTTGTCCTCTTTGATCTTCTCGCGCGTCCTTCAACGGAACGCTGGCATCACTTCGCGGCTCATGAGTTCGATGTGTTCGTCGCTCCAAGTCGGATGCATGCCGGGCGGCACGGCCCAGGTATAGAAACGATTGGTGCCGGTCTTGGCCACGTAATCCTTGATCATGACAATCGCCTGGTCCGGCGTGACGATGTAGCAATCATTGCTTTCAATCGACTCGCGCGTCGCTTCGACCGGCTTGATGAAACCCATGCCGGCCTTGGCGAACCATTCACCATAACAGTTCTGTTGATAGGCGAGATGATCGACCGCTTCCGCCCAGCGTTTGGCGGGATCGTGCGTGACATGCAGCCAGGCATAGCCCGCCGCCACTTCGTAGTCTGCGGGATTGCGACCACAGGCCACCAGTTCGTCGCGATAGACCTTGGTGAAAGGCCCGACCGGGCCAACCGCGATATAACCGGCCCCCACGCGCGCCGCACGCTTGACCGCAACGTTGCTGAACCCGGCGATCCACAGGCGCGGATTCTTCTGCACCGGCAGCGGCCGCAACTGGATGTCTTCGTATTGATGATATTTACCGTGGTAGCTGAAGCGCTCGCCGGCAAATAGTCGCTGGATGATCTCGATGCCCTCGTCCATGCGCTGGCCGCGAGTCTTGGGATCGACGCCCCAGGCCGCCAGCTCTTCGACCTTGTAGCCAACGCCGAGACCGAGTTCGAGACGACCGCCGGAGATCACGTCGAGCGTTGCGGCGTCTTCCGCCACGCGCAAGGGATCGTGCAAGGGCAACAACAGCACGCTGGTGCCGATGTGGATCTTCTTGGTCCTTGCGGCAATCGCACAGCCGATAGGCAGCATCGAGGGCGAATAGCAGTCATCGAGGAAGTGATGTTCCGATAACCAGATATCGTCGAAGCCGGCTTCCTCGGCGCGCACCATCTGATCGAAGCAGGCGTGATAAAGCGCAGTGTTGTCGCGCTGCCATTGCGGCGGATTGCGAAAGTCATACCACAGGCCGAAGCGCAGTTTTTTATTGCTCATGGGGCAGCTCCAGAATTTATCCGAGCGCGCCACCGGGTATCGGTGGCGCCCGGGCAGGACGATAAAACTCAGGCGGCCTTGGCGATCGCCTGGTTGATACGTGGCATGACCTGTTCGGCCATCAGCGTCATGGATTTCTTCATATTGGCCTTGTCCTGCCAGTCATGAGCGGCATAGAGCAAAGTACCGAAGTCGCCAATCTTCTCGCGCAGTGCGAGAATCTTGCGCGCCACGGTCTCGGCGCTGCCGTGGATGATGCACGCGTCACGCACCGCTTCGGCGGTGAGCTTGTTCGGATCGTCGCCGGCATTAGCGACGAAGGGTGCTTTGTAGTTGGAGCGATCGAAAATCTTGAATAGATATTGATAGTAGTAGTCGTAGGCGCCGTCGGATTGGGTGACGAAGGCTGCGGCTTCGGCATCGGTGTCGGCCACATACACACTGCGCGCTACACGCCAGATGGACGGGTCAGTAGGTTTACCGGCGGCCTTGGCGGCCGTGGCATAAGTCGGCCAATGGGTCATCGCCGACCAGCTGGCAATGAAGTTGGCGGTGACAGGAATATAGCCGCGCTGGCCGGCAAAGCTCAGCGAATCGGAATGGGGGCTCATGGCGGACACGGCCACCGGCGGATGGGGTTGCTGCAACGGCTGCGGCACATAGCCGAGCTTGATGTCATGCTGGGTAAACTTCGCCATGTCGATGTTCCAGTACTTGCCCTTGAGGGTGTACGGCGGTTGGGTGGTCCACATCGCCAGCATCATGTCGAGCGCCTCAATCATCATCGCCTTGCGGTCCTTGTCGACCACATCGAACAGCGCGAAGTCGGAGGCCAATCCGCCTGGCCCCACGCCCATGATGAAACGGCCATTGCTCAAATGATCGAACATCGCCGCCTGGCCGGCGCTCACCGCCGGGTGGTACTGCGGCAGGCACATCACGCCGGTCGCGAACTTGATGTGCTTGGTGCGCGCGATGAGATTGGCGTGAAACATGAGCGGGGACGTGATCTGTTCGACCGCCGAGGAATAGTGCTCACCTATCCAGGCTTCGGAATAACCCAGCTGATCGGCGTGGATGATGGCGTCCGTGTCTTCTTGCAAGGTCTCGTGATAGTCGCGATCGATGTGATGCAAAGGCATCATGAAATAGCCGAGCTTCATAAATCTCCCCTGTCGTTATGCGGTTTCAATCAACGCTAACCGTGGGGGATCGGAGTGTCAAGGAACACCCCGTGCGGCTTCTCCACCCTTGTAGCTGCAAATTCATTCGCACATCCTTGCAGCTCGCGCAGGTGGGCACGGGAAATCCGCTCCACGCCAAACCCACACTATCGAGTAGTGACTCATCGCATGACCGACCTCACCACGCTGCGCAAAGAAATCAAAGTGCTGTCCTTCGACCAATACGGCACGGTGGTCGACATGCAGGGCGGACTGGTCGAGTTCGCCACGCCTTTTCTGCGCGCCAAGGGCTGGACCGGCCGCCCCGATCAATTCGTGACCTGGTGGCGCCGCACCCACTTCGAGAACTCCATGATCGATGCGCTGTGCGACACCGGCCATACGCCCTATCGTGAGATCGGCCGGCGCGCGGTCAGTTACACCATGGACCGTGCCGGTATTGACTACAACGACGACGAAGCGCGCATGCTGGTGGCGGCCATCGAACGTCTGCCGGCTTTCCCTGAAGTGCCGGCGGCACTTGCGCGTCTCGCCACGCGCTTCAAGCTCGCGATCCTTTCTAACGGTGATCGCGACATGTTGGAAGCGGCCAAACCCTACCTCGGTCATCGCTTCGACTCTACGATTTCGGTGCAGGAGGCGGGCTATTTCAAGCCTCATCGACGCACTTATGAAACCGCCGCCCGCATACTCGACGTCGCGCCGCATGAAGTCCTGCATGTCGCCAATCATGCTTTCGACTGCATAGGCGCGAGCGCCGCCGGCATGCGCGCGGCTTTCATCGACCGACGTGGCCGGCCCTATGGCCAGACACCCCTCCAGCCGGCCATCACCGTCACTTCGATGTCCGCGCTGGCCGACGCGCTGCTTGCCTAGCCATGAGGGTCTACTCAGACTAGCGACGCAAATCCGATTAACCGCAACAAGGGGAGAAATTCATGACGAAGAAGACCGCACGGGGTTTGAATGTCGGCGTGTTCCAGGTGATGGCCGACATGCATTACGGCGACCCGGCCGTGATCGCGAAATGCGCCGAGGATCTAGGCTTCTCATCCTATTGGGTACCCGAGCACACCGTGATTCCGCAGGGCTCGGCCGACGTCTATCCGGGCAAGCAGGCCAACGAGCCGCCGCCGGATTATTTGTTCAAGATGCCCGACCCCTTCATTGCCTTGGCGCGCGCTTCGGCCACCACCAAGACCATTGGTCTGGGCACCGGCGTGTCCTTGATTCCAGAACGGAATCCTCTCCTGACCGCTAAGGAAGTGGCGAGCATCGATCATTATTCCGGTGGTCGCATGATGCTCGGCATCGGCGCCGGCTGGAACGAAGCGGAATGCCGCATCATGGGTGGCGACTTCGAACATCGCTGGAGCCAGACCAAGGAATCGATCGAGGTCATGAAGAAGCTGTGGACGGGCGAATACGTCGAGCACAGCGGCAAGTATTACAACTTCGCGCCAGTCATCTGTCTGCCGAAACCGGTACGTCGTCCACATCCGCTGGTGCTGCTCGGCTCTATCGGTTCGCCATTGGTGTTCAAACGCACCGTGGAATGGGGCGATGGTTGGCTGCCCTTCTCGGTGGATCTATCCGAACTAGCCAATGGTCGCGCACAACTCACCAAGCTCGCCAAAGCCGCCGGCCGTGACCCGGCCAGCATCGATGTGACCTTGTTCGCGCCCGACAGCTTCTTCCGCAAACCCGCCGAGCTCGCCGCAGTCGCCAAGTCCGGCGCCAATGGCGTGGTGTTGTGGATTCAGGGTCAGAACGAAGCGGACATCGTCACGGAACTGAAGGAACTGGCGGCGCAGATATTCTGATCAACCATGCCCGAGTAGGTGCGAATGAATTCGCACCTTATACCTGGACTCCTCTACGCTAGAGGCGGAGGAGCCCCGACTGA
>JAYWAC010000078.1:0-17220 GCA_043782755.1 Pseudomonadota bacterium | reverse complement strand
TGGCCCTACCAGTTGATTCGTATCGAAGTGGTCGACTTCGCCGCCAAGTACAGCGCGCTCTATCCGCATGACGTCGCCGCCGATTCGCCCGAGATGCTCGGCTTCCGTACGTTCGAGACTCACTGCCTGCGCTGCCATTCGGTCAATCTGCAGGGCGGCGAACTCGGGCCCGAACTCAACGTGCCAAAGAACGTTACCGAATACTGGGACGCGCATCATTTGCGCGCCTTCATCCACGATGCATCGTCCTATCATGGCCACAGCAAGATGCCATCCTTTGCCGGCGTCTTGACCGATCAGGACATCGACCAGTTGCTGGCCTATCTGTCGCTCATGACGACACGCAAGCTGGCCGCGCCTTAAGCGATGTCTTGAGGGATATCAACCGTGAGCAGGCAAGGCCCGATCATGCTGGTGGAAAGTGGGGATGATCCTGAAATTCATCAGGCGATTTTCGACACCATCGAAAACCAGATTCGCGATCATCATCCCGCCGAGACGGCACGCACACTGCAACGTCTGATGGCGGCCGGTGAATCGCGTGACTTGGCGCTGCGTTATATCGGCTGCGCCTTGTCGGTGGAGTTCTTTGAAATCCTCGAGCACGAGGGCGCATTTGACGAGGCCCGCTATGTGCGCAATCTCCAGGCGCTGCCCGCGCTGCCTTACGACGAAAGCGCCATTTGATCGGCGCAAGGGTCGCTGTCTGTCGCGCTTGACTCACCGCTCGGCGGCGGCCATAAATGACCGCGTCGCGGCCGATCGCGTGCGACCTGCAATTCGACAGGGGGAGACATGATCAATAAGGGTATCAAGCAACTGTGCGCCGAAGCCGAGCGCGAAATCGAGACCATGACCGTTGAGCAAGTCATGGCCGTGAAGGATGACGTCAACGTGCAGCTGATCGACATCCGTGATATTCGTGAACTGTGGCGCGATGGCACCATTCCCGGCGCGAGCCATGCGCCGCGCGGCATGCTGGAATTCTGGGTCGATCCCGACAGCCCCTATTACCGCGACGAATTCGGCTCGGGCAAGAAATTCATCTTCTACTGCGCCGGTGGTATGCGCTCGGCACTAGCAGCCCAGGCCGTGCATCGCATGGGCCTCGCGCCGGTGGCGCATATGGCGGGCGGCTTTGGTGCCTGGGTCAAGGCCGGTGGACCAGTCGAAGCCAAGGAAGCCAAGCTGCCGTCGCCGAAGAAAGAGTAGCTGCGGTTGTTGAAAATGCCGGCCTTGCGCCGGCCTCTAGTGCGAATAATTCTCGCGCTGGCCGGTATGAGCGCCTTGATGCTGTGGGCATGGCAAGCACGTCCAGTTGCATTGTCCTCAGCTTGGCATTGGCTCTTGATCCCCGGCGCCCTGCTCAGTGTCTTGTCCTTGCTGGCCTATGCCGCGCGCTTTCGGCGCGTGATGCACATGCTGGAACTCGAGTTCAGTCGCCTTGACGCTTTGCGCACCGTCAGCTTCGCGGTGTTCTGCCAGTTCTTCGTGCCACTTGGCGCGGGCGCTGACCTCGGCAAATATCTCAAGTTGCGCGGACTCGCCCCGCAGCGTCGTGCACTGGTCAGCGCAGCTGGCATCGTGCTTGAACATTTACTCGGTCTGACGGCGCTGGTCACGATTGCCAGCGTGTTGTTCGCGCTGCTGCGTCCGTTTGCGATCGAGATGGATCTTGCGCTGCTGGCTTTGTGCGTGGTGATCATCGTCGTGCTGGCCGCGACGGTCTGGTTACGACGGAAGCGGCCGGTGGGTCTCGACGCGCGCCAATTGCTGACGCGATTGGTCGCGCATAAACGCGATGCTTTCATGACACTCGTGTGGTCCATGCTCATGCATGCGCTGCTGGCCGGCGCGGTCTATATCGGCAGCTTGGGCTGGGGCATCGCCATTACCTATTGGCAGATTCTTTTCGTGCTTGCCGCCGCTGCGGTGTGCCAGGCCGTGCCTGCCAATCTGGTCGGTGTCGGCGCCGCCGAGGTCGCCGGCGCCGGGTTCTACGTCGCACTGGGCCTGTCGCTGGCGGACGCCTTGCTGTTGGTTTCGCTGTTGTATTGCTATCGACTGCTGGTGGCGGTGCTGGGGGGGCTGTGGGAGTTGGATAAGGCGCGGCGAGCGTGGCGGGTTGAGGGAGAGATTCCGCAATGAATGTGCGCATGAATTCGCACATTCAAACGCGCGGATGTCATCCTCAGTCGCGAAAAATCTGCTTATGCGCCTTGCCACGCGGTCTCATCAATTCCGGCACCATGCGTATCAGCCAATTGAGCGGTGCGAAGCGCGTGCGACAGTAGAGATAGAGCGGTTCGATGTCGGCGCCGACCAAGGCCTTGGCATCGTAGGAACCGAGACCGAGGTGAATGTAATGGCTCTGGCGTTCGATGCCGAGCTTGATCACTTCGTTCATGAGGCTGAACCATTCGGCGCTGGGCCGGCCCGCTTCACGGCCGAAGAAGGTCGCGATAGTGTTCTCGCTATCGGTCAACACCATGCCATGGGCGACCATGCGCTCTTCGCGACAGGCCACCAGCATCAGGCTGTGGGTGCCGAGTTTGTCATCCATGTTGGCGTAGTAGGCCGGGCCCAGACGCTCGCGTTTGAAACGCTGTGCGCGGTCCTGTACCACCTGTGATTGCGCCGCCCAGGTCTCGGCATATTCGCCGAACTGGCTCAAAGTCTTGACGCTCTGGCCATGGGCGCTGGCGCGTTGCAGACGACGTTTGACGTCCTTGCGATAGCGCGCGCGCATGCTGGCGAGATAGTCGTCGTAGCTCTTCCAGCGCACGCGGATGCGCGCCAGCGGCATGTTCTGACGCAGCGCATAGCCGTGGCGCAGTAGTTCGTCGACGCCCGCGCGTTCGTTGCCGAGGAAATCGCGGATCACGATGAGGCCACTCTTGGCGCTGCGCGCGATGCCATCGATGGCGTTTTCCAGTTCGCCGAGCAAGGCGCCGCGATCCTCGCCCTGACGAATCGAGAGCGCATGGCCCGCTACCAGCGGTGAGGCACACTCGGTGATACGCGCGCTCATGAAGCGTGGCCACAAGCGGCGCAAGCTCGCCACCCAGCGTTGCATACGCGCCGGCAGCAGTTGTGAGAAATCGGTGCTGATGGTGTAGACGCAGGCATGCGCCACCAGCTCGTCATGCTGGTTGTAGACCACCGGGTAGTAGTAACAGCAGTCGTTGATGCCGGCTTGTTCGACGGCATCGAGATAGGCGTGGGAGCGCACCACCGCAGCGTCGCCTGCCAGTTCGTCCCAGCGCACAGCGTCGATGTCGCGTATCGAAGTCAGCACCACGGTGCGATAGACCGTTGCTTGGTGCGCGCCGCTGCGGCGCGCGGAGAACACCGCGTCGGGCAGCGGCAGAAAGGGGGTGGTGCTCACGTGGTTGCCGAGGATCGTCAGGTTGTCTTCTTGAGTATCGGTGGGGTGATGTTGACAGCCCGTTAACTCCACTGCCCACCGCGTGCCGGGTTGACCTTGCCGCGTCGTGGCGCCGCGCCCGGGCCACGAGCACTGGCTGCGCGCTTCGGCACCTTGAGGCTCGCCGCCGGCACCAGTTGATGTTCACCGTCGCCGATCAGATCGCGACGGTTCATCTTGATCAAGGCTTCGCGCAGGACCGCGAAGTTGGCTGCGTCATGGTAGCGCAGGAAGGCCTTATGCAGCCGTCGCTGCGGGATGCTACGCGCACTGAAAACCCTGGCGCTCTTGTAGCTGACCTTGTGCAGTGGGTCGCGTCCCGAATGATACATCGCGGTGGCCAGCGCCATCGGCGAAGGATAGAAAGTCTGCACCTGATCGAGACGGAAGCGATGGCGTTTCAGCCATAACGCGAGCTTCAACATGTCGTCGTCTTCGCAGCCCGGATGGGCGGCGATGAAGTAGGGGATCAGGTACTGCTCCTTGCCGGCATCCTTGGAGTAGCGGTCGAACATTTTCTTGAAGGCGTGGTAGCTGCCCATGCCGGGCTTCATCATGTGCTTGAGCGTGGCGTCTTCGCTGTGCTCGGGCGCGATTTTGAGATAGCCGCCGACATGATGGGTAACGAGTTCGCGCACGTATTCTTCGTCGCGCACCGCGAGATCGTAGCGCAGACCCGAGGCGATCAGGATGCGCTTGACGCCGCGCAGCTTGCGCGCCTTGCGATACAGCGCGGTGGTGGCGCTGTGATCGGTGTTCAGATGTTCGCAGATGCTGGGATAGACACAGGACAGTCGCCGGCAGCTGGCCTGGATGTCGTCGTCCTTGCAGTTGAGGCGATACATATTGGCGGTCGGACCGCCCAGATCGGAAATCACACCGGTGTAGCCCGGCACTTTCCTGGCGATGTCCTCGATCTCTTTCAGGATCGAGGCTTCCGAACGGCTCTGTATCACCCGCCCTTCATGCTCGGTGATGGAACAGAAGGTACAGCCGCCGAAACAACCGCGCATGATGTTGACCGAGGTCTTGATCATCTCATAGGCCGGGATCTGCGCCTCGCCATAGCTGGGATGCGGACGACGCTGATAGGGCAGATCGAATACACCGTCCATCTCGGCGGTGGTAAGCGGAATCGGCGGCGGATTGATCCACACTTCGCGCGTGCCATGTTTCTGGATCAGCGCGCGCGCATTATGCGGATTGGCTTCCTGATGCAGCACGCGTGAAGCGTGGGCATAGAGTGCGGGATCCTTGGCGACCTTCTCGAAAGACGGCAGACGGATGTAGGTGGTTGCGCGTTCGCCGCGCGCCTGACGCGCCAGCGGCATGGGAATGATGCGTATCGGCTTGGCTGCTGGTTGACCGTCAGCGGTCTCGTCCTCAGTCGCGCAGGCGGTGCCTTCCTCGACGTAAGGGTTAGGCAGCTTATCTATTTGCTTGGGCCAGTCGACACGGGTTGAGTCGAGTTCCGTCCAGCCCGCCGGCGGCGCGCGTCGCAGCACCGCCGTGCCGCGAATGTCCAGCATGTCGGCGAGTGGCCAGCCCTGGGCGATGCGCTGGGCGACTTCGACGATGGCGCGCTCGGCATTGCCGTACAGCAGAATGTCGGCGGCGGCGTCCACCAACATAGAGCGTCGCACCTGATCGCTCCAGTAATCGTACTGCGCGATGCGGCGCAGGCTAGCCTCGATGCCACCGATCACTATCGGCACTTCGCTGAAGGCTTCGCGACAGCGCTGGCTGTAGACGATGACCGCGCGTTCCGGGCGCTTGCCGGCCTCCGCGCCCGGCGTATAGGCGTCATCGCTGCGCAGCCGCAGGTCGGCCGTGTAGCGGTTGATCATCGAATCCATGTTGCCGGCGGTGACGCCGAAGAACAGATTGGGTTTGCCTAGCACCTTGAACGGCTCGGCACTCTTCCAGTCGGGTTGGGCAATGATGCCGACTCTATAGCCTTGCGCTTCGAGGAAGCGACCCATGACCGCCATGCCGAAACTCGGATGGTCGACATAGGCGTCGCCGGTCACGAGGATGATGTCGCAAGCGTCCCAGCCGAGGGTCTCCATCTCGGCGCGCGACATGGGCAGGAACGGCGCCGGTCCATAGCACTCAGCCCAGTAGCGGGGATAGCCGAAAAGAGCGGGCGCGGTGACGGGCATGAAGTGAATGACGTGGCGGCTGGTCGGGCGCGTATTTAACCACAAACTCGCCAGCCCGGCCGCTGTGCGACGGCTGTCGGCGCTATCGTGTGAGCGATGTCAGGACGATGCGGCCGCGCTGCGCATCGCGCCGAGCAGCTTGAACAGGGCACGCGCCGCGCGCGGCGGTTTCTCGGCCAGGCGTTCGGCCTTGGCATGGCGTACCAGTTGCAATAATTGCTGCCGATCGACCTCGGTATAGCGACTGAATAAATCATCGAGCAGTGCCTGGTCGCCGGCGATCAGGCGTTCGCGCCAGTCTTCCAGCTCATGCATCGCATCGACCTGCTCGCGCTGCGGCTGCTTGAGTGCCGCCAGCGCGGCTGCGACGCCGGCATGATCTTCCTCGGCGAGCAATCCACGTGCGTAGCGTAGTTGACGCTTCAAGGCTCCACGTTTCAGGCTGCGCGCGGTGCGCAGCGCGGCCATCAAGCCCTCGGACAAGCCCAGCCCGGCGAGCTGCCGGCCGGGCATATTCATCAATTCTTCGGTGAGCGGATCGAGTGCCAGCAGCTCGCGCTTGATCTGGGATTTGCTCTTTTCTACCTCAACGCCATCTGCGCGACCGCCCTCGATTTCGTCGTCATCATCTTTGTACCAGGAGGGACGGGCCATGCTTGCTGCCTCGCGCGAAGCGTCGATTCTTAGGAGCACGCGCATTGTAGCGTTCGTGCCAAACGGGCGCGATGCGCGGGTGGGGTACACTGGCGCCGCCCATGCGTGTCGATCTGCATACCCATACCACCGCCTCCGACGGCAAGCTCAGTCCGGCAGATCTGCTGCAACGGGCGCGTGCGGCCGGCGTCGAGATGCTGGCCATCACCGACCATGACAGCGTAGCGGCCTATGCCGAGCTGCCGACGGTCGCCGATCTGCGCATCGTGCCCGGCGTCGAGTTTTCGACCCTGTGGCAGCGTGTCGGCATTCATGTCGTGGGCCTCAACGTCGCGCTGGATAGCGCTGCCATGACGGATGCCATTACCTATCAGCATCGCGCGCGCGATGAACGGGCAGCACGTATCGCCGAACGCCTCGCCAAGCGCGGCATCGCCGATGCGCTCGCCGGCGCTGCGCGCTTGGCCGGCAATGGCAGCATCGGGCGTCCACATTTCGCCGAGTATCTGCTTAGCATTGGCGCAGTACCGACCATCGAATTGGCGTTCCGCAAATATCTGGATGCGTCCCACGCCGGCAATCTCATCGAGGGCTGGGCCAGCCTGCCAGCTATCGTCAGCTGGATACGCGAAGCCGGCGGCACGCCGGTCATTGCCCATCCCGGTAAATACCACCTCACGCGCTCGCGCCTCGAGCAATTGACTAGCGATTTCGTCGCTGCGGGTGGCCAGGCCATCGAAGTGGTCTCGGGCTTGCAGAAATCCGATCTCACTCGCGATCTTGCCGCGCTGGCCGCCCGTCACGGGTTGGCCGCATCGATGGGATCCGACTTTCATCAACCTGGACAGGTGTGGGCCCAGCTCGGCGTTACGCCGGCGCTGCCGGCAAGCGCCAAGCCGGTCTGGGAATTGTGGGGGTTGTGATCTGATTCACGTGCGACAGCTCATCGTCGCGGCGATGAGATTGTTTCTCGTAGATCACATCCAGACACTAGGTCGGGCCTGATTTCGATTCGAACTCGAATTCAGAATGAGCTTCGTGCGAACGCCGAAACGCTTGCGTATGAAGTATCTCCACGACATGCCTGGTCTGGCGCCCGCCTCGCGCACTCCCATGTCGGTATTCACAACACACCGTGCCACACACGGTGAGAGGGATAAACCCATGCGTAAGCATAATCTTATGGCGCTCGCCGCCGCGACCATACTCGCCGCTGCGCCGGGCCTCGCGATGGCTTCGGTGATCGGCGTTCTCAGCAATTTCGACGTCATCAACGACACTGGTCACACTGGCCACGGTTTCGAGATCGAACTCGAAGGCCTGCATTCCAGCGACATCACCGACACCTTCGGTGGCGCGGGCCGCGGCTTTCCGTCCGGTCGCGGTTTTAACCCCAGCACTGCGGTGGAGCGCTACGGCGCGCCGACCGTCACCGAATACAGTCTGGGGTCGGTCTTCGGTGTGAAGGTCACCTACCAGGGCGTGTTCGACGGTAGCAACTGGGACTTCGGCACACCAAGCGGCACGTTTGTCACCCCCGGTGACAACTGCTGGACCGGTGGTGGCCTGCCAGGCGCCGGCTATGGTGCCGGCACGCCCTGCGATCACTTCGGTGTGGGTACCGCCGGCAACGCGACCAAGACCACCTATAGCTGGCTGGTGGAGACCAATACGCCCGGCGTGCTGAGCAACGGCGTGGCGAATCTGCCGGCGCCGGTATGGAGCGTGCAACCGAATCCCGCGCCCAATCCCGACCCGGCGGTACCGGCGCCGCCGGTGGTGGTCGCGCAGGTCATCGCGCCACAGCCCGAGGGCGGCAATAGTTTCGGTGATGCCTTGTGGGTCAAGGTCTACACCACCGAACTCGACGCTGAAGTGCGACTGGAAGATCTGGTCGGCGGCAATCCCGTCGTTGATCAAGCGAAAACCGAAATCGAGTGGCAGTTGCTGCAGGTCGAATTCGGCACGCCGGGCTCGGGTCAGCTGGAAAGCGGTCTCGGTGTGCCGGTCGGTGCCAATGCCGCGTCGATCCTGCGCCGCTATGAATTCTTCAGCTACGCCGGCGCCTATGGCGAGGGCCATGAAGCGACGCCTACCGGCACCGATTCCAATCCTGGAGAAGGTGACGTCGGCATCTACCTCGGCGCGCAGAACGGCGCGGTCAATCTGAAAGCTGCGGCGGTACCGGTGCCGCCGGCGTTGCTGATGATGGTGTCGGCGTTCGGGGTACTGTGGCTGCGTCGTCGGCGCAGCTGAACATCACGCACGTTGGTGAACACGAGGCCGCCTAGCGGGCGGCCTCGCCGGTTTCGAACGCAGCTCACCATTCCAGCGCCCAGCGCGCGACATCTTCAGCGACCCGCCGCGTGATCGAGCCGTAGGCGACAGGCGAAATCGAGCAGACATTGGTCGCCGCCCCGCCAACCAAGCAGTGACAGTCCGACCGGGCAGTCATCGACGCTGACCGCCGGCACGCTGAGTTGTGGCAGACCGCTCAAGCTCGCAATACAGGTCAGCGCCATAGTGCGACGACGGAAGTGATCGGCCGCCACCGTTTCAAGATTGCGCAGCGGCGCAATACACGGCGCACTCGGCAACAGCACCACGGTGCCCGGTGTGAGCAGCGCATCGAGTTGTGCGCGCAGGGTGCTGCGTACGTGCGCCGCCTCGGCCGCACTCTCGGCATCGATGCGACTCGCCATCGCCATGCGTTCACCAATACCGGGGCCGAAGTCCGGCTGAGTGGCTTGAACCCAGGCGCCGAACTGCCGCCAGATTTCGAAACCCTGACAGATGCGCAGACATTCGCGCCAGGCGTCGAGACCTTGTGCCGCGAGAGCTACCGATTGCCTATCTCGCCAGTGCTCGCCGTGGCATGCGATGAAGTCATGTAGCGCGCTTTGCACCGAGACATCGGCGACGGCGAAGGCATCATCGGCGAGCAACACGCGCGTGATGGGCGCATCGATCGCCTGCTCATCCAGCAACAGGCGGCCGAGGCGCGCGCAGAGCGCCGCGTCGCGCGTGAACCAGCCGGCGGTATCGAAGCTCGGTGCCATGGCCAGGCCGTGATTGAGCGAGACGCGACCATGACTGGGGCGCAGTCCATGGATGCCACAGAACGACGCCGGCACGCGCACCGAACCGCCGGTGTCACTGCCCAGCGCGAAATCGCAGAGACCCGCAGCGACCGCCGCTGCTGATCCCGATGAGGAACCGCCGGGTATGCGTCCAGGCGCGTTGACATTGATGGGCGTGCCGTAGTGCGCGTTCTCGCCTGCCACGCTGTAGAACAACTCATCACACACGGTCTTGCCGAGCAGGTCGGCGCCGGCGGCGAGCAGGGTGGTGATCAAGGGCGAAGTCGTCTGCGCCGGCGCTTGGCTCGCCAGCCAAGCGGGTGAGCCACCACCGGTGACAAAACCCGCGATGTCATACAGATCCTTGACTGCAAAGCGCAAGCCCGCGAGCGCGCCGTGATGGGCGCCGGCCAACGGCGGCGGACTATGCGGGACGAAAGCACCGACGGTGTCGACCGGGCGCATGAGGACTGCGCTGCGATTCATGAGAGAACGGCATCCTCTATCGATGAGACCCGACAGGGCAGGCCGCGCAGCAGCCAGGCACCCATCACGGGATCGATGTTGGCATCGTCGTCGGCGGTGCAGACGTTGATATTGGTTGCCCACAGACCGAAAGGATCGGCGGTGTCGCCGGTGCCTTCCGGATACCACCAGCGATCAGCCTGCACGACGCGCTCTGTCACTTTGTCCGACAGTTGTGCGACGTGACGTACGCTGCCTACAGCGGTGCTGATATTGAACCAGGCACCGTCAGCGATGCCGGCGACGGCGGCGGTGCGCGGATGAATCAAGGCCACCGGATGGGGACGGCTGCGACGGAAGCGCGCGCTGTGCTGCGCATTCTCATGAAAGCCTTCGAGCACGCGCCCACCGCTGGTCAGGATCAGCGGGAAGTCGGCCGTGTGATCGAACAGGGCCGGTCGGGTCGCACGCGGTAAAGCATCCTGTCCCCATTGCGCGAGCAGACTGGACGCAAGCTCGACCTTGCCGCTAGGCGTGCCATAGCAGCTCGGCGCCGCCACCTCGGCGTGCTCGGGATGACGCGCCGCCGCGCCCGTCAACATGCCGCGCGCAGCGACCGTGTCGAAATCCAGTGCGGCGGGTGCCAGGCATTGCGAGTAGAAGGCTTCCGCATTGTCAGGCCAGGCCTCGGCCTGGCCGAGATGTCGCGCGAGATCGCGCCATAGATCGTAATCCGAATGATGCTCAGGGTCGGCCTGCAAAGCCGCGTGATTAGCGGCGACGAAATCGCCTAGCGGTGCGAGAAAGGCGATGCCCAGGGAGAAGTAAGGTTTCTCCAACCAATGGGCGGCGGGTAATAGATAGTCGGCGAGGGCCGAGGTCGGCGTGAGAAATAAATCCTGTACCACCAGCAGCTCGAGATTCTCGCTCATGAGCGCGCGCGCTGCGGCGGCGGCATTGGGATTGGCGCCCAGCGGATTGTGATGCTGCACGACCAGCGCTTTGACCGGATAGGGTTGGCCATCGGTGATGGCGCGCCACAGCGTCGGCTCATGGGCCGTGGCTATCCAGCTCATGGCATGGCGATGACCATGCCAGGCGGCGGCAACCGCGCGATCGACATCGTGGTAGCCGGCGCCGAGAAAAGGAAAACGCTCGGCGCCCAGCCGTTTGGCATTTTGGGTGAGCGACAAAGCATCGGCATCCAGCATGAGGCCATTGCCGCGAATATCGTGAGGTGGGCCGGCGAGACCATGCCCGCCGACGCGGCCGAGATTGCCGGTCACCGCAACGAGATTGGCAATCGCACGGGCGGTCTGCAGCGCCGGCGTGCCGCTCTGGCACAGTCCATTGCCGGCATTGATGACCGTCGGGCTGTGGCAGGCAATGGCTTCGGCGACGGCCACAATGTCGCTTAACGCGAGTCCGCAGACGCTGGCCAGTTCATCCAAGTGATAGGCGGCAAGGTGCTCGCGCAAGGCATCGAAGCCGACACAGTGTGCATTGACGAACTCGGCATCATGCCAGGCGTTTTCGATGATCACTTTCAGCAAGGCGAGCGCCAACGCCGCATCGCTGCCGGGCAGAGGCGCGAGCCACACATCGGCATGGCGCGCTTCCTGGGTATGCAGCGGGTCGATGACGATGAGCTTCGCGCCGGCGCGATGCGCGCGGGATATCTCACGCCACAATAAGGGCGAAGAGGCTATCGGGCGCATGCCCCACACCGCCACACAGCGTGTGATGTCGGGTTGCGGCCAGCTGAAGACGGTTGGGCCGTAGCCATAGGTCAGGGTTTCGGCGAGCGTGATGGGGCCGTAGCAGATCTTGTCTTGGCCGCAGCTGTTGGGGCTGCCGAAGCGATTGAGAAAGCGTTCGCCTATGCCCCAGTCACCGCCGCGAAACGTGCCATAGCTATAGGCCAGGCTTTCAGCACCGTGACCTGCGGTGATGGCGGCGATGTGCGCCGCGATCTCGGTGATGGCTTGATCCCAGGAGATTTCCTGCCACTGCCCGGCGCCTCGCGGACCGACGCGCTTGCGCGGGCGATGCACGCGATCCGGGTGGTAGAGGATGCCGGGCGCATCGGTGGCCTTGGGGCAGACATAACCCTGGCTGGCGGGGTGCGCAGGATCACCGCGTACCGCCGTGACATGACCGTCGAGCACGCTGACGCGCAGTCCGCATTGTTGTACGCAGCCGCAGCAGGTGACACGTTTTTCGATCGACGTCGCGCTGCTGCTGATCGTCATGTCCCCGCTCCCGTGAAAAGGCGGAGACCACCTTAACGTGGCGTCGCAGCGCGCGCCAGGCGCCTGTGATGGTGCGCGATCAGCGTCGCGGCGCGACCTCGTTCGCCGGCGAGGTCATGAGCGGGTCGCCGGCGGGAAGACTGGCAAGAACGATGCGGTCGCGGCCCTGATTCTTGGCGCGATACAGCGCGCGGTCGGCAGCCAGCAGCAGCTCGTCCAAGGTGGCAGCGTCGGCCGGGTAGCTGGCGATGCCGATGCTGACCGTGCATTGCACGCGCTGGCCGGCGAAGTCGAAGGAAGTGTTGGCGACACCGGTGCGTATGCGTTCCGCAGCGTCGAGCGCGGTGTGGGCGTCGGCCTCCGGCAGCATCGCGATGAACTCGTCACCGCCGTAGCGTGCACAA
Source organism: Pseudomonadota bacterium (assembly GCA_043782755.1). GTDB lineage: Bacteria > Pseudomonadota > Gammaproteobacteria > JADJYF01. The sequence goes on along the minus strand of JAYWAC010000078.1, from coordinate 4,776 downwards.
TTGTCGGTGCCACGCAGGGCGGTTTTCAAAACCTCGGCGATCGAGGTCAACAGACGATCGCCCGCCGCATGACCGTGCTGATCATTGGTCGGCTTCAAGCCGTCGGCGTCGATCATCAACACCGCGAACGGCCGTTGGTGACGGTGCGCGCGTTCGTACTCGCGCTTCAAGGTGCCGCGAAATGCGCGACGGTTGGGCAGGCGGGTGAGATCATCTGTCTGCGAGACGGTTTGCAGTGCGCTGCGCGAAAACTTGATGTCGGCCGCCAGCAGCATGACCAGATAAGTGGTCAACACCATGGGCGCGAACTTGGTCAGCAGATCGTTCAGCGTCGCAGTGGAAAGGACTATCTCACCCAGCGCGCGATAGTCGCATTGCAAGTAGATAGTGAAGATCAGTCCCAGTTGCAGCAAGGTGGTGGTCTTGCCCAGGGTCAGGCCGCTGATGATCAAGACCAGCAGATAGAGATTCAGTAGCGGACTCTCGGTGTAGCCGGTCTGCCACAGCAGATAGGTGATGAAACCCACCATCAGCCAGGTTTCAAGTGCGAGTTTGAAGCGGGTCTCGGCGCGAAACAGTCCGCAGTAGCGATGCAGCAGCACGCTCATGGCGTAGAGCACGGTGGCGCCGATGAACAAGGGCGGATTCACTATCGGAGCCTTGGGCGCGACGTAATAGAGCGTGACCAGCGCCACCAGCAACCACTGGAGTTCTGCCATGCTGCGCGAAAAGCCGCGCAGTTCGAGTTGTTCGATGCTGAATACGCCCGTTGCCTGGAACGCGTCAGCTAAAGGTGCCCGCATTGCGGCCCTCCGGGTCGTTATTCTTGAAGTGCATCTAGCGGCCGAAGATGGGCGGCGCTTTACCCGTCAGCGGCCTTCCTATTCAATGACGCACGGGACAGCACACTAGAACATCATCCACGGCCGTAAGGCCTGACCGAGGCATCCCCATGGCACTCACTCGACAGACCATGAGCGACGAGCAACGCAAATCGGTCGCGCTGGAATACTTCAAAGCAATGGAAATGGCGGCGTGACCGCCGACGGCCATTCGCTGTTTACCCTGTTCGACGAACGCGCCCAGGCCTATTTTCCCAAATGGGGCCTGGCCAATGGCCGCGCCGAGATCGAACGCATGTTCGGCGACGTCGGCAGCACCCTGCAGGGCATCACCCATCACTACGCGACCTTCAATTGGGTGTTCTCCGGTGGCGATGTGGTGGTATGCGAAGGCACCAGCCATGGCGAACATCGCGATGGGCCGTGGCGGGCGGGATTGCCGGAATCGGCGGCGGGGCGGTTTTGCGATGTGTTCGAGATCCGGGATTTTCTGATCCAGCGGGTGTTCATCTATCTGGACCCGGATTATGCGTGCAAGGACATTGCTCGGTATCCGTGGTTGAGCGGCGGTTAGCCGGCAAGGATTTGATGCCCTGTGCGAATGAATTCTAAAGCTCTTTGTAGGTGCGAATTCATTCGCACATTGATGCCGGCGTGTACAACAAGGCTTCACCCACCGCGCGCCAGTTGCCGCGCAATCACCAGGTTCTGAATGTCGTTTGTCCCCTCGTAGATCGACAGCACCCGCGCATCTCGATAAAACTTCTCCACCTCATGATTGCGCGTATAGCCGGCGCCGCCAAAGGTCTGTAAGGCTGCCGAGCACACTTCCTCAGCCGTTTGTGTCGCAAAGGCCTTGGCCATCGAGGCTGCCATCAAGGCCGAGAGTCCAGCGCTGGCGAGTGCGGCGGCGTGCCAGGTGAGTTGACGTGCCGCTTCGAGTCGGGTGGCCATCTGGGCGAGGCGGAAGCCGACCGCCTGATGTTCGATGATGGGCTGACCGAAGCTCACGCGCTCGCGCGCATAGTCGAGCGCGGCATCGAGGGCGGCGCGCGCCACGCCGACGGCTTGCGCGGCGACACCGATGCGTCCGCCTTCGAGATAGGCGAGCGCGATGCGATAGCCTTCGCCGGGCTGACCGAGCACGGCCTCGTCACCGAGTTCCAGATCTTCAAGGACTACTTCAGCGGTATCGCAATTGCGATGGCCGAGTTTGTCTTCGAGGCGTGCGACACGATAGCCGCGTGCGGCGGTGGAGGCGAGAAAGGCGGTGATGCCGCGCTTGCCGGCGGTAGGATCGGTGACAGCGATGATCATCGCGAGTTGTGCGCTGTGGCCGGCGGTGACGAAATGTTTGGCGCCGTTCAAGACCCAACGCTCGCCGCTGCGCACGGCACGCGTGACTATGGCTGCGGCATCGGAGCCAGCGTGACTCTCGGTCAACAGAAAGCAGCCACGCAGATCGCCGCGCGCGAGCGGGCCTAGCAGGCGGGTATGTTGCTCTTGTGTACCGTTATCGCGGAGAGCGGTGCAGACCGGCGAGTTCGAGACGTTCATGAGATTGGTCAGTCCGCAGTCGGCGGCAGCGAATTCTTCGGTGATCAGCGCATAGCTCAGCAGGTCGAGGCCGCTGCCGCCGAGTGAGGTGGGTACCAGCATGCCGAAATAGCCGAGCTCGGCCATCTGCTGTAATACGCCCGCCGGCACGCCGCTATTGTCGCGCTCCCAACGTGCTGCATGGGGTGCGATTTCGCTTTGTGCGAAGGCACGCGCGCCAGCACGCAGCGCGATCTGTTCCTCGCTCAACAACATCGCTTAAAGACTCGCCAGTACATTATTCAAGGCACCGAGTAGCAGGCCGATAGGTTGTCAGGATAACCGATGAAAACTCCGCGTCGGAATGATTTAATCGAGCGCCTATCCCTCGGAGTGTTTCGATGAATGTGAAAAACCTGCTGGCCACGCTGTGGGTGGGCGCATGGATGTTGGCGGTGTCTTCAGCGCACGCAGCAGCGGACGTGCTGGAGAATTCGCTGGGCATGAAATTCGTGCGCGTTCCAGCTGGCGAATTCACCATGGGCAGTGACGCCACGCCCGAGGATCTCGCCAAGCAGTTTCCCAAATACGATCTGCCACGCTTGCGCAAGATAGACGACGAGGCGCCCGCGCATCGCGTGCGCATCACCCGTGACTTTTATCTTGCTCAGCACGAAGTGACGGTTGGCCAATTCCGCCGCTTCGTCGAGCGCTCGGGCCATGTGCCCGAGTCGATCGCTGATCACACCGGCGGCTACGGCTACAACCCGGCCTACGATCCGGACAAGACCGTGCGCGGTGACGCCTTTGAAGGGCGCGACCCGAAATATTCCTGGACCGATCCCGGCTTCAAACAGGGTGAGGACGAGCCGGTAGTCAATGTCAGTTGGAATGATGCGGTTGCACTGGCGCGCTGGTTGAGCGTGCAGGAAGGCCGACATTACCGTCTGCCGAGCGAGGCGGAATGGGAATACGCCTGTCGTGCCGGCAGCGATACCACCTATCCCAATGGCGAGGACCCCAGGGGCTTGCTCGCGATCGCCAACACCTTCGATGCCGACGCGGCAGTCAACTGGCCACGCTGGCAGAGCTATGCCCTGGAGGGACATGACGGTTACGCCTTTACCTCACCGGTAGGTCATTTCGCGCCCAATGCTTTCGGTGTCTACGACATGCTCGGCAATGTCTGGGAATGGGTCAGCGACTGGTATGGCGCCGACACCTATGCCCAATCGCCACTCGAGGATCCGCAGGGACCGCCCAGTGGTACCCGCTATGTACGGCGCGGCGGTGCCTGGCACAGCTGGTCCTTGTATGCGCGCTGTGGCTTTCGCAACTGGAACACGCCGCAGTCGCGTTACACCTTGCTCGGGATTCGTTTGCTATTCGAGGCTGCCGCGCCGGCGCATTGAACCCAACACGGACGCCGCCAATGCATGAAATTGCGATCCGTCTGACATTCCATCGTAGCGGATAGACAGGCCATACGATCCGCGTCACTGCCGTCACGCGCGCGAGTCATTATATTTCGTCGCAAGCACGAGATGCCCACAACAGTGTGTGGATCGGCACTTCAATATCAGGATGAGATTCGATCTATAACAGCATCATGCTCAGCCTGAACGAGGTGCTGGCGATATTACCTACCACAGACACCTTGATGCTGACCGGTAATGGCGGTGACAGCGTTACTTCCAGCGGTCAGGGTTGGGTGCTGCAGGTCGGTCAGCCCGAGGTCGAAGACGGTCACACTTACGACACCTACACTTCGGGTCTCGGCACCTTGCTGGTGGACCACGAAATGACCGCTACGCTGAGCTGAGCTGAGCGTGCTTGCGCGTGCGCGTCAGACGTGAGGTGTCTGACGCGCACGCGCTTCGACCAGCGCCAGCACGGTGTCGATGATCGGCGTCGCCACGCCGACCAGTCTGCCGAGTTCCGCCACCGCCGCCACCAGCGCGTCGGTTTCAAGTTTCCGTCCACGTTCCAGATCCTGCAGCATCGACGTCTTGTGGGCGCCCACGGCGGCCGCGCCGGCGATGCGTTTGTCGACATCGATGGGAAATTTCACGCCCAGTGCTGCGGCGATGGCCTGTGCTTCGAGCATCATCGCGCGGGCCACGGCGCGCGTGCCGGGATCAGCGCAGATCACATTGAGGGTCGCGCCGGTCAGCGCGCTGATCGGATTGAAACTCAGATTGCCCCATAGCTTGATCCAGAGTTCGTCGCGGATCTCGCGACGCACCGGCGCCTTGAAGCCGGCATCGCGCAAGGCATCAGACAGCGCTGTGACACGCGCGGTCTTGTCGCCCGAAGGTTCGCCGAGCGTGAAACGATCGCCCTCGAGGTGTTGAATCACACCCGGCGCTACCACCTCGCAGGCCGGATAGACCACACA
>JAYWAC010000077.1:0-6469 GCA_043782755.1 Pseudomonadota bacterium | reverse complement strand
CAACCATTGGTCATCACCACGATTTCGCCACGTCGCTTGGCCTGCGTGCGCTCGTCGAGCAATTCATCGACGCTCAACACGCCGCGCCGCGCACCGTCGCGCGCCGTCAGCGCGATATCGAGTTCTTCGATACTGACATTGGCAGCGCCGAACTTACCGACCACCACGCCGGCCGCGACATTGGCGAGCGCCACTGCATTGGCCAGATCGAGGCCGGCTGCCAGCGCCACCGCAGCCACCGCGCAGACCGTGTCACCGGCACCGGTCACATCGAACACATCGCGCGAACGTGCATCCAGATGGAGCGGTGCCTGGCCCGGCCGCACCAACGACATGCCAGCATCGCCGCGCGTCACCAGCATCGCCTCGAACTCGAAACGCTGACACAAGGCAGCGGCCTTGGCGGCGAGTTCGTCATCGTTGTACCAAGCGCCAACGACGGCTTCGAATTCCTGCAGGTTGGGCGTGATCAGGCTGGCGCCTGCGTAACGCGCGAAATCGACACCCTTGGGATCGACAATCACACGCTTGCCGGCGGCACGCGCGGTAGCGATGACCTCCTGCACGCGGGAGGTCGCGCCTTTGGCGTAATCGGACACCACCACCACGTCGCAACGCTCGATATGCTTAGCGACCAGCGCCGCTACTTCGTCGCCGAGATCGGGCGGCGCGGGGCGCTCGAAATCGAGTCGCACCAATTGCTGGTGTTGACTGACCACGCGTAACTTGACTACGGTTTCATGGCCGGCGCGGGCCGCGAAGATCGGCTCGATTGCCGCTGCGCGGCACAGTTCCTCGAGTCGTTCACCGGCGGCATCCTCGCCTGCGATACCGACCAGCAGCACCGTCGCATCAAGCGCCGCAGCATTAGCCGCGACGTTGGCCGCACCACCGACCCGCTCCTCGACCGCATCGACCAGTACCACCGGTACTGGCGCCTCGGGGGAGATGCGTCGCGTGGCGCCATACCAGTAGCGATCGAGGAGCAAGTCCCCGACCACCATCACGCGCGCGCCCCTCATGAGGCTCAGTCTTGGATCCATGCTCGCCTTCGTTTACCCGCTGTCGGTGCCGGGGACCATAAGCGACGCGGCCTGCGCGGCGCTTGTGTTTTGAGGCCCGAATCCTACCATAAGGCCATGCGCACCCTCGGCGGAATCATACTGTTGCTGACGCTCGCCATGAACGCCAGCGCGAGTGATACGCTGGCGCCGTTCGTTGCCGTTTATGATCTTTCTCAAGGCTCGATCGCTTTCGGTACGATGGAGCGACGCTTTGAACTGAAGGCCGATGGCAGTTACAGTTTCCTGTCACGCATGAAGACCAGCGGCGTTCTCGCACTGATGCGTTCCGACAAGATCACCGAGTCCAGCAGCGGCCAACTGCGCGACGGGCGCTTCGTGCCCGCCAGCTACAGTTATACCAACTCGCATGGCGACAAACATTTTGCCTTGCGCTTCGACTATCCCAGCGGTCAGGTTTCGCGCAGTGACGAGGCGCACGGCTGGCGCGTGGCCATGCCCGAGGCGGTGTTGGACAAACTGGTTTATCAGATGCAGATGATGGTCGATCTCAGCGCCCAGCCCACCACCCTGCGCTACAACATCGCCGACAAGAACAAGCTCAAGGATTATCTGTTCAACAATCGCGGGCGCGAGGACATCAAGACCGATGCCGGGCACTACCAGACCGTGCGTCTCGAACGCAGCGCGAGCGGCGACGAGCGGCGCACCGTAGTGTGGTGTGCTGAGGCATTGAACTGGCTGCCGATCAAGGTCGAATACCGCGAGAAGGATGGCAGCGTGACGACCGCGCTGCTGCGTTCGCTCAGCACGCCCTGAGCATGAGTCTTACTTCTTTTCCAGGCGCGCGAGCAGCGCCTCGGCATCCTTGTGCAGGGAAAACTGCTTGTGCGCGTCGAGGATGGCGCGCAGTTGTTCAAGCGCCAGCGCCTGCTGGCCGCTGTCGGCCAAGGCACTGGCGACATGGAACGCGATGTCGGGATCGCTCGGCGCGAGTTCGGCGGCCTTCTTGAGGATTTCCAAGCCCTGCTCACGCTTGCCTTGCTGGAACAGGATCCAGGCGTAGGTATCGACGATCTGCGGTTGCCGTGGCGCCAGATCATAGGCCTGCTTAGCGAGATCAAGCGCGCGACCATCTTTGCGTTCGAAGTACAGCCAGGCAAGGTTGTTCAATACCACCGGATCTTGCTTACGCGTTTCGAGCATGTGCTCATAGGCAGCGGTCGCGGCGTCGGCCGAGCCCTGCTCCTGCAGGACGCTGGCCTGGGCGAGACGTGCACGCTGGTCATCGGGATGCGCCGCAATCCATTGCGTCAGGCGTTGCTTGTCGATACCGAGCGCGTGTTCGGCGTGTTCCAGTTTCAAAACCTTGCCGATGTCCGGGGCGGTCTCAAAGGCGTGGCTATAGGCTTCAACGGCGGCCTTGGCATCGTCGCGCTGCATGGCGATGTCGCCCAACAACTCCTGACCCGCAGCGGCGTTCTTACTTTGCGCCGCCATGGTCGTGGCGATCTTTTCGGCGCCGGCCGTGTCCTTGTGTCGCAGGGCGATTTGCGCGAGCAAGGTCTGTGCTGCCTGATGTTCGGCATCGATCTTGATGATGCGCTGCAAGTCATCGTTCAGACCTGTTTCGTTGCCGAGCTGATTGTGCGCGCGTGCCAGTAATTCCAGGGCCGGGATGGAATCCGGTGCGCGTTCGACCAAGGCCTGCGCGGCCTTGAGCGCTTCCTGCTCATCGCCGGTACTCAACATCACCTGGGTGTATTCAGCCTGCACCGCTGGCGCGTAGGACGCGAGCTTATAGGCTTCCTTGATCGCTTCCTCGGCGCGCGGCAAATTACCTTTCTCACGGAAATAGCGCGCCAACGCCAAACGCGGTGCGACCGCTTCGGCATTGTGTTCGCGCGCCTGCTGCCAATATTTCTCCGCTTCGTCGACGTTCTTGTCATGCAAGGCCAGTGCCGCCAAGCCCATCAGCGCATTGGGATTGAATTGGTCGCGCGCCAATACATCCTGGAAATACTTGCGCGCGCCAGGCAGATCCTTGGCCTGCACGGCGAGACGCGCGAGATTGATACGCGCCGGATGAAAATTGGCGTCCTTGGTCAAGGCCTGCTGGTAGGCGCTGGCGGCTTGCGCCTTGTCGCCATTGGATTCATAGACGAAGCCCAGTACGTTCTGCGGCAGCGCATCGTCAGGCTTGACCGCGATCAGTGCACGGGCAGCAGCCAACGCGTCGTCGCCATGTTTCTGCGCCAAATAGGCCAGCACCAGCATGACGTGGGCCTGCGCAAAATCCTTCTGTTCAGAGACAATAGTCTTAAGATCTTTGATCGCCTCATCGACATGGCCGGTAGACAGTTTACCGAGCGCCAGCTGGGTGCGGATAGGCAGTGAGTCCGGCGCAAGATCGGCGGCCTTTTTCAGTTGTGTTTCGGCGTCCGCATAGTTACCGCGCTTGAGATAGGCGGTACCTAACAGGGCCAGGGTACCTGGGTCTTTGCTATCGGCCGTGCCCTGCCCGTCTTGTCCGGTCACCGCATTGATGCCATCGAGTCGACCACTGGCAAGCTGTATCGAACCGAGCAGGCGACGCGCCGCTTCGTTGTCGGGCTCAAGCTGCAACAGTTGCGAGGCATAGTCCTCGGCACGCGAGAATTGGCCGAGAGAAAAGTTCAAGCGCGCGCCCATCACCAGCGCGTCGCGATCGTTCGGCGCCGTCAGCAACACTTTCTTCAGTTCCAGCAACGCGGTGTCGAAATCCTTACGCTGTTCGGCGACGCGGGCGCGCAGAAAATTCACGCGCGGATCCTCGGCACCCTGCGTGCCCAGCGCATCAAGCTGTGCGCTGGCGGCGTCATTTTCACCGCTAGCGAGCAGTGCCTGGGTCATACCGAGAATGGCGGCCGGATTGTGCGGCGTGATCGCGAGTGCCCGCTTGAAGGCCTCGTGCGAAGCAGGCAGTTGCTTGTCCTGCAATTCAAGGGCGCCCTTGATCACCCACAGGCCGGCATCCTTATCATTGGCCTTCAGCAGGGTATCGATTTCAGGGCGGGCGGCCGCGAGATCACCCTGGCTCAAGGCCACCTGCAACAGACCGCGACGCGCTTCATCGTGTTCGGCATGGCCGGCCAGCACTTTTTTGAATAACTCGCGGGCCTGCTTGAAGTTCTGCTGGCCAAGTTCAAGCAAGCCGCGCAGGGCCATCCAGTCTGGCGACTCGTCGTCACCATGACCGACCAGCTCGGCACGCGCCTGATCAAATTTGCCGAGCAGGATCTGGGCGCGCACTACACCCTGGGTGAGCTCCTGCGTCTCGACGCCCTCTACGCGGGCCTTGCTCAACTCACGCAGTGCGCCGGTCGCATCGCCCTGTTTGAGATAACTCAAGCCCAACAGCTCACGCGCCTCAGCGTTGTCACCTTCAGTGGCCAGCAACGCGCGCAAGTCAACGGTCGCAGCCGCATAGTCCGCCGCGTGATAGGCCGTGGCAGCGCGGTTCAACAGCATCTTGGGATCGACGCCACGCTGTTTGTGCCACAGCAGCCCTCCGCCCGCGAGCACGCTCAAAGCAAGCGCAGCCACCGCGATGTTACGAACGATACTTTGGCGGCGCCGCGAGCGGCCGCGCCCACGACCCGAGGGGGATGCTGTCTCCATGACGATTCCTCAGATTTTGCCTTCGTCGACCATCTTGATGAGTTCGTCGGCCGGCACATAGCCACCGATGTGCTTGCCTTGGTCGGTGTACACCGAGGGCGTACCCGACACACCCATGGAGTTACCCAGTTCGTATTCCTTGGCTACCGGGTTGTCGCATTTCGGTGAGTCTACCGCCATGCCGAGCTTAGACTGGGTCAGGGCTTTCTGACGATTCGAAGCACACCACACCGCCACCGCCTTGTCGAACGATGGCCCCTTGATTCCGGTGCGGGGAAAGGCCAGGTAACGGATTGCAATGCCGGCGTCGTTCAGTCGTCCGACTTCGCTGTGCATTTTGCGGCAATAGGCACAATCGATGTCAGTGAACACATAGAGGGTCTTCTTGGTAGCCTTCGCCTTCGAGGGAAATTCGATGTAGCCCTTGGCGTCCATGGTCTCGAACACCTGCTTGCGCGCCTCCGAGCGACGCTGGTCGGAGACGTTGACATGGGCGTCCAGATCGATGAGATCGCCGTGCACCACGTAGCGACCATCGGCGCTGACATAGAACAGCGAGGCACCGACCAGCACTTCATACAGGCCGGGTATGGGCGCGGGCGTGACCTCGGTGACCTTCTCTTTGGGAAACAATTTGGTCATCCGCGCAGCTAGACGCTCACTCACGTCTTGCGCCTGAGCAGTGCCGGTCAATAGCGCCAACAGGCCCAGCAGCATGATTGCCATCGTGCGTTTCATCGTTCTACCTCGATACCAGAAGCGGGGGATTGTAGAGAGCCGCGCGGCCGCTTACCAATTCGACCTGCGCGCTTCGAGACCTGGTCGCCGCGACGAGTTCCCGCGGCGGCACCAAGCCATACTATAATCGGCCAAAGGACAGGCGCCGCGCCGGAATCACGCGACCGCGCCCTAACCAGTGCCCAGCGCGACAAAGCACTCGAAATGAGCGTCACCGACATCGAAAACCTGGAGGGTTCCTCGCTCGGCAAGTACCAAATCCTTAAAAAGATTGGTGCGGGCAACATGGCCACGGTCTACATGGGCCAAGACCCTTTCATCGACCGTCCGGTAGCCATCAAGGTGGCGCGTCCGGATCAGTCCGGTGAAAGCGAGGTGAGCGAGTTCTACAAGCAGCTGTTCTTCAACGAAGCACAGACCGCTGGCCTGTTGAAGCATCCCAACATCACCGCCATCTACGATGCCGGCGTCGATCGTTCCCACTACTACATCGTCATGGAGTATGTGCACGGCGGCGATACCCTCGACAGCTATACCGGCATCAATGAACTGCTGCCGCTGGGCACCGTCACCGCCCTGCTCTATCAATGCGCGATGGCGCTGGACTATGCCCACAAGAAGGGCGTCGTGCATCGCGACATCAAGCCACGCAATATCCTCCTGACCGAGGATCGCGAAGCCAAGATCACCGACTTCGGCGTGGCCGTCTCGGCCGGCATACACAGCCACGGTTCACCGCAGCACGCCGGCTCACCGCTGTACATGTCGCCGGAACAGGTGCGGCGCGAAGCGCCGGTCTCGCAGAGCGATCTGTTTTCGCTCGGTGTGGTGGCCTATGAGCTGTTGACCGGTAAACACCCTTTCCATGGTGAGAATATCGACGCCATCGAATACCGTATTCAGAACACCACGCCCCTGCCCTTGCGCGAACTGCGCGGTGACGTGCCGCAGATCTTCCAGCGCATTATCGACAAGGCACTCGCCAAGCGCGCCCGCAACCGCTACAAGTCCGGTCTCGACATGGCGGGCGATATCGCGCTGGTGTTCGA
>JAYWAC010000076.1:0-6495 GCA_043782755.1 Pseudomonadota bacterium | reverse complement strand
CCAGCAATCTGCTGCCGACCCGTCTCATCGATGTCATGGTCACCGGTTTGAAGGCGATGACGCCGATTCTGATCGTCGGCGCCTTCGTCGCACTGGCCGGACCACTCGCCCTCGGCGGTTGGAATTTTTCCCTTGATGCGCTCGCGCCAAAATTCTCGCGGCTCGACCCCATGGCCGGCATCAAGCGGGTGTTCGGCACCCACGGCATGATGGAAATGCTGAAAGCGCTGGGCAAGTTTGGCCTGGTGCTGGTTTTCGCCATTCTGGCGATACGCGCCAAGCTGCCGCTACTGCTGGGCTTGAGTCGCGGCAACCTGACCGACAGTCTCGCTATCAGCGCCGAGCTGGTCTACAGCATTTTTCTGATCTGTTGCGCGGCGACGGTCATCATCGCCTTCATCGATGTGCCGCTGCAGTTGTGGGAGCACGGCAAGCAGCTGCGCATGTCGCGCCAGGAAATCCGCGACGAATCGAAAGAGAGCGACGGCTCACCGGAAGTGAAAGGCCGTCTGCGCGCCATGCAACAGGAAGTAGCGCGCCGGCGCATGATGGAAGAAGTGCCGAAGGCCGATGTGGTCATTACCAACCCACAGCACTACGCGGTCGCCCTCAAATTCAAGCCCGACACCATGCGCGCGCCGGTCGTGATCGCCAAGGGGGTCGAGTTGGTGGCCAAGAACATTCGCGAAACGGCTGCCGCCCATGGCATCACCGTGATGTCGGCACCGCCGCTGGCACGCGCCATCTATCACACCACCAAAATCAATCGCGAGATCCCGGCTGGCCTCTATGTCGCCGTGGCACGCGTGCTGGCCTATGTGTTCCAGCTGCGTGCGGGGTCGGTGGCGTTGACGCCGCCGGCCGATCTGCCGATTCCCGACGACATGAAGTATTGAGCACGACACCATGGCCGCATTGATCACTGCATCCGGCAACAACATCCTTGGCAACATCCAGCGCGCGGGTTTAGGCGCCCCGGTGTTGTTGATTGCGATGCTGGCGATGATGATTATTCCGCTGCCGCCGTTTCTGCTCGACATCCTCTTCACCTTCAATATTTCGCTGGCGCTGGTGGTGCTGCTGGCGAGCATCTATGCCAAGCGGCCGCTGGATTTCGCCGCCTTCCCGACCCTGCTGCTGATCGCGACCCTGCTGCGACTCGCGCTCAACATCGCTTCCACGCGCGTGGTGTTGTTGCATGGCCATGGCGGTACCGCCGCCGCTGGTCAGGTCATCAAGGCCTTCGGCGATTTCGTGGTGGGGGGTAATTTCGCCGTCGGCTTCGTGGTGTTCGCGATCCTGGTCATCATCAACTTCGTGGTGGTGACCAAGGGTGCGGGCCGCATCTCGGAAGTGAGTGCGCGTTTTACCTTGGATGCCATGCCTGGCAAGCAGATGGCCATTGATGCCGACTTGAACGCCGGCATCATCGGCCAGGAAGAAGCGCGCACGCGTCGTCGCGAAGTGGCGGGCGAGGCGGACTTTTATGGCGCGATGGACGGTGCTAGTAAGTTCGTGCGCGGTGATGCCATCGCCGGCATCCTGATTCTGTTCATCAACATCGTCGGCGGTCTCGCCATCGGCGTGGTGCAGTTCCATATGCCGATAGTCGAAGCGGCCAAGGTCTTCACCTTGTTGACCATCGGTGACGGCTTGGTGGCGCAGATCCCGGCCCTGCTGCTCGCCACCGCCGCCGCCTTCATGGTCACGCGCACCTCAACCGCCGGCGACATGGGCGAACAGATCATGTCGCAGCTGTTCGCCAATCCTAAGAGTCTGATCGTGACGGGCGGCGTCTTGATCTGTATGGGCGTGATTCCCGGCATGCCAAACTTCGCATTTTTGTCGATGGGCGGCGCGGCCATCGGTGCCGCCTGGTGGACCAATGAAAAAGCCAAGGCGCACGCGGCCGAGCAGGCTGATCTGCCGCCCCCGCCGCCGCCCGTCGAGAACACCGATTTATCGTGGGACGACGTATTACCGACCGACGCGATTGGTCTTGAAGTCGGCTATCGCCTGATCCCGATGGTCGATCGCAATCAGAACGGACAGTTGCTTGGCCGCCTGCGCGGCGTGCGTAAAAAGCTGTCACAGGAACTCGGCTTTCTGGTGCCGGCGGTGCACATCCGCGACAACCTCGACCTTGAGCCCAATCAGTATCGCCTCACCATCCACGGCGCCGTCATCGGCCAGTCCTCGGTACACGCCGACAAGGAAATGGCGATCAATCCCGGCCAGGTCTATGGCCAGCTGCGCGGCACCGTGACGCGCGATCCGGTCTTCGATCTGGAAGCGGTGTGGATCGGCGCCGATCAGCGCGAACAGGCACAATCGCTGGGCTATACGGTGGTCGATGCCAGCACCGTGATCGCCACCCACTTGAGCCAAATCGTCGGCGATAACGCGCAGTCGCTGCTCGGTCACGAGGAAGCGCAGAAGCTGCTCGATGGTTTGAAGAAGACCAATCAGCGTTTGGTCGAAGACTTGATTCCGAAACTCATGCCGCTGTCGGTATTGGTCAAGGTCTTGCAGAACCTGTTGGCCGAACACGTGCCGGTGCGCGACATCCGCACCATTCTCGAAGTGCTCGCCGAATACGGTCCGCGCAATCAGGACAGCGGTTTTCTGACCACTCAGGTACGCGCCGCGCTCGGTCGTTTGATCGTGCAGCAGATCAACGGATCGAATGCCGAGCTGCCGGTCATCACACTCGACTTCTCGTTGGAACGCATATTGCAGCAATCCCTGGAAACGACGCAGGGCACCGCAATGTCTCTCGAACCGAATCTCGCCAACCGCATGCTGCTCGCCCTGCGCGATGCGCATACGCAGCGCGAAGCTGCCGGCCAACCCAGTGTTTTACTGGTCGCAGACGGCCTGCGGGAGTTCCTCGCACGCTTTGCCCGGCCGGCGCTCAAGGGTTTGCATGTCGTTGGTTTCAACGAAGTGCCGAGCGATACGCAGATCCGCATTGTTGCCACGGTCGGCGACACGCTCAACAAGGCTTAAGGCGTCAAACAACTGGCATCACGTGACAGGAACTGCGACTCAATCATGACACCCCACACGATAACCAGAGGATGCGCGCGATGAAGGTTAAGCGGTATTTCGCCGCCAACATGCGATCGGCGCTCGACATGATTAAACAGGATCAAGGCCCGGACGTGCTGATCCTGTCCAACCGTAAAGTCGATGGCGGTGTGGAACTCATCACCGCCGATGAATTGACCGAACAGGAAGCCGCGCGTCTCGCTGGCCAGCAGACACCCAAGCGTCGGCCCGATGTTGCCGCAAGCCTTGCCGCCTCGGTGACTGAAATCGCCACCGCCTCGGCAAAGCCTGCCACCCCTCGTCGCGCACCCGCCATGGCCGGCCTGGAACCCCAGGAACTGCTGTGGACCGATGCCACCGTGGTCGGTCAGATGCGTGAGGAATTGAACAACCTGAAGGGCTTGTTGGAATCGCAGCTATCGGGCCTCGCCTGGTCAGAATTCGGTTCTCGTCATCCGTTGCGGGCGCGGCTTATGCGCGTGCTCGGTCAGCTCGGCATCTGTCCGGGGTTGGCGCGTCAGGTGGTGGAGAGCGTGCCGGACGAACTCGATTATCGCGCCGGCTGGCACCGCGCCTTGGCGCTGCTGGTGATGCGTATCGCGACCCGTGATGACCCCATCATTCGTCACGCCGGCCGCATCGCCCTGCTCGGGCCGACCGGAGTCGGCAAGAGCACTGCGGTCAGCAAACTCGCCGCGCGCTATGCGCTCAAGTTCGGCGCCGAGAAGGTCGGCATCGTTTCGATGGACGACCGTCGTCTCGGTGCCCATCAGCAGATGAAGGCCTTTGGCCGCCTGATCGGCGTGGCGGTGCATGTCGCCCGCGACGCCAGCGAACTCGGTGATGCGCTGGTCGAGCTGAAGGATCGCAGCCTGGTGTTGGTAGACACCCCCGGTGCCGCGCCGCAGGACAGTCGTTACCAAGCGTTGGCCCACAGCCTTAAGGATCTGAATGCCGGCATCGATTGCTACACGGTGTTGTCGGCGACCACCGATTATCTGACGGCAACCAAGCTGCTCAAGGTCAACGCTGAATTGGCGCCGGCCGGCTGCATCCTGACCAAGCTCGACGAAGCGGCGACGCTGGGGCCTTCGCTGTCGGCCATCATCGAAGCGAGTTTGCCGATTGCCTATACCAGCGCCGGTCAGCGCGTGCCGGACGATTTCGACACCGTCACCGCGCGCGGTCTCATCGAGCGCACCGTTGCGATGGCCAAGAGCACGCCGGCGCCGCGCGATACCGGTTCCTTTGAACGGGCGTTCTCGGCATGAGCGCGCGCTACGAAGCGGGGCGTGACATGCAGCAGACGCGAGTCGTGGCCGTCACCAGCGGCAAGGGCGGGGTCGGCAAGACCACCGTCTCCATCAACCTCTCGGTCGCGCTGGCGAGCCTCGGCCACGACGTGGTGTTGCTCGACGCCGACTTAGGACTAGCCAATGTCGATGTGCTGCTCGGCCTCAACACGGGCCGCACCCTTACCCATGTGGTGCAGGGCCAGTGCGCACTGCAAGACGTCATCATCACCGGCCCGGCCGGCGTGCGCATCGTGCCGGCGGCTTCCGGCATCCAGCACATGGCCGAACTGACCGAGTTCGAACGCGCCGGTCTCATCAATGCCTTCAGTCAGCTCGAGCGCGCGGCCGACTTCATGATTGTTGATACCGCCGCCGGCATCGCCGCCAACACCCTCGACTTCTGCGACGCTTCCCACGAGGTGCTGGTGGTGGTGACCGATGACCCGGCCTCGATTACCGATGCCTACGCCACTATCAAGGTCTTGAACCAGCGCAGCGGCCGCAATCGTTTCCGCGTGCTGGTCAACCTGGCGCAGGACCCGGCCGGCGCGATGCGCCTTTACCGGCGCTTGCTGGAAGTTACCGATCGCTATCTGGATGTCGCGCTCGATTACGCGGGCGCGATTCCCCTCGACCCCCATGTGCGCAGCGCGGTGCGTCGCCGTCAGGCACTGGTCGAGGCTTACCCGGCCAGTCGCGCTGGGCTCGCATTCAAGAATCTCGCCGCCACAACCGATAAATGGCCCATACCACGATGGGCGAGTGGCAGGATGGAGTTTTTCGTGGAACGCATGGCTCGAACGGAGTCACTCGGGAGGGTAGTAAACGTATGAAGAAACTCGCTGCATACAAGAAAAATGCGGCCTCGGACATCGCGGAACGGAGCCAGAATCAACTGGTGACGGACTACGCGCCCCTGGTCAAAAGAATTGCTTATCACTTGATGACACGCCTGCCACCGACCGTGCAGGTCGACGACTTGATTCAGTCCGGCATGATTGGACTGCTTGAAGCCGCGCGCAATTACGACGCCTCCCAGGGCGCCAGTTTCGAGACCTATGCCGGCATTCGTATTCGCGGCGCGATGCTCGATGAAATCCGCAAGGGCGACTGGGCGCCGCGTTCCCTGCATCGCAAGGTGCGCGCCATCACCAAGGCGGTGGCCGACATCGAGGCGCGCGAAGGCCGTGACGCACGCGACGCCGAAGTGGCAAAGGAAGTCGGCATGTCGCTGGACGAGTACTACTCGACCTTGCAGGACGCGACCGGCTACCGGGTCTTCAGTTTCGAAGATCTGCCGGCCGGCGAGGAAGGCATGACCGAGAGTCTGACGGCCAAGATTCCCGAGCCGCTCGCCAACGTTGAAAACGACATGTTCAAGGCCGCGCTGGCCGAGGCCATTGCCGGTCTGCCGGAACGCGAGCGCTTGGTGATGTCGCTCTACTACAAGGAAGAACTCAATTTGCGCGAGACCGGCGAAGTGCTGGGCGTGAGTGAATCACGCGTCTGCCAGATCCATTCACAGGCCTTGATTCGACTCAAATCGCGCATGGCCGACTGGACCGATCAGCTCTGAGCCTGGGGCTGCGCAACGCATAGTGAACTGGAGGTGTCCGGTGGATAAGGGCATGAAGATACTGGTCGTCGATGATTTCTCGACGATGCGCAGGATCATCCGCAACTTGTTGCGCGAGCTCGGTTTCGATAACGCCGAGGATGCCGACGATGGTGCCACTGCGCTGCCGATGCTCAAGACCGGCAGATTTGATTTTCTGATCACCGACTGGAACATGCCGATCATGGAAGGCATCGATCTGGTTCGCGCGATCCGCGCCGATGCCGAGTTACGCGAACTGCCAATACTCATGGTGACGGCCGAAGCGCGTCGCGAACAAATCGTGGCGGCAGCGGAGGCGGGCGTGAATGGTTACATCGTCAAGCCGTTTACGGCGCAGACCTTGGAACAGAAGATCGCCAAGATTTTTGAACGACTCGGCGCGGCAGCCTGAGGGTCCGGCCATGGCGCAATCCGCGATGCAGTTGGACAGTCTTGCACTCGCCCGGCGGCTGGTAGACGCCATCGAGGCCGGTGATTCCGACCATGCGGACTCCCTGATCAAGGCACTACATGACGGCCGCTTCGACGCGC
>JAYWAC010000075.1:0-6500 GCA_043782755.1 Pseudomonadota bacterium | reverse complement strand
GCGCACCGACGCCGGTCACGCTGTTCATCGGTTCAGCACCCAAGCTCGCCGCCTACGCGATGGCCATTCGCGTGTTGACCGACGGTCTCGGTGGTCTGTCGGGCGAATGGCAGACCATGTTGGTGCTGTTGTCGGTGGCCTCCATGGCGATAGGTAACCTGGTCGCCATCGCGCAGACCAACATGAAGCGCATGCTGGCCTATTCGACCATTTCCCACATGGGCTTTCTTTTACTCGGCCTGTTGTCGGCGCGCACCAGTGGCTATGCGGCTTCGATGTTCTATGTCATCACCTACGCGATAATGAGCATGGGTGCCTTCGGTGCCATTGTCTTGCTGTCTTCGGTGAACTCCGAATCAGATCGTCTGCAGGATTTCGCCGGCCTTGCCAAGCGCAGCCCGTGGCTCGCCTTCCTCATGCTGATCATCATTTTCTCCTTGGCAGGTGTGCCGCCCTTCGCCGGCTTCTGGGCGAAGTGGTTCGTGCTGAAAGAAGTGATTGCGGCCGGCTACTCATGGCTCGCGATCGTGGCAGTGGTGTTCTCGCTGATCGGTGCCTATTACTACCTGCGCGTCATCAAGCTCATGTACTTCGATGCGCCGGATGCCGCCTGCGAAGCGATTACCGCCGGCGACGATGTGCGCCTGGTGTTCAGCGTCAATGGCCTGTCGATATTGCTGCTCGGGCTGTTGCCCGGCACCTTGATGTCGGTCTGCCTGGCCGCCATGCTGGCTTACGCCAACTGATAGGCCGCGCGCCCATGAGCCGTCTTTCGTAACGCGCACGATGAATTCTTTATTGCCGTCTTTGCATTCAAGTATTAGCCCCCACTCGGGGCCGATGACCGGTGTTCGATTTTAGGCCTTGATGGTTCACCGGTATTCAGCGCAAGGCACTCTGTCAGCGGGTAAATACTGTGAACATATACGTGGGAAATCTTGCTTATAGCGTCACCGACGACGATCTCCGCGAGTTATTCGGCGAGTTCGGCGAAGTGCGCAGCGTCAGTGTGATCTCGGACAAGGTCACCGGCCAGTCCAAGGGTTTCGGCTTCGTCGAAATGCAGGACAACAGCGCGGCCGATATGGCCATCAAGGAATTGAACGGCAAGCAGGTCAAGGGTCGGGCCTTGAAGGTCAATGAGGCCAAGCCGCGCGAAGACCGTCCGCCGCAGCGTCGTCCTCCGCGCTACTGAGTGTCGCGCGGCGGGGCGTCCGCCGCTGACCATTGAAGGGGAGGAACTTACCGTCGATCGTGATCGGCGGTGAGAGCCTTGCCGAGTAATTCCCCCATGCGCACCGGGAGACCGGCGCGCACGTCCGCGTGCCAGGCCAGTGCGCCACGGCTGACGGTCACAATCACTGTCGAACCCATATTGAAGCGCCCGAACTCCGCGCCACGCGGGAGCGTCGGTCCATGTAGCGTCTGGCTGACATGGGCTGGCTGGTTGTTGCTTGGACGATTGCGCGCTGGCGCGGCCGTCGGCAGCACCAGTTCGATGCTGCCGACGTGCAAGGCGCCGACCATGATCATGGCTAGCCAGTGAGGCCCGACCTCAAACACGGTGATGGTCCGTTCGTTACGGCAGAACAGGCCTGGCACGCCTTGGGTGGTGATGGCATTGACTGAAAACAACGCGCCCGGCACATAGCGCAGCACGCGGGCGGTTGCCTCACAGGGCATATGCACGCGGTGATAATTGTAGGGCGCGAGATAGATGGTCGCGAAGGTGCCGCCTTCAAAGCGGGCCGCAAGATCGGCGTCGCCGTCGAACAGTGAGAGCAGCGAGTAATCGATGCCCTTGGCCTGCACCAGTCGGTCGGGCTGAAGCTCGCCGAATTCGCTCAAGGTGCCGTCGGCCGGACACACGAAGCTATCTGGTGTCTCATCCGACGGACGCGCATCGGCGCGTAGCGCGCGGGTGAAGAAGGCGTTGAAGCTCGAATAAGCGTTGGTATCAGCGTCGGCGGCGTCACCCATATCGACACCGTAGACGCGCACGAAGGCGCGGATCGCCAGCCGCGTGGCGAGGCCGCCCTCGATGCGCGTCAGCCAGCCAACCACATCGGACAGCCAATGTTTAGGCAGCAACCACTGCAACGCCACGAACAGGCGGGACGAATAAGGCATAGGCGGTCGCTCAGCGCGGTGCGTTGCGTCGCACCGGCAAGGCCACCGTGAGCGCTTGGCCTTGCGTGCAACGCAATTCGAGGGTGAGTGTGTTGCCTTCGATGAGGGGCTGCAATGCGTCGAACAGCATGACGTGGGCGCCACCCGGCGCGGCACTGAAGCTTGCGCCCGGCGCGAGTTCGATATCGCCCTGCGGGCGCATTTCAGTGCGACCGTCGACCACGCGCGTGGCATGCAGCATCGCGCGTTTGAAATCGGGACTGCTGACCGCTCGAATGGTCAGCGCCCGCTGGCCGTCATTGCGTGCTTCGAAATAGGCCGCCGCGACATCGCTGCCGGGCGGCGGCTGACGCAGCCAGGCGCGCTCGACGACGAGGCCGTCACAGGCCAGTGCATCGAAGCACAGCACTGCACACAGCATGGACAGGGTGAGTCGCATCAGGATTTTCCGTTGATGAAGGCGCTGACGGCATTGAAGCGCGCGATGATCGAGTCGGCGGTGTGGGGCGGTGTCAGCACGCTCACCAGTCGTGCCGCTGGGTCAATGAAGAAAATGCCGGCGGAATGATCGACCGTGTAGTCGGGGCCGCCTTCGGCGACTTTCATGAATAACACGCCGAGCGTCTGAGTCAGCGATTTGAGTTCAGCTGCGGGGCCTGTCACGCCGATAAAGTCGTGATGAAAATAATGCACGTACTGCGCAAGCTGGGCCGGCGTATCGCGCTCGGGATCGACCGACACGAACACCACCTGGCCGCGCTCGCCATAGAGCGGCGATTTTTTCAGGATGGTATGGACTTGAGCGAGAATTTCGAGGGTGGTCGGGCAGACGTCGGGACAATGAGTAAAGCCAAAGAACATCAACGTCCATTTGCCACGCAAATCGGCGAGCTTGAACGGCGTGCCGTCGTCGCGCGTGAGCTGCAATGCTGGCACCGCCGGCGGATCGGGCCACAGCAGGCCATCGATGTGCGACGACTCGTCGCGACCGTTCTGCCAGTGGGACAGGCCGACACCGCCGGCGAAGGCGCACAGGGCGATGACGATCATCGCCAGCCAGGGGATTTTGGGCGTCGAGGGCTGCATGGGCGGATTATAGCGATCACCACCGACGTGGTCGCTGTGCGCGCGTCAGCGCTTGCCTTGCAAATGCCTTCTGCAATCGACACCATGTGACTCGACCATCACGCATCCCACAGACTCGCCGCACAACGCGGCGTCCCGGCCCGGCGGCAACCATGAGCGACGTGCCCAAAAAACTCGGTAAATACGACATCCTCGGCGAGATCGGGCGCGGCAGCATGGGCATCGTCTATCGAGCCTTTGACCCGTATATCAACCGCGAAGTGGCGGTCAAGGTCGCGATGTCCGAAGCGCTCAAGGACAAGGACACCGGCGAGCGTTTCCGCAAGATGTTCTTCAACGAGGCGCATACCGCCGGCATGTTGCGCCACCCCAATATCCTTGACATCTTCGATGCCGGGGTGGACGGCGATTCTTGTTACATCGTCATGGAACTGGTGGCGAGCGGCGGTACCTTGCGGCCCTACTGTCGCGTGGAAAAATTGCTGCCCTTGAATCAAGCGGCCGAAATCATTTTCAAATGCGCCAAGGCGCTGGACTACGCCCATCGCCAGGGTGTCATTCATCGCGATATCAAACCGTCCAACATCCTCGTTACCGAGGACATGGACGTGAAAATCGCCGACTTCAGCATCGCCCATGCCGTGCGTCAGGACACTACGCAGACCATGCCTCTCGGTTTCGTCGGCTCGCCGCGTTACATGTCACCCGAGCAGGTGCACGAGGACGTCATCACCAATCAGACCGATCTGTTCTCGCTCGGCGTCGTCGCCTATGAATTGATCACCGGCCATCATCCCTTTGGTGGTGACAGTTTCTCGGCGCTGGTACACAAGATAGTCAACGAAAATCCGCCGCCCATGAGCAACTTCCGCTCCGATGCGCCGGACGTACTGGAAAAGATCATTCGTCGTACGCTGGAGAAGAATCCCGCGCGTCGCTATCGCATGGGCCTGGATATCGCGTCGGACTTGAGCATGGCTTTCACCCATCTTGAGCGTCCGCAGGAAGATATCGCCATCACCGCCAAGTTCGACCGAGTCAAGCGGCTGGAATTCTTCCGCGGCTTTCCCGACGCCGAGATCTGGGAAATCATCCGCGCCAGCGTGTGGATGGAAGTCGACGTCGAGACTTCGGTGGTGGTCGAGGGCGAGGTCGACGAATCCTTCTTCATCATCGTCGATGGCGATGTGTCGGTGTCCAAGCTCGGACAACTGGTCGGCCAGTTACATACCGGCGACTGCTTCGGTGAGATGGGATATCTGAGCCGTATCAAACGCACCGCGACGGTCAAGACCGATGGCCCGGTCTCGCTCGTCAAGATCAACTCGACCTTGATTGAACAGGTCAGTGCCGACTGTCAGCTGCGCTTCTATAAAGTTTTCATGAAGGTCTTGATCGAGCGCTTGTCGCGCACCACCGAGATGGTGGTGCGCGGTCCCGCCGTCTAGCAGCGTTTATTTGCCGCGCACGGCGAGATACTCGCTGATCAGCGCGTGGGTAGACGGATCGTGCCCCGCCGCCGCCGCGCCCTGCGCGAACTCCTCAAGGATGCTGCCCGCCAGCACTTTGCCCAGTTCCACCCCCCATTGATCAAAGGCATTGATGTTCATTAACACGCTCTGCACATAGGTCTTGTGCTCATAGAGCGCGATCAGCGCGCCCAAGGTGGCGGGTGTCAGCGCCTGCATCGTGATGAGGGTGTTGGCACGATTGCCGGGAATGTCGCGATGACGGGCGAGCGCATCGCTCGCATCGCCGACACGACCGCGCATCAAGCCTTCGGCCTGCGCGATACAATTGGCGATGAGCATGTCGTGATGTTCGCGACGCGCGGCGGGATGGGTGAGGCAGGCGATGAAATCTATCGGCACGCGGCGCGTGCCCTGGTGCAGCAGTTGGAAGAAGGCATGTTGGGCATTGGTGCCGAGTCCGCCCCAGGTGACCGGCGCTGAATGGCCGGCCAGCAGCTTGCCATCGCGGTCGACACGTTTGCCATTGCTCTCCATCTCGAGCTGTTGCAGATAGTCGGGTAGATAGCGCAGGCGATCGTCGTAGGGCACGACCGCTGCGGATTCGGCGCCGAGCAAGTGGCTGTTCCAGTAAGCTGCCAAGGCCAGCATGACCGGCAGATTGGCGAGCGTCGGCGCCGCGACAAAATGCTCATCGAGGACGCGTGCACCCGCCAGAAATTCGCGAAAGCCGCTCATGCCAACCGCCAAGGCGATGGGCAGACCGACCGCCGACCACAGCGAATAACGGCCACCCACCCAATCCCACAGCGGATAGACATTGTCGGCAGCGATGCCGAACTCGACGGCCTTGGCCGGCGCCGCGCTGACCGCGACGAAGTGGCGGGCAATGGCCTCCGGCGCGGGCAAGCGCGTCGCCAGCCAGCTGCGCGCCGACATCGCGTTGAGGCGCGTCTCGACCGTAGTGAAGGACTTGGAGGTAATCACGAACAAGGTCGAGGCCGGGTCCAGCTGCGCGACCACGCGATCGAACTCACCGCCATCGACATTGGCGAGAAAGTGCACTCGTACGCGGCCGGCGGACTGATAGCGCAGAGCGTCGCAGGCCAGTTGCGGGCCGAGGTGCGAACCGCCGATGCCGATATTAACCACATCGGTGATGCGCGCCCCTGAGTAGCCTGTCCAGCTGCCGTCATGGACCGCCGCGACCAAGGTCGCTATGCGCGTCAGCACCGCTTCCACTTCGCCGGCCACCCGCTGACCATCGACCCGTGCCGTGCCGGTCGGTCCAGCCCGCAGAGCAGCGTGCAGCACGGCGCGGCTCTCGGTGTGATTGATGACCGCGCCACTGAACATCGCCGACACTGCAGCCTTGAGTCCACTCGCGTCGGCCAGTGCCTCGAGCAGACCGAGGGCCGTGCGGTCGAGCGCTTGCTTGGAGAGATCCAGGGTCAGGCCGGCGGCACTGATTCGCAGTCGTGCCAGGCGGTCGGTTTCTTCATCGAAGAGGCTCGCGATGCCGCGCGAGGCGAGGGTGGCGGCATGTTGTTCAAGGCGAGACATGAGTTTTTGCGACGATTGATTCATGGTGGCGATCCAGTTCCAAGTCAAAGTGACGATAAGCATCTCGAGACAGCGCCGCAAGCGAGGCCGATGCGCCATGACAGCCGCTCGCGCACCGCGATGGCGCGATGCCAGCGCCGAGGCCGGTATGCCGCTATCGGGAATTCAATTAGTATCTGCTGCGGTATGCGGCCACGTGCCTTGCGCATCCGTGGCGTAGCCGCCGAAGGATCCGGCCCAACCTAGCGAGTG
>JAYWAC010000074.1:0-17405 GCA_043782755.1 Pseudomonadota bacterium | reverse complement strand
GGCTACGCCGGTGCCGGTCACGACATTGACCACGCCCGGCGGAAAGCCCGCTTCGGCGAATAATTCGACAAAACGCAAGGTTGAGGTTGAGGTAAATTCCGAGGGCTTGATGACGACGGTGTTGCCGGCCGCCAAGGCCGGCGCGAGCTTGAAGGTCAGCAGTAACAGCGGCGAGTTCCAGGGCGTGATCGCCGCGACTACACCTAAGGCTTCATGACGCGTGAAGTTGAAAGTGTCAGGCTTGTCTATCGGAATGACCGCGCCTTCGATCTTGTCGGCGAGACCGCCGAAGTAGTGATACCACTGCGGAATGTAGGCGCATTGCGCCGCCATTTCGCTGATGAGTTTGCCGTTGTCGCGGACTTCCATGGCGGCCAGTTCATCGGCATGGCTGGCCAGCAGATCAGCGAAGCGACGCAGCAGATGACCACGCTGCGTGGCGTTCATGGCCGGCCACGGGCCGCTGGTGAAAGCGGCATGAGCTGCGTCGACTGGGGCATCGACCTCGACCGCGCCACAGCGCGCGATTTCGGCCCAGATCTTGGACGTGTAGGGATTGACGGTCTCGAAGTATTCGCCACTCGCAGGCTGCACCTTGGCGCCGTTGATGTAGGCGTCGTAACGCGGCAGATCCTGCGCTAGTCCCATGGCGAATTCTCCTTCAGTGGTCAGTCCGTCCTCGTTCAATAGGAGCGTGGCAGTTCCAACTCGTGCTCGGCGATATAGGACAGGATCAGATTGGTCGAGATCGGTGCGATACGATACAGCCGCGATTCGCGGAACTTGCGCTCGACGTCGTATTCCTCGGCCACGCCAAAACCGCCGTGGGTCTGCATGCAGGTGTCCGCTGCTGCCCACGCTGCTTCCGAGGCGAGCATTTTCGACAGGTTGGCGTAGGTGCCGGCATTGCCGCCCGCTTCGTAGATGCGACAAGCCTTCTCCAATACCGCCTCGGCCGCTTCGGTCTGTGCGAAGGCCTGCGCTATCGGAAATTGGATGCCCTGGTTCTGGCCAATCGGGCGACCGAAAACCACGCGCTCACGGGCGTAATCAGCAGCCTTCTTGATGAACCAGCGCGCGTCACCGACGCACTCCGCCGCGATCAGAATGCGCTCGGCGTTCATGCCCGACAGGATGTAACGGAAACCCTTGCCTTCCTCGCCGATCAGGCTGTCGGCCGGGATCGGCACGTTGTCGAAGAAGATCTCGGTGGTCGAGTGGTTGATCATGGTGCGAATCGGCTTGATGGTCATGCCCTTGTTCTTCGCTTCGCGCATGTCGATGAGGAACACCGAGAGGCCATCGGCGCGTTTCACCACCTGGTCCTTGGGCGTGGTGCGAGCGAGCAGGATCATGAGATCGGACTGCAAGGCGCGCGAGGTCCACACCTTCTGACCATTGACGATGTATTTGTCACCATCGCGCACCGCCACCGTCGAGATACTGGTGGTGTCGGTGCCGGCGGTCGGTTCGGTCACACCGAAAGCCTGCAGGCGCAGCTCGCCGGACGCCACACCAGGCAGATACTTCTGTTTCTGCTCCGCGCTGCCATGACGTAGCACCGTGCCCATGGTGTACATCTGCGCGTGGCAGGCGCCGGCATTGCCGCCGAATTCATGGATGGCTTTCAAGATTTCTACGCCCATCGAAATCGGCAGGCCGCTGCCACCGTATTCCTCGGGGATCAGTGCGGCCAGCAGGCCGAGTTCGGTCAGGCGATCGACGAACTCCTTGGGATATTGGCGTTCGCGGTCTTTCGCGCGCCAGTATTCGCCGGCGAATTCCTCGCAGACTTTCTTCACGGTGTCGCGCAATTGCGCGGTGATTTCCTGATGGTCGTCGGTCATGATTCTGCTTCCACGCATTGGGTTCGATGAGCCGGTGAGGGTCGCCCGCCGGCGGGTTCTGAAGGAACGACAGCGGCTCGTGGCCGCTGCCGTGGATCACTCGCGGGTGTCGTTTATTTCTGTGCCAGGATCTTATCGAGTACCGGCATCAAGTAGCGGTTGAACACATCGGGATTCTCGCTCATGGGGAAATGGCCAATTTCCTCCATGATGATGCACTCGGCGTTCTTGGTCTTGCGCGCCGCTTCCTCGGTCATCTCGGGGGTGCAGGCGAAGTCATAAACGCCGGTCATGTAGTACATCGGCACCTTGCCCGACAGCTTCTCGGTCTTGCCACGGAAGTCGTGGTCGACCGAGTAGAAGTAGAGGTCACCCTTGAAGACGCCCGGGCCGCCCTGCGAGTAATACCACCAGGTTTCCCAACGGTATTTATCGGGGCTCTGCGGCGCCATCAAGCCGAATACCGAGGTCGCGCAGGTTTCGCCACCATGGATGTGGGAATGACGCAGCCAGTCGAGATGCCAGCCCGGCGAGTACTCGCAAGCTTCAATAGCGATCAGCGCGCGCAACTCGCTCTCGTAGTCGGCGGCGAGATGCAGACAGATGTTACCGCCCATGGAACTGCCCATGATGACCGGCTTATCCAAGCCGAGCTCGCGGCAGAACGCCATCAGAATGCCGGAATAGAACTTGGCGGTGAGCTTGTATTCCTCGTTCTCCTGGTACCACTCATAAGGCGGTATCGACTTGCCATGACGGGGCAGGTCGAGGGCGATGACGCGGAAGTTCTTGTTGATGGCCGGGTCGCACAATTGATGGCGCCATTCGCGCGAGTCGGTGCCGGCGGTATGCAGACACACCAATGGAATGCCTTCGCCTGCCTCTTCAAAGAAGATGCGATATTCGGTGCCTTCATAGGGCACCCAGATGTAGCGGCCGGTTATCGGTTCAATCTTTGCCACGTTGATTCTCCCCTCAGACTTCGCGCATGCGGTCGAGCGCCCACATCAGTGCACGCATGTTCTGCCACAGGACCATCTGGTCCCCCTCGAGCTTCACGCGCCCGTGCAGCGGATGGGCCATCGCCCACAGATCGTTGTACATCGGCGGCGGCATCTTCTGGCAGAACTTCGCCCACGATTCAGCCGGACCACGAATAGCGAGCTGGTAGCGGGTCTCCGGGCCGAGCGTGTCGCTGACCTCGGCGAGTTTGCCCTTCTGAAACGAAACGACGTACTCCTTTTCGCCAAAACCGAAAAGCAGATCCGCAGTGAAGTGTTTGCCGATCCAGCGCATCGGACCGTTCTTGTTGACCGCGTCCTGCCATTGCTTGACCCAGGCAGTATCGAACATGGTGTGCCTCCCTCTCTTGCTCCAGAAAAATCCCACCGCCGGCGCAGCCTCGTGAGGCCGTCTGGTGAAGACGGGATTCGATGATTAGACGCCGCTCGGGCTCATGGGAGCGTCGACGGCGTCGCGTGAGGGCGCAGCTTAATGAGTCGGCGATAGCGGTGTAAATGAGCGGATGACGGTAGGGCGGATAAAAAAAACGGATAGCCTGCCGGTCAGGCCGTTCAAGTGTGCGGGACGCGCCACAATTCGCCCTCGAATTGGCCAACGCATTCGGCCAACAGGGCAGTGGTGGCGCGGACCGGCTGCGCCGGCGGTGGGTTTACAGCCGCCGACGAATGCGGGAGGCTTGCCACTCCCAATCACGAGACTCCCCTATGAGCTTTCTCGCAGACACCGCATTGCAGAAAAAATTTGTCGATGCACTCAATACCAATGCCGCGTTCACCACCCAGGCGCAGGCCTTTGACGGTGCCATCCAGATCGAAGTCGACGGCGATTGCCTGTGGCTCAAGATCTACAAGGGTCGGGTCATCGACCATCAGGCCGCGCCATCGATCTTCGGCTACACCTTCAAGCTGCGCGGGCCAGAGCGCGCCTGGCGTCTGTTGTTGTCCGGTGAACGCCTGTGGGCCGATCTGACCTACCCCGGCAAGCGCGACTTCAGCGACGATCCCAAGCTCAGCCGCGTCGGCGAAATGAGCGTTGAAATTGCCACCGAAGGCAATCTGTTGGAGGCCGGCCGTCTGACCGAGGCCATGTTCGAACTGGCCTACACCCTGCGCGCTGTAGCGGCCTGAACGGCCTTAGTCGACGGCCCCTATCCCCTGAACATTGCACGTCGCGCCAACACGATGGCGCGACGGGAGGAACAAGCATGAGCACCACTGAAGACATCCGCGGCCACTATGTCCGCGTCAATGGCACCCGCACTTTCTACGACGAACTCGGCGCAGGCCAGCCGCTGGTCTGCGTTCACACCGCCGGCGCCTGTTCGTTGGAATATCAGTACATCCTGCCGCGCTATGCCGAGCAGGGCTTCCATGCCTATGCGCTCGACCTGCCGGGCCATTCGCGTTCCTATCCGGTCAACTGGCAGGCGCACCGCAGCATCCACCAGCATGCCGAGTTCGTACACGCCTTCGTCGAGACCTTAGGCTTGAACAATCCAGTCATCACCGGCTGCTCGATCGGCGGTGACATCACCCTCGACTATGCGGCTCACCACTGGCACGAGATGGCAGCCGGCATCGCGATGGAAGGTCTTGGCCGTTCGCCGACCTTTCCGAGTCCGGCCAACATGACTCATCCGTCGTGGACTCCGGGCTGGCAAGACATGATGGAACGCGCGGCGATTGAATCCTTGGGGCGTGGCGTGTCCGCCGAGAAGCGCGAGGAGTTGCGTTGGCAACACCGCAATGCCCAGGTCAGTGCGGTGGGTGACCTGGTCGCGTGGGCCGGCCATGATGTGCTGGCCAAGTTGGGTGCAGTGCAATGCCCGATGTTGGTGGTGCGTGGCGACGACGATTTCTGGGTGCCGCGCGCGCTGGCCGACGAGACCGCCAAGGCCATGCCCAAGGGCGAAGTGATCCACCTGCCGGCCATCGGCCACTATCCGATGTTCGAGGAGCCCGCAGTCATTGCAAACTTGACGAGTGACTTTTGCCGCAAACACGGTATCCTGCCGACCACGAAATAAACCCGCATCAATCGACGGGTATCTGATCAAAGGGGGATGTCCGGCAACCACGTGACGAAGCGGTAACGCGACGTCCGGTTCGTCGGATCAGAGGGGGGGACAAAGGGCGGCGTAAGCCGCCCTTTTTTTTGGTGCGCGCTTCAGCCCTTGGCGAGCGTGTTCAACTGCGCGCCCCAGTTCTCGTAGGAACGCAGAGTCTTGAAACTGATCTTCGGCACGATGTGCGCGTAGCCCAGTTTCCAGATCGGCAGGCTGTGAATGATCTCGTCGATCTGATCGCCGCTGTCGACTTCGAACACCGCGATGACCTGATACTCACCGGCCACTTTCCAGATGGCCTTGATCGCGCCGGCCTTGACCGCTTCGATCGCGGCCACCGATTCCTGGCGCCACACTTCAAAAAATTCCTTGTTCGAGAGACTTTCGGGTTTGGCCAGATCGGCCGTCATCATCACCAGCATGGGAACCTCCACTAGAGCGTATAAAAGTGAACGGATGGGCGCGCGTACGATGACGCGAGCCTGCGCGGATTATCGCTTAAGGGCAGCGCGCGAGGCGCGCGAAATTTTCGGCACGACGTTGTGCGTCGTTATCGACCACCGTATTGAGCGCGGCGATGGCGGCGACATAGTCGGCCGGCAAGCGATGATATCGTGCGCCGGCCAGGACATAGGCGTGATACCAGTCAAAGGGCAATAGGGCCGCATCCAGCGCGGATTCCTCGGTGCGATAGAAGAAACATGCGCCATGCACTGCATCGACATGCGATTCGACGCGATAGCCGTGACCGACGCCTTCGATGTGATCGAGCTGGGCTTGGTCTGCTGTGTTGATTCGGTACACCACACCATAGGCTTGCGCACCGACACCAGCGAGCAAGCAACACTTGCCCGAACCATCGGCGCCGCGCTTACTGAAGGCGAGTCGCGTGTCGGGGAGGAGGGCAATGCCCACCACGCCGCAGATCGCGATGCGCTCGGCGAGCCGCGGCGGAAATAGATTGGAGCCGTAGGCCAGATAGTTGATCGTCGTCATGGGCCGCGCCTTGTCCTTGGGACCATCTTCAGGCGCCTGCGCGCCCGTGTAAACTTAGCCCCCCGGCCCCGGCACGAGGGAACAGCTCATATCGCCCGATGCCCTGAAGGAGCTTTGAGACCATGCGCATGACCCACCCCGACGATATCCGCGCCTGGCGCCATGCCCATGTGCCGGTCTTTAATGACAACAAGCTCAAGCTCGGCATCTTCGGCATGAACTGCAGTAACGGCTGCACCATCACCCATGCACCGACCACCTTTGAGCCGACCTATCAGCACAACGTCAAAATCGCCAAGCTCGCCGATAAGATAGGTCTCGAACTGCTGGTGCCGGTCGGGCGCTGGAAGCATTTCGGCGGGTCGACTCAGTTCAACGCCAATAATCTTGAGGTCTACACCTGGGCCACCGCCATGGCCTGCAACACTGAGAAGCTGATGGTGTTTGCGACTTCCCATGTGCCGACCGTGCATCCGCTGCTGGCAGCCAAGCAGGCGGCAACCATCGACAATATTTCTGCTGGGCGCTTCGGCTTGAACATCGTATGCGGTTGGTTCCGTCCCGAGATTGAAATGTTCGGCATCGAGCAACGGGATCATGATACGCGTTACCGCATGGCCGATGAGTGGTTGACCGTCATCAAGCAGGCCTGGACCGAGCAGGACTTCGATCACCACGGTGAGTTCTACGACGTCAAGGGCGGCTTCCTGCTACCCAAGCCCGTGCAACAACCCTACCCGACCTTGATCAACGCCGGCAGCTCCGAGGTCGGGCGCGAATTCTCCGCGCGCCATGTCGACTACAACTTCATCACTATCACCACCGAGGACGAAGCGCAGTTCCTGATCAAGGACGTCAAGCAGCGAGCCGCAATTCACCAGCGCGAATGCGGGGTCATGACCTACGGCCTGGTGTGCTGTCGCGATACGGAAGCAGAAGCGCGCGCGGTCTACGACAGCATCGTGCGCCACGGCGACTGGGAGGCGACCGAGAACATCATGACGATGCTCGGCATCGAGAGCAGTTCCTTCGGCAACAAGGATACCGTGCGCAATCTCGGCGAACGCTTCATCGCCGGTTGGGGCGGTTATCCGCTGGTCGGTACGCCCGAACAAGTGGTCGAGAAGATGCAGGCCATCCATGCCATGGGCATCGACGGTTTCATTTTGTCGTGGCTGGATTATGCCCAGGAGCTGGAATATTTCGGTGAGCGCGTTATGCCGCTGCTCAAACAGGCGGGCTTGCGCGTATAAAATCGCGGGTCTTGCTCTCTTTTCAAGTATCAATGCCAGGAGTTTTCATGACTGCCACCGCTGCCAGTTTCACTGCCGAGGACGAAAGCCAGATTCTTGCTGCCATCGCTTCCTGGCTGAACACGCAAGTCCGCCATCAGGTTAAACATTTCGACCATGCCGACGAATATCCGCATGAGATCGTCAAACAGATGAAGGAACTCGGGCTGTTCTCACTCATGTATCCGACCGAGTACGGTGGACTCGGCATGACCGCTAGCGCCTATGCCAAGGTCATCACGCTGTTGTGCGAAACCTGGATGAGCCTGGCCGGTGTGATCAACACCCACATGATGCTGGGCCAACTGATACTGCGCTTTGGTACCGCCGAGCAACAAGCTCATTTCCTACCCAAGCTCGCCAGCGCCGAACTGCATGGCGTGCTGTGCCTGACCGAGCCCGATGCCGGCACCGATCTACAAGGCATCAAGACCCGCGCCAAGCGCGACGGCGACGACTATGTGTTGAACGGCTCGAAGATGTGGATCACCAACGGCCTGTATGGCTCGCTCTACGCCGTGCTGACCAAGACCGATCCCGACGCCAGGCCGGCACACAAGGGCATGACCTTGTTTCTCGCCGAACGCGGACCGGGCTTCAACATCGACGGCAAGCTCAAGAAACTCGGCTACCGTGCGATCGAAAGTGTGGCGCTGAGCTTCGTTGATTTCCGCATTCCGGCCTCACGCATACTCGGTGGCGAAGTGGGTCATGGCTTTCAGCATGCAGTCGGTGGTCTGGAACTCGGGCGGATCAACGTCGCCGCCCGTGCCGTTGGCGTGGCGCGCGCCGCGCTCACCGATGCGGTGCGTTATGCCCAGCAACGCAAGACCTTCGGCAAGCCGATCTGCGAGCACCAGGCCATCCAGATCAAACTGGCCGATATGGCGACCCGCGTCGAGGCCGCGCGCCTGCTGGTGGAACAGGCGGCGAGCAAGTACGACCGCGGTGAGCGTTGCGACATGGAGGCCGGCATGGCCAAGCTGTTTGCCTCGGAAGCGGCTCTCTCTAATGCGACCGAGGCCATGCGTGTGCATGGCGGCTACGGTTATTCGGAGGAGTTCGACGTCGAGCGCTATTACCGCGACGCGCCGCTGATGTGCATAGGCGAAGGCACCAATGAGATTCAGCGCGTGTTGATCGCACGCGAATTAGTCAAACGTTTTCCCGCCTGAGCCCCGTTCGAATTAGCCCGCGACGGGCGCGTAGGCGATGACTTCGATCTCGACCTTCGCGCCCGGCAGCACCAGACCCGACACCACCGTCGAGCGCACGGGCGGCGCGTCCGGAAAGGCCGCGCCGTAGACGCGATTGAAGACCGCGAAATCGGCGACATCGGTCAGCCACACGGTCGCTTTCACGACCGCATCCACGCCCACTTCCGCCAGCGCCAGCAGTGCGCGGATATGGCGCAGGCAATGCTGGGTCTGGGCCTCGATGCCGTCGGCCAGACGACCCTGTTCGTCCAAGCCCAGTTGTCCGGCGAGAAAAACGAAGTCACCGGCACGGATGGCTTTGGACAAGGGCAAGGGCGTGCCATCGGCCAGCGTAAAGCGGCCGCCCAGTATCGTGTGTTGCATGTTTGAACTCCCTAAGTGAACGGATGCCAAGCGTGACCTGCCTCGGCGGTGGGGAAACGAGGGTATATTAACGCGCATCCCTGTTTCCTCAGTCGAGGTTCGTTCCGTGCAGCGTATGCCCACATTGTTTCTGTCGCACGGCGCACCCAATGTCGCGCTACACGATCTGCCGGCACGTCGTTTCTTCGACGGCCTCGCCGCGACCCTGCCACGGCCACGCGCCATCGTAGTTGCTTCGGCCCATTACGCCGCCGCCGTGCCGGCTGTCACCGCCAGCAACCAGCCTCAGACCATTCATGATTTCGGCGGCTTTGAAGCCGAGCTCTATGCGCTGCGCTACCCAGCGCCGGGCGCACCCGATGTCGCGGCCCGTGCCTTGGAATTGATCCAAAGCGAACTCGGCGTGCAAGGCATCGCCGATCATTCCTGGGGTTTCGATCATGGCGCGTGGAGCCCCTTGATTCGTATCTATCCCAAGGCCGATGTGCCGCTGGTGGTGTTGAGTCTGAAACCCGATGGTGACGCGCGCTGGCACTATCAGCTTGGCTATGCACTGCGTGCATTGCGCGACGAAGGTGTGCTGGTGATCGGGTCTGGTTCCATGACCCATAACCTCGGCCGACTGCAGCCACCGATGGTGAGCGATGCGCAGGCGCCGTGGGTGACGGCCTTCATGCAGTGGGTCAACGACAAGCTCGAGAATCGCGATGCGCAAAGCCTGTGTGACTACCGGCGCGCGGCGCCTCATGCCCGCGACTGCCATCCGAGCGAGGAACATTTCATGCCTTTGCTCGTCGCGCTCGGCGCGGCGGGCGATGACTGGCACGGCGCCAAGATTCATCACAGCATGACCTTTGGCACGCTGGCGATGGACGCCTGGCGGTTCGACTGAACCCACTATGCGCATCACCCGCGTCACGGCCCAGCCGATCTCTTTACAGTCTCAGCGCTGCCCGTCGATATGACGGGCCAGCACGGCCAACATGCGCTCATCGTAGCGTGACCAGACGAAGCGACGCGCCGCTTCGCGACATTCTGCACGACGCGCGTCCAGATCATCGCCCTGCAATTGTTCGATGAGCGCATCGACCATGGCGGCATAGTCACCGCGCGGAATCAGCGTGCCGGTGATACCCGGCAGCAACGCGTCGGCGACACCGCCTTCGTCAAACGCCACGCTGCGCAGCCCGCAGGCCGCCGCCTCGGCCGCCACCATGCCAAAGCCTTCGACGTCGCCGGCTATCGGTATCAAGGGAAACACGAAGGCTTGGGCCGCCATGCAGGCCTCGCGCATTTCGTTGTCGTCAGCGTGACCACGTAACAACACATGACGCTGCAGGCCGTGTTGCTCGATGGCGGCCTGGAGGCGTGGCAACACCGCCTGTTCGCGACGAATGGCCTGGCGTGGCTCATCACCGATCACCACCAGCATGACGTCGGGTAGGGCATGCACGATGGCGGGTAGGGCGTGGGTCACGAATTCCGGCAGACCCTTGCGCGCGACCAGACGACCTACGGTCAACAGCAGCGGCCGGGTGCCGAGTTGATGACGATCGCGGAACGCTTGCGACGAGGGTAACTGGGCCGGCCACTCGACACCGGGATGCACGACCTCGATACGATCCTCGGCGACACCGGCGGCGCGGGCGAGAATTGCGGTGTTGCGGCTGTTCGCGACGACGCTGCGCGCGGCGCGAATGGCCGGCAGAAAGACCAGGCGATAGAGCGCGTGGGGCGTGACGAGATCGAGGCCATGCACGATCACAAGATAGGGTCGACCTTGCAAGCGCGCCGCTAACCACGCCAAAGGCGCGGACAGCCCACTGGTCGCAATCACCGTCGATAGCCAGCGACGACGGCCACATAGCCACAGCGTGCGTAACGCCGCTTCGATGAGAAAAGCCGCCGCGCCATTGCCACGACAGACGTGCACTTCAACACTGGCCGGCAGATAAGACGCGCAACCCGGCGGTCCGATCACGACCACGCGATGACGTGTGGCCAATGCTGCAATCAACTGTTGAGTGAGGCGTTCCATGCCACCGGTGAGCGGCGGCAGGTTGCGTGTGATAACGAGAATGCTTGCGCTCAAGCGGCTTGCCCTGTCGCGCGACGGACTCAGCGCCCCTTGAACTCCGGCACCCGTTTCTCGAAGAAGGCGTTCAGCGCTTCCATGTGATCCTCGGTCTGATGCAGGGTGGCCTGCAGCGCGGCCGACATTTCCATGATGGTGTTGAAGTTGGCCATGGTGCCGTCGCGCATGAGCTTCTTGGTCATGCGCAGAGCCTGCGGCGGCTGCACGCAGATCTTTTTCGCCAGCGCTTCGCAATGCGCCATGAGATCGGCATCCGCCACGACTTCCGACACCAGGCCCCAGTCGCACGCGGTCTGCGCATCGATGAGATCACCGGTGAAAAACAATTGCGCGGCGCGCGACCAACCGATGTGACGCGGCAGCAACCACGCACCGCCATCACCAGGCAGCAGGCCGACCTTGAGGAAGGTCGCGCCGAAGCGTGCCGAGGCGGCCGCGATACGGATGTCGCACAGCGAGGCAACGTCGTTGCCTAGCCCAATCGCCGGGCCATTGATGGCACCGACTATCGGCACTTCGATATCCCACATCGCGTGGATGATGCCGTGGATATGCTCGCGATAATGGTCGCGAATTTCCGGCGCGCTGCCACCGAAGTAGCCACTCTTGTCGCGCATCGCTTTCAGATCGCCTCCTGCCGAGAAGGCCGGACCGGCACCGGTCATGATCACGCAACGCAGGTTTTTGTCGGCGTTGATGGCATCGGCGGCGGCACGGAAGCGCGCGCCGTCACCGGGCTGGCCGAGCGGGTTGCGCGAAGCGGGGCGATTGATGGTGAGACGGGCAATGAGTCCGTCGATCTCAAGTATCAGATCGTTGTCGAGCATGGTGTTCTTCTCTCCGCGCAGGCTGTCATTCAAGCGGTGATAGTCGGCCAGATGCCATCGCCGCCGACCTCGACCGCGATGCGGCCGAGATATTCGCCCCATTCACCGGCGCCGCCGAATTCGGCGCGCCAAGCCCACAGGCGGCGGGTCAGGAAGTGCAGGCCGTATTCGTAAGTAAAGCCGATGGCGCCATGCACCTGATGCGAGAGACGCGTGAGTTTCTCTACCGCTTCGCTGGCGCGGCACTTG
Organism: Pseudomonadota bacterium; assembly: GCA_043782755.1. Lineage (GTDB taxonomy): Bacteria > Pseudomonadota > Gammaproteobacteria > JADJYF01. The sequence continues at coordinate 5,431 of JAYWAC010000074.1, read as the reverse complement.
GCGGCCGCAATCTCGAAGCGCGCGTTGCGACCTTGCGCCGCCATGCCGCGCTGGTCGAGACCGACGCAGGCCGTCATACAGATGGCATCGACCGAGGCCACCACACCGGCGAGATCGGCGAGATAGTGCTGAATAGCCTGAAAGCCCGACAGCGGTTTGCCGAATTGCGAACGCTCGGCACCGTACTTCAGGGCGAGATCGAGTGCTGCTGCGCCTGCGCCGGCAATCTGTGCACTGCGCGCAAGGGCACCCAGCCAATGAATGCAGTCAGCCGATAAGGGCAGCGCATGACGCGTGATGATGGCCGCCTGGCCCGACAAGCTATCGCGCGGGTCACGACCGATGTTCTCTTCGGCCGCGACTTGCAAGCCCGTGGTCGAGGTGATGATCAATTCGGCGCCGCTGCCCGTGGCGGCCACACCGATCAGGAAGTCCGCATTGCGGCCCCAAGGCGTGCGCGCATCGACGAGTTTCAGACCGGACGCACTGAGCGCGTCGGCGGCAAGGGTCTTAGTCAACAAACCGGGCACGCCTGCCGGCAGCGAGGCACCGGCCTGACGCGCCAGCCATTCGGCGATCACCGCTTCCACCACCGGCAAGGGCACGGCATGACGACCACAGGCTCGCAGCACCGGATAGGCCTCGGCCCAGCCCACGCCCATGCCGCCCGACTTCTCGTCGGCCAGTACCTTGTGGATACCCTGTTCGACGGTCTCGGCCCACAGACTGGTTGGGAAGCCCTGTTCTTCGATGGCGGTCAGCGTGTCCCAGCCTAGTCGAGCGCCAAACAGGCGATTGACCGTGTCTTCCAGCATTTGCTGTGTTTCGTTCATCGCACACCCAAGCCTTTGGCGATGATGCCGCGCATGATTTCCGGCGTGCCGCCCCGCAGTGAGAAGGACGGCGCGACCTGGATCAAGGCGCCCAGCACCTGTTGATAGTCCGAGCCATACCCTTCGAGAGTCGGTTCGAGCGCGCAGATTTCTTGCGCGAGGCCAGGCAGGGCTTGTTCGAACTGACAACCGAGGTCTTTCACTACCGAGGCTTCCAGTGCCGGATCCTGTCCGGCGTTGAGCTTGGCGGCGATGCTCAAGGACATGGTGCGCAGGGTGGCGGCCCACGCGACCTGCGAGCCGATGCGCGCCAAAGTCGCGGGTGAGGCTCGGTCTTTTACAACATCGATCAACTTGCGCAGCAGGAAGAAGCACGACAGATAACGCTCCGGGCCACTGCGCTCGAAAGCGAGTTCCTCGGTGACCTGACGCCAGCCCTGGCCTTCGCTACCGAGCAGCGCATCGGGCGGCAGTTCGGCATCGACAAAAGCGACTTCGTTGAAGTTGCGACCGCCGGCGAGGTTCTGGATCGGGCGCGGCGTGATGCCCTTGGTCTTGCTCAAGTCGATCAGGAACTGCGAGAGGCCGGCATGTTTCTTGGTCGGATCGGGATCGGTGCGGAACAGCGCGATCATGTAGTTCGCACGATGGGCGTTGCTGGTCCAGATCTTGGTGCCGTTGATCTTCCAGCCGGTCGCGGTGCGCTCGGCGCGAGTGCGCAGCGAGGCCAGGTCTGATCCAGAATTGGGTTCGCTCATGCCGATGGCAAAGCAGGCCTTGCCGGCGGTGATGGCCGGTACGATGGTCTGCTTCTGCTCTTCGGTACCGTAGCGCACGACCAGCGGGCCGCTCTGTCTATCGGCGACCCAATGAAACGCGGTCGGTGCGCCTGCCACCAGGCATTCCTCGACCACCACGTAGCGCTCAAGCGCGCTGCGTCCGTGACCACCGTAGGCCGTGGGCAAGGTCATACCTATCCAGCCCTGGGCGCCGAGTTTGGCCGAGAACTCGGCGTCGTAGGCTTCCCAGCTGTGACTGCGTTTGACCACCGGCACATCGGCCAGGGCGTCCTTCAGAAATGCACGCACGTCGGCGCGCAGTGTTTCTAGCGACGCCGGCAAGGCGGTCGGTTCGAAGCGCAGTTTGTCTGCTACTGATGTCATGTGCGGTCCATCCTTACGTTCGTTTGCCCTGCGCATATTCCCAGGCGCGCTCGGCGAAGCGCTCGACGATATCGGTGGTCGTTGGCGCGTCGGAACTCGCCGCTGTGCCATCCAGCACGCGCTTGATGATGCCCTGATAAATCGCCGCCAAGCGCCACGCGGTATAGGCGTTGAAGAAGTCCATATGCGCGACTTCGCCGCGACCGGTCAGTTCGCAATAGCGTGCGAGGTACTGCGCCTGGGTCGGAATACCGAGCGCGGCGAGATCCAACCCTTCGAGACTGGATACGCGTTCATCGACCGCCGGGATCACCCATGGCGCCATGTGATAACAGAAATCGCCGAGCGGGTCGCCCAAGGTCGACAACTCCCAGTCGAGGACCGCCACCACGCGATTTTCGGTGGGATGGAGAATCATATTGTCGAGGCGATAGTCGCCGTGAATGATGCAGGTCTCATCGGACGCTGGGATGTGCTGTGGCAGCCATTCGTTGAGCTTGTCCATGAGCGGGATCTTGCTGGTCTCGGAGGCGGTATAGATTTTCGACCAGCGATGTATCTGGCGCGCCATGTAGTCGTTGGGCTTGCCGAAACCTTCGAGGCCGACTTTTTTGTAGTCGAGACTCTGCAGGTGGGCGAGCGTTACAACCATCGCGTCGTAGATGGCGCCGCGCTCGGCCGGGGTGTGACCCGGCAAGGACAAGTCCCACAGGATGCGGCCCTCGACCATTTCCATGATGTAGAACACGGTGCCGACCACGGACTCGTCCTCGCACAGCGCATAGGCGCGCGGCGCGGGGAAGCCGGCGCGATGCAAGGCATCGATGACACGAAATTCGCGATCGACCGCGTGCGCCGAGGGCAGCAACACACCCGGCGGCTTGCGTCGCAGCACATAGCGACGTGTCGGTGTGACCAGCTGATAGGTGGGGTTGGATTGGCCGCCCTTGAATTCACGCACTTCGAACGGGCCTGCGTAGTCGTCGACCTTCTCCGCCATGAACTGCTCAAGCTTATCGGTGGCGAAGGCCAGGTGCGACTGCACCGCCTTGGTCCCGGAAAATTTTTCCTGTCGCGTACTCATCGTCTCATCTACTCCGCGCCGGCGACGACGCCTTGGTCATGCAGGCGGCCGATAGCGGCACTGTCGAGGCCGAGCACGTCCGCCAGAATTTCATCGGTATGCTGGCCAAGCCGCGCGGCAGGGCGCGGTGGCTGGCGTTCGATCTTAGAAAAATACATCGGCGTGCCGCACACCGGATAAGTACCGATGCCGGGCTGTTCGATGTTGGAGAAAATCGGATTATCAGGCGAGCAATCGGGATCATTTTCGACCAGCTCGCGCACTGTCTGGTATTTATCCCAGCAGATGCCGCATTCCTCGAAGACTTTCGCGAGATGAGCAAAAGGCTGTTGGGCGAACCACGGTTCGAGCAGGGCACACAGTTCGCGTCGCGCGTTGAAACGATCGCCTTCCTGATCGAAGTCGAGACCAAGACGGCTGGCGAGCGCGCCAACTTCGGCACTCAAACCGGTGGCTTTCAGCAGGCCCTGCCATTGCTTGGCGCTGACCGCGATGATCATCACGCGCTGACCATCGCTTGAGACGAAGTCGCGACCGAAAGCGCCGTAGAGGTAGTTGCCGTTGCGGCCACGCGTCTCGTGGTTGACATGCAGCTCGCCGATGAAACCGAGATTGCCGACCGCCGCCAAGGCGACGTCAGCGAGTGCCAGCTTAATCTGCTGGCCTTCGCCGCTCAGACGACGGTGACGCTCGGCGGCCAGCAGGTTGATGGCGGCGAGATAGGCGGTCGCGATATCCCAGGCCGGCAAGACGTGATTGACCGGGCGCAGATCTTCCTCGGGGCCGGTCAGATAGGGCAAGCCGACCTTGGCGTTGACGGTGTAATCGAGCGCGCTCGAACCATGACGATCGCCGACGATCTCATGCTGAATCAGATCGGGACGTCGCGCGCTCAAACTCTCGTAGGCCAGCCAGCCACGCGCCGGCAGATTGGTCGAGAAGATGCCACCGTTCTCACCGGGTGCGCAGATCAGTTCGGTCACCAGTTCACGACCGGCAGGCGAGCGAATGTCGACGGCGATCGAGCGCTTGCCTTTGTTCATCTCCGCCCAATAGATGCTGGTGTCATCTTTCGTCACCGGCCAGCGGTGATAGTCGATACCACCGCCCAGTTGATCAAAGCGGATCACATCGGCGCCGAGTTGCGCGAGGGTCATGCCGCACAGCGGCGCGGCGATGAAGGCCGAGCCTTCGATGATACGCATGCCTGTCAAGATGGCTTGCATGGGAAGTCAAAAGGACGCGATACGCGCACTGCCATTGTTCAGCACCACCACGCCGCGTTCGAGCGAGGAACTGCGGAAATAGGCGATGCCAGCATCGTTCCAGATTTCAGTGCGCAGAGTTTCGCCCGGCAGGAAGGGCGAGGAGAAGCGCACGTTGAGGGTCTTCATGCGGCGCGCATCGTAGTCGCAGCAGCTGCGCAAGATGGCGTGCATGGCCACACCCAAGGTGCAACGACCGTGCAGGATCGGGCGCTCGAAACCGGCGCCGGTAGCGACCGCAGGATCGGCGTGCAGCGGATTCATGTCGCCGCACAGACGATAGAACAGCGCCTGATTGAAGGTAGTCGGCAGATCGCAGACCAGGTCAGGAGCACGTTCCGGCGGTGCCGGCGGGGCGGGGCGCGCTTGGCTTTTGCCACCGAAGCCACCATCGGCACGGGCGAGGGTGTTAGAGCGTACCGTCGCATAGAGCGTCTTGCCGTCGGCGCTGCGCAGTTCTTTCTTGAGATAGACGAAGCAACCCTTGTCGGCGCCGCGATCGACGACATCTTCAATGAGGGTTTCGCCGGTGACCGTGCCGGACGGCGGCAAGGGTTCATGAATTTCCAGTGCTTCTTCGGCGTGCAGCACCTGCTGCCAGGTGAAGCCGTATTGCGGGTCGCGCATCCAGAAGCCGGGATAGGCGATCACCAATGCCAAGGTCGGCAGGGTTTGCAGCGTCGGTTCTTCATAAACATAAGGGAGCTGTTTCGCATCGACCGCATCGCTACCGACGCCGACCGCGAGCGCATAGAGGATGGCGTCCTTGATGCCATAGCTCTCGGTTTGTTGGTTGATGACCGTACCGATCAGCGCAGCGTGATCCTTCATGTGTGAACTCCAGACTGTAGGTGCGACCATTCGCACATTAAAATCTATCGGCGCTGCATGTGTTCTGGCAATGAATGTGCGAATGGTCGCACCTACACCGGATCCCAGGGCCACACGTCCTGCGAACGATCGAGTGCGTAGAAGTCCGACTTCAAGGCCGGGATCGCATGCTCGGCGATGGTCTCGGCGGTCCAGCCGTCGCCACGATGCATGGAGCGTTTCGGGCGATGCTGACTCATGAGGAAGATTTCGTTA
>JAYWAC010000073.1:0-43547 GCA_043782755.1 Pseudomonadota bacterium | reverse complement strand
CTCTACCGGACGGTGGCGACGACTACAGCGACAGCCTGCCGCTCAGCGTTGATCTACAAGTCAGCGATCTGCGCATGCTCGGTCGCAAGTTCAAGGACACTCGCATCGTCGGCACGCGCGGAACGGAACAGTGGAACGTGCTCGCGAGTGGCCCCGATGTCAGCGGCCGTATCGAGATTCCGCGCAACGCCGCAGCGGGCGTGCTGCGCCTCGATCTCGATCACCTGCATCTGCGTCGCGCGCTGAAAGCGACGGCGGCCGGTAAACCCCCAGAACTCGATCCACGCCGTCTGCCGGCCTTTGCGATGCATTGCACGGAATTCCGCTACGGCAAGATAGAACTCGGTCAGGCCGACATCTACACCAGTCGTCACGCGACCGGGCTCGCGCTCGACAAGCTGCATTTCAGTGCTGAAGATTTCAATATCGTCGCGACCGGCGACTGGCTGGTGAATGGCGAGGCGCATCAGAGCAAGTTCGAAATCTCGGTCGAAGCAAAAGCACTCGGCGCGCTGTTGTCACGCTTCGGCTATCGCGTCGCCAATATCAAACACGGCAATACCGCTATCGACATTCAGGCCAACTGGAGCGGCACACCCGCCGACTTCGCGCTGGCCCATATCAACGGCAGCTTTGAATTGCACGTCACCAATGGCCGCTTCCTCGATATCGATCCCGGCACCGGGCGTTTGTTCGGCCTGTTGAGCCTGCAGGCCTTGCCGCGACGCCTGACCTTGGATTTCGAGGATCTGTTCGACAAAGGTTTTACTTTCGATAGCATCGCCGGCGTATTCCAGTTGCAGGATGGCAATGCTTATACCAACAGCCTGCTCATTGAAGGCCCCTCGGCGCGCTTCGACATCGCCGGGCGCACCGGGCTCGCGGTCAAGGACTATGATCAACACATCGTCGTGACGCCGACCCTGTCCAACAGCCTGCCCTTGGCCGGCGCATTGTTCGGCCCGATAGGCGCGGGCGCCGGTGCGGCCTATTTCATCGGCAGCAAGATGTTCAAATCTATTCCGGAACAGATGAACCGTTTTCTCAGCCGCAAGTACACCATCACCGGCTCGTGGGAAAATCCGGTGGTGAAACGCCTATGAGTCGAGTCGCGCGCTCGGCGCAGCCCCTTCCTCGTCGCAAGAGTAGCGAGCCCCATGGCCTACACCACTGATATCTGGCGCCCGCATGTGGTCGTCGCCACCGTCGTCGAACGCAACGGCCGCTGGCTGTTCGTCGAAGAATGTATCGACGGACGCACCGTCATCAACCAGCCAGCCGGCCATCTCGATCCGGGCGAAACGCTGCCGGCCGCAGCGGCACGCGAGACGCTGGAAGAAACCGGCTGGACGGTGCGCATTGACCACCTGATCGGCATCTATCTCCTCGCCAGCGAAATTCCGGGCAAGACTTTTCTGCGCTTCTGTTTCGCGGGCAGCGCGCTCAGTCACGACCCGCTGCGTAAACTCGACAAAGAAATCATCCAGCCCCATTGGTTCAACCGCGAGGAACTCGCCGCGCGCGGCCCGGCTTTGCGCAGTCCCCTGGTGTTACGCGCGGTCGATGACTATCTCGCCGGTCAGCGCTATCCGCTGACGATGCTGCATGACTATCTCAAGCCCGCCTGACTGGCTGCCGCGAGCATTACTCGCGGGCAAAAGCGACCCCCACGTGGTGCTGGCCCTGTCGGGCGGCGTCGATTCCTCGGTGGCTGCCTTGCGCATTCGCGAAGCCGGCTTGCGCTGCTCGGCCTTGTTCATGAAGAACTGGAATGAACCGAGCGAGGATGGACATTGCCGTTGGGAGCAAGATGTCGACGACTGCCTGGAGGTTTGCGAGAGGCTGGCCATCCCACTCAATACCATCGATTTATCGCAGGCCTACTGGGATAGCGTGTTCGAGGATTTCCTTGGCGAATACCGCCGCGGCCGCACGCCTAATCCCGATGTACTGTGCAATCGCGAGATCAAGTTCAAGGCTTTTCTCGACGCCGCACGCAAGCTCGGCGGCGATGTGATCGCTACTGGCCACTACGTGCGTAGCGATTACGTCGATGGCCAGTGGCGCCTCAAGACCGGCGTCGACGGCAACAAGGACCAGAGCTATTTCCTCTACACACTCGGCCAGCCGCAGCTCGCCCATTCGATGTTCCCGGTCGGTGATTTACCCAAACGCGAAGTGCGGGCGATGGCGCGCGCCGCCGGACTCGTCACCCATGAGAAGAAAGATTCGACCGGCATATGCTTCATCGGCGAACGGCGCTTTCGCGAATTCCTCTCACAATACGTGCCGGCCCAACCAGGGCCGGTGATGACCGAAGACGGTCGCGTCATTGGCCAACACCATGGCGCGGTCTACTACACCCTTGGCCAGCGCCAGGGTTTAGGCATCGGTGGCGTGCGTGGCGCGATCGAGGCGCCGTGGTTCGTGGCGGCCAAGGATCTCGAACACAACGTGCTGACCGTGGTGCAGGGTAACGACCACGCGGCGCTGTTGAGCCAGGCGGTGATCGCAACCGATCTGTCCTGGGTGGCGGGCGCGGCACCGTTACTGCCCTATGTCTGCACCGCCAAGACCCGTTATCGCCAAGCGGGCCAGAGCTGCACCATCGTCGCGCGGGAAGCAGACCGCCTGCTGGTCGAATTCGGTGCTCCGCAGCGCGCCATGACGCCGGGTCAGTCGGTCGTGTTCTACCAGGACGAAGTCTGTGTGGGCGGCGGCATTATTTCAAAGGTCGAAAAACACGCCAAAAACCTACAACTGTGACGCGCAATTGCCGATAATACTGCGCTCGATTCGCGCCCCCGATACCTCTCATAGCTGCACGGAGACATCATGAATAACTCTTTCGACGCCCGCACGGAACTTAAAGTCGGCGATAAGAAATACGAGATCTACAGCTGCGCACGCCTGGCCGGCAAGTATCCGATAGACAAGCTGCCCTTCGCCCAGAAAATCCTGCTTGAGAATCTGCTGCGCACAGAAGACGGCGTGAACGTCACCCGCGACGACATCGAAGCCCTCGCCCAGTGGGATGCCAAGGCCACCCCGACCAAGGAAATCGCTTTCACACCAGCGCGCGTGCTGATGCAGGATTTCACCGGCGTACCGGCGGTCGTTGATCTGGCCGCGATGCGCGACGCGATGTCGGCGCTAGGCGGTGACCCCAACAAGATCAATCCGCTCTCCCCGGCCGAACTCGTCATCGATCACTCCGTGCAGGTCGATGTATTCGGCACCAAGACCTCGGCCGACGAAAACGCCAAGATAGAATTCGATCGCAACCAGGAACGCTATGGCTTCCTGCGCTGGGGTCAGGAAGCATTCTCGAACTTCGTGGTGGTGCCGCCGGACACCGGCATCGTCCATCAGGTCAATTTGGAATTCCTCGCTCGCACCGTGTTCGCCCGTGAAAACGGCGGCGTGCTACAGGCCTATCCCGATACCGTGGTCGGCACCGATTCCCACACGACCATGATCAATGGTCTGGGCGTTTTAGGCTGGGGCGTGGGCGGTATCGAAGCCGAGGCCGCCATGCTCGGCCAGCCGGTCACCATGCTCATTCCGCAGACGGTCGGCTTCAAGCTGAACGGCAAGTTGCCGGAAGGCACCACTGCCACGGATCTGGTGTTGCGCGTCACCGAGATGCTGCGCAAGAAAGGCGTGGTCGGCAAGTTCGTCGAATTCTTTGGTCCGGGTCTGGATCAGCTGCCGCTGGCCGATCGCGCGACGCTTGCCAACATGGCGCCGGAATACGGCGCGACCTGCGGCATCTTCCCGATCGACGCCGAGACCGTTACCTTCCTCAAGCTCTCGGGCCGCAGCGCCGAACAGGTGGCGCTGGTCGAAGCCTATGCCAAGGCGACCGGCCTGTGGCGCGATGCCTCCACGCCGGAAGCCGTCTACTCCGACACGCTGGAACTCGACATGGGCAGCGTGGTGCCAGCCCTGGCCGGCCCCAAGCGTCCGCAAGACCGCATTGATCTGACCGCCGTGAAGGCCGCTTATTTGAAGCAGCTTGAAGTCGATACCGCCACCCGTTCGGCCGGCGGCGCCGCGACCGTGCAGCTGGGCGGTCACAACGTAGAAGTAAAAGACGGCGCGGTCGTCATCGCCGCCATTACCTCCTGCACCAACACCTCAAACCCGTCCGTGATGGTGGGCGCCGGCATCTTGGCCAAGAAAGCCAACGAGCTCGGCTTGAAGGTCAAGCCCTGGGTCAAGACCAGCCTCGCGCCCGGCTCGCTGGTGGTCTCGGCCTATCTCGACAAGGCGGGTCTGTCGCCACATCTCGACGCCCTCGGCTTTAACACCGTCGGCTACGGTTGCACCACCTGCATCGGTAACTCGGGCCCGCTGCCGGTGCCGGTCAGCGACGCGATTCGCCAGGGTGACCTGGTGGCCTGCTCGGTGTTATCCGGCAATCGCAACTTCGAAGGGCGCGTACATGCCGAAGTGAAGATGAACTTCCTCGCCTCGCCGCCGCTGGTCGTGGCCTATGCCATCGCTGGCACCATGAACATCGATCTGCAGAAGGATTCGCTGGGCAAGGGCCGCGATGGCAAGGACGTCTACTTGAAGGACATCTGGCCGTCGACCGCCGAAGTGGCGAACACCGTTGCCAGCACCATCGACTCCAAGATGTTCGACGCGAGCTATGCCAACGTCTACGCAGGTGATGCGCGCTGGGCCGGTATCCAGGTCGAAAAATCCAACCGCTATGGCTGGGACGACACCTCGACCTATGTCAAGAACCCGCCCTACTTCGTCAACATGCCGCGCACTCCGGGCGCCATCCAGCCCATCGTGAACGCACGTGTGCTGGCCAAGCTCGGCGATTCGATCACCACCGATCACATCTCGCCGGCTGGCAATATCAAGAAGGACAGCCCGGCCGGTAAATATCTCATCGCCAATGGTGTCCAGCCGGTCGACTTCAATTCCTACGGCTCGCGCCGTGGCAACCATGAAGTGATGATGCGCGGGACCTTCGCCAATATTCGTCTCAAGAACCTCATGGTGCCGGGTGTCGAAGGCGGCGTGACCAAGCACGTGCCTAGCGGCGAACAGCTGTCTATTTACGACGCCTCCATGCGCTATCAGGGCGACGGCGTGCCGCTGGTGATATTGGCTGGTAAGGAATACGGCACCGGCTCTTCGCGTGACTGGGCGGCCAAGGGCACTTACTTGCTCGGCGTGCGCGCGGTGATCGCCGAATCCTTTGAGCGCATTCACCGTTCCAATCTGGTCGGCATGGGCGTGTTGCCGCTGACCTATAAGGACGGCCAGAACGCCGAGTCCCTGGGGCTGACCGGCAGCGAAGTGTTCACCCTTGAAGGCCTCGCCGCCGGCGTGCGTGAACTGACCATCGTGGCCGATGCCGGTGACGGCAAGGTCACGCGCTTCCCGGTCACGGTACGCGTCGATACGCCTAAGGAATGGGAGTACTACCAGCACGGCGGCATCCTGCAATACGTGCTGCGTCAGCTCGCTGCGGCGTAAAGCTGTCTGCATCCCGGAGCGCGTCGTGCGCTCCGGGATGCTTCTGCTGTCTCTCTTTCCCGCGCTCTGGAAGGAAGGTCCGAATTTGTCGGACCTAGAGGGTGCCTGTGGATTCAAAACCCGGTTTGCAGGTGCGACCATTCACACATTGAAATCCAGAACATCATCTGCTGATCATCGCAACGGGCCAACCGCTGAGGCGGCCCCCGTCCTTCTGTCAGGACTCGTCTGCGTATCGCTCTGCGCCGCGTTGTCGTCGGCAAGATTGAACTGATGCAAATTCCTGATACAGGCCCTGGCCACTCATACCCAACACCTTGGCCGCCAGCGCACGATTGTTGCCCGTCAAGCGCAGCGCGCCTCGATACACATCCTTTCGACCTTATCGGTGGCGTCGCGCACCATGCCTTTTAAGGGCACCTTGCCGACCAGGACGGCGAGCGCCTGACCTAGAAAGCCCATATAAGCAAACGCCTGGTCGGTGCGCGTCTGCCCGCGCATATCCGTATCTTCTTCAATGACCTCGCCCATCTGCTTGGTCTCACGCCTGCCCAACCACGCGACAACGATCAGCGCGACCTGCCGCGCCGCTGAGCCCGAGGCCTCGATCGCCATGGGCGAATTCGTCAGCTCGGGAAATATCGTACTGCTCGCGCTGTGCGTACTCGCACTGGACGCACTGTTGCTGACGACGGTGTACTGCGCGCCGTGACCCATCGTGGCTGGCAGTCCGTCACTCGGTGCTCGAGCGTGGCACTCGTCGCCCACATCGCCGATCTCACACGAGGCTGCGGGCCAGCACGGTAGCCGCTGCGACGCGGCGCCGATCGTCGTCGGCAGACCGAAGACGAACTTGTGATGGCCGGCGATTCGCGCGAGGACATCGCAGCGGCCCGTGCCGCTGGCTGTCGTGTGGCGGCCGTCACTTATGGATACAATTCAGCGCAGACCCTCGCCACGGACCAACCCGACTGGACCATCGACAGTCTGCTCGAGATCAGTGCTATCGAATAAGCGGCGGCGGCATGGCGAAGACAACTCACTGATGGGGAACCCATGGCGACGATACGCATCACGCCCGCGATCAGCATCGACGAACAGGAAATAGACCTCACGGCGGTGCGTTCCCAGGGCCCCGGCGGACAGAACGTCAACAAGGTGGCCTCGGCGATCTCGCTGCGCTTTGACATCAACGCATCATCGCTGCCAGCGCGTTACAAGATTGGGCTCATGGCGTTGGCCGACAAGCGCATTACGCGCGGCGGCGTGGTGACCATCAAAGCCCAACGCTTCCGCACCCAGGAAGGCAATCGCGAAGATGCCGTGCAACGCTTGAAGGATTTGATCATCCGCGGCGGCACCCGCCAGAAGCCGCGCGTCGCGACCAAACCGAGCAAGGCCTCGCGTACCAAACGGCTGGAGGAAAAGAAATTGCGCGGTGGCGTGAAGAATCTGCGGCGTAAGCCGGAGGGGGACGGCTAGTTTTTTTTGAATTGAATGTGCGCATGAATTCGCACATTGAAAGGCGCACCACCGCGACATCCCCTCGAAGGAATCGCTGGATAATCTATATCCCCAGATTACTCAAGGTCACCATCACATCATTCAAAATCGCTGTGACGCGCGGATGCTCGACCTCAAAAGCTTCGACGCGCCGCTTGAGATCGCCCGTCAGGCTGTCGTCCTGGGTCGTGATCTGCCGTTCGATGTCATCCACCAGTGCGCGCAGCCGCGTCTGCGGTTGAGCGCCACCCTGTTCCAGGCTCGCGAGCTCTTCGCGCAGTCGTATCAACAGAGGTTCGAGTTGTTCGCGACTCATGGTGCTTGCGCTCCGGCAATGATTCGAAAACGAGTATAGAGCATGGATATCCTCAAACGCGTCGGCTAAGGGCAAGCCATTGTCAGTGTCTGCCACGCAGAGTGTCAGGCGGCGGTTGGGTGTTCATCGAGGGCGGTGAACAATAACTGCAGGTCGTTCAGGAAGCGGAAGCCGAGCGCGGTGGGGCACAGGCGATCGTCCTGTTGCTTGAGCCAACCACGCGCGAGCGCGGTATTGAGCGGGGCCTCGATCGCGCCGATCGACAAGCCGGTGCGCGCACTGAACAAGGCCGTATCGAAGCCGCTGGCGAGGCGCAGCGCGTTCAACATGAATTCGGTGGCGAGTGTCATGCCGGTCACGCGCTCTTCGGTTTCGATAGCGCGCCCCTCGCGCGCAGCCTTCTGATAACGCTCGGGGTGACGGATGCGCGCCGTGCGCCATACCGTGCCCGCTTCGTCGGTGCGCTTGCCGTGGGCACCGGCACCGATGCCAATGTAATCGCCGAACAACCAGTAGTTGGTGTTGTGCCGCGCGGCGCGTTCGCTGCGCGCATAGGCTGAGATCTCGTACTGCTGATAACCCGCACTCGCGAGCAAGGCGAGACCGGCATCGTAGTCGTCGCAGATCTGATCGTGGTCCGGCAGCGGCGGTGGCTGGCGCGCGAAGGCCGTGCCCTCCTCCAAGGTGAGTTGATACCAGGACACATGTTCGGGCTCATGGCCAATCGCCTGTTCCAGATCGCGCAGGCTGTCACTGGGCGCGGCCTCGGGCAAACCGAACATCAGATCGAGATTGAGATTGGTGCAGCCCGCTTCGCGCGCCATGGCGATCGCCGCATGGGCCTCGCGCGCGTCGTGGATACGGCCGAGACGCAGGAGTTGCGCGGGGTCGAAACTTTGAATGCCGAGCGAGAGTCGATTAACCCCTGCGGCGATATAGCCTCGAAAGCGCGCAGTCTCAGCAGTGCCGGGGTTGGCTTCAAGCGTGACCTCGACGTCGTCGACGAATTGGGTGCGCGACCGCAATCCTTCCAGTAAACGCGCGATGGCTGGCGCACTGAACAGACTGGGGGTGCCGCCACCGATGAACACACTACCGATCAGCGGGCGCGTCATGCGCGCCAACTCCGTATCGAGATCGCGCAACAAGGCATCGATATAGACATGCTCGATCAGCGGGCCGCGCGCCTCGTAGGAATTGAAGTCGCAATAGGGGCATTTGCGCACGCACCAGGGCAGGTGCACGTAGAGGCCGATGGGCACGGCGCTCATCGCCAACCGTCCGCAACTTCAAGCAGAGCGCGTAAGCTGCGCAGTGCTTGGCCGCGATGACTCAACTGATTCTTGAGCAGCGGCGATAATTCGGCGGACGAACAAGCGTGACTCGGCACCAGAAAAATGGGGTCGTAGCCAAAGCCACCGTCGCCGCGCGGTGCGCGTAACAGCTGGCCCGACCAGATACCCGTCGCGATCACCGGCAGCGGATCGTCGGCGTCGCGCATCGCCACCATCACACATACGAAGCGGCAGCTGCGCAACCCGTCGGGCAGATGAGCGCTGGCATCGAGCAGCTTATGTAGATTCGCTTTGTCACTCGCATCGACGCCGGCGTAGCGCGCCGAATAGACGCCGGGCGCGCCGCCCAGAGCATCGACGGCGATCCCGGAATCATCAGCCAGCGCCGGCCGGCCGCTCTCGCGGGCGGCATGACGAGCCTTGATGATGGCGTTCTCGACAAAGGTGGTGCCGGTCTCCTCGACACTCGTCACCGCGAAATCCGCTTGCGGACGTAAGGTGATGGCCAGGTCGCCCAGCATGGCGGCGATTTCGCGCCGCTTGCCGACATTGCCGCTGGCCAGCACCAGCTCCATCGCTATCGCGCTCGTGCTGCGTCCTGCAGCTCGAACAATTGCGTGATGCCACTCGCGGCGAGATCGAGCATGGCGTTCATTTCGTCGCGACGGAAAGCATGGCCTTCGGCGGTGCCCTGGATCTCAACGAAATGACCGGCGTTATTCATCACGATGTTCATGTCGGTCTCGGCGTTTGAATCCTCGGCGTAGTCAAGATCCAGCACGGGCATGCCGTTGTAGATGCCGACCGACACCGAGGCCACCGCGCCGTGCAGCGGATTGGCCTTGATCTTGCCGGCCTTGAGCAGCGTGTCGACCGCGTCGGCCAGCGCCACATAGGCACCGGTGATGGCGGCGGTACGCGTGCCGCCGTCGGCCTGCAGCACATCACAATCGAGGGTGATGGTGTTTTCACCGAGCGCCGCCAGATCGACCACCGCGCGCAGCGAGCGACCGATCAGGCGTTGAATTTCAAGTGTGCGTCCACCTTGATGACCGGAAGTCGCCTCGCGCCGCATGCGCGAATTGGTGGAGCGCGGCAACATGCCGTATTCGGCGGTCACCCAGCCGCGGCCAGTGCCTTTCAGGAAGGGGGGCACGCGCGTCTCGATACTCGCGGTACATAACACGCGGGTGTCGCCGAACTCGACCAGCACCGAACCTTCGGCGTGTCGGGTGTAGCCACGGGTAAAACCTACGTCACGCATCTGCTCGGCCTTGCGGCCGCTGGGTCGGGTTGCCATCGAGTCTCTCATGCAAGGAAGATGACGGCATTATAGGCCGCGCATCCGCTCATGGCTTTGCCCGTCGACAGGCAGCCGTTAAGATGCGGTGACTGCTGCTTCTTCAAGCCACATTCCGGGAGCCCGCCACGATGCCGCTCAGCATGACTTCTTTCGCGCGCGTCGAATTCGATGCCGACTATGGCCGTGGCGCGTGGGAACTGCGCTCGGTCAATCACCGCTACGCCGAAGTCTTCGTGCGCCTGCCGGAGGATTTCCGTAGCCTGGAAGGCGCGGTGCGCGAGCGCATCGGCGCGTCGGTCAAACGCGGCAAGCTCGATTGCACGCTGCGCTTCGATACCGCCCGCACGCAATTCAAGGCGCTCAAGATCAACCAACGCGCCGCCAGTGAGGTGGTGCGCGCCGCTCGACAGATCGTCGAGATGCTGGGCGAAAACGCCAACGTCAATCCGCTTGATGTGCTGCGCTGGCCGGGCGTGGCCGAAGTCGAGGAGATCGATCTCGATGCCACCGCCCGGCTGGTGTTGAACACTCTCGACGACGCCCTCGATCAATTCCTCGATGGTCGTCGTCGCGAGGGCGACAAGCTCAAGGCCATGATGCTGTCGCGCCTGGCCGGCGTGCGCGACCAGCTAGTGATGCTCGAAACTCGCGTGCCGGAGATCATCGAGTCGATACGCGAGCGCTATCAGCAGCGCATTCGCGATCTGGCCGATGGGCTGGATGAATCCCGTGTCGAACAGGAATGCGCAATGCTGCTGCAACGCCTGGATGTCGCCGAGGAACTCGACCGCCTCGGTGCCCACGTCGAGGAAGTAGCGCGCGTGCTCGATCTCGACGAACCGCTAGGTCGGCGTCTCGACTTTCTCATGCAGGAGTTGAATCGCGAAGCCAATACCCTGGGTTCGAAGTCCGCGCATATCGATACCGCTGGTGCAGCGGTGAATCTCAAAGTGTTGATCGAACAGATGCGGGAACAGGTGCAAAATTTAGAATGATTTCCGTGTAGATCCGAAAAAGTCCATTTTCCGCCGAAATTTCCACTTTTCTATAAAAATCCGATGCGCCAAAGGATGGCAACTTCCACCTGAATCCGATAATTTCTGTGTACTCAAGCGTGTACCCAAGGTCGAAACTTTGGGTCATTCTTGGGTACACACATCGGAGGTGAAAGTATGGGCACACTCACGGATCTCGAGATTCGCAATTTGATGAAGGCGGGCGCACGTTTCGATGCGCGCAGTGACGGCGATGGTCTGTATCTGCGCTACCGCAAAGAAGACGCGTCACCGCGCTGGTTATTCCGCTATCGCCTGGCAGGCAAACAGCGTGTTCTTGATTTCGGCTGCTACCGCGATCTGTCGCTCGCGAATGCCAGGAAGACCGCCAAGGCAATGCGCGCACGTGTTGCACTCGGGCATGACGTTCAAGGCGAGAAGAAGCAGCGCAAGGCCGCTGCGGTTGCAAAGATCGAAGCAGAGAGTGCCGTCATCACCGTGGCGGCGTTGGCGGACGAATACTTCGCGGCGCGCATCCTCGGCCGCTGGAAACATCCGAATATCGTCCGAAGCCGGATTGAGCGGGATATCAAACCCAATATCGGCAAGCTGGCCGTTGGCGACGTCAGGCCGAAGCACATCGACGCCATGCTGAAATCCATCGTGGCACGCGGCGCTCCGACCATGGCCACGGATGTCATGCGCTGGACCAAGCGCATGTTCGACTATGCGGTTAAGCGCGAGATGGTCCCCTACAACCCGGCGGCGGCCTTTGACCCGTCGGACGCGGGCGGAAAGGAAGAATCACGTACCCGCTGGCTGACTCGCGATGAGTTGGCGCAACTCATGGCAGCAATGAAGTCCGCGAAGGGTTGGGCGCACGAAAATACGCTTACTGTGAAACTGCTGCTGATGCTGGCGGTTCGCAAGTCAGAGCTCATCTGCGCGCGCATCGACGAGTTTGACCTGGACGAGGCCGTATGGCATCTGCCGGCCGAACGCACCAAAACCGGCGTCCCTATAGACATTCCGCTTCCGCGCCAGGCTGTCGCGGTGTTGCGCGACTTGGTGCGTCTTGCCGGGGGGAGCGCATGGCTGCTGCCCGCGCGCAAGCTGGAAACTCGCATGCTGCCGCACATTGACACCAACACCATCAACGCGGCTCTCGCCAAGAGCATCCGGCCGATGATGAAGGAAAGCGAGGCGTTCTCGCCCCATGATTTTCGGCGCACGGCGCGCACCCACCTGGAAGCGCTGGGCGTGGCGCCGCACGTTGCAGAGCGCTGCCTGAACCACAAGGTCAAGGGCGTCGTGGGCATCTACAATCGCCACGATTACTTTGAAGAGCGCAGAACGGGACTACAGATGTGGGCCGACTTGCTCGCCGAGGCAGAGCGAGGGTTTGCCGAGAAGGTTGTTCCTATCAAAAAGCGGGAGTTTGCGTAGGCGCGCCGTGGAAGCTGGCGAGGACGGCCGAACTGGTGGACAAGCCCGACGTAGGAAGCGGGGTTACGCATCCCTCGCTTCCGCTGGATTGCCCGCTAGTAGCCGATAAGCTACAGTGGATTTACAGAGTCGGAGCAATATCCCTCCCCGACAGATGAAGCCCCGTCTCAGAACGGATTGACGGATTGCGCGACAGCAGTCGAAGGACATCGAACGTGCCCAAAGCTACTAGCAAGACTGGAAGCAGCGCAAAGCGCGGTAGCGGCACACCGTCGCGCCCCTTCCGCGCAATTGACCACCTCAAAACGGACGCTGAGCGGGCGGCCTACGTTGAGGCCATGCTTGATGACGGGGATAACCGCGTCATCACCGTCGCGCTACGCGAGCTTGCGGAATCTATTGGCGGTATGTCGGTGCTCGCCGAACGCACCGGCCTATCGCGTGAAACACTCTACCGCACGCTCTCGCAACGCGGAAATCCTCGGCTGGAGACGTTGAATACACTGCTGCTTGCGATGGGCATGCGGTTGAGTGTCACGACGATCGAGCGTTAGGCCGTAAGGACTGTATGCAACGCTATCTAGATTCCAGCAGGTACATCGACTTCGAAGACGCTGAACTCATGGCTCGCGCCTCTCGCCTCGCGGCTGGGGCGAATTCGGAATTGGAACTGGTGCGTCGGTGTTTCGAGTTCGTCCGCGATGAAATCAGACACAGCTCGGACTTCAAGCTAAATCCAGTAACCTGCAGAGCGTCCGATGTTCTTCGTCACGGGACTGGATACTGTTACGCGAAGAGCCACCTGCTTGCAGCGTTGCTGAGAGCAAATGGCATTCCGAGCGGCCTTTGCTATCAGCGGCTGTCCGTCGGGGACAGTGGTGCGCCTTATTGTCTCCACGGCCTAAATGCGGTTTACCTTCGAGACTTCGGGTGGTACCGAATCGATGCGAGGGGAAACAAATCTGGAGTCGCCGCTGAGTTCTGCCCTCCGAAAGAGGCACTCGCGTTCCTAATCCGCGAACCACTTGAGCGAGATCTGCCAGGGATTTGGTCTGAGCCTCTGTCGGTCGTCGTCGAAGTCCTCGAGCGCTATGAGACCTATGACCAAGTCCTTGCCAATCTCCCGGACGTCGAGCTTGCGGCCTAACCCGCCCAATGGGGCGGACTTCCCCGTGCGGTGCATTGCGGCACCGCTTATCGGCGGGTGAGGCGGCCTGAGACACTTCAGAGATAGCGAATGCCACCTAAGATCAGAGAATTGATTGCCCAGCTTGAAGCAGCCGGTTTCGAGAACCGGGGAGGCAAGGGCAGTCACCGGAATTTTGTCCACCCCACGGGAAGTAGGCCGGTGACAATTTCTGGACAATCAGGCGACGATGCTAAACATTATCAGGTGCGTGCAGTACGAATGGCTCTTGAGGACACCCAGAAATGAAGGACAGCGCCAAATACGCAAAAATTGTGGAATGGTCAGAAGAGGACCAGTGCTACGTCGGGAGCGCACCCGGTCTGATACACGGCGGATGTCACGGAAATGACGAAAGAGAGGTGTTTGAAGAACTTTGTACGGTAGTTGAGGAAGCGATCGAATTGTATCGAGTTGACGGCAAAGCTTTGCCGCCTGCGACGTCCGGTCGCGATTTCGCAAACAAGATGCAAAGCGTCGCCTGACCAAGTGGATGACGCAGACGCCTCCGCGCTGCGCATTCGGGTGCCTCCTCGTGGTTTTCCCCGCTGATATCGCGCCGCTGATCAAATTAGCGATGGGAATGCACGATTTATAATCGCCTGGCTAATCTGGCTATTCCTGCTAGTGAGCCGTGAAGCGATGGGCATTGGACTAGCAGGAATAGCCAGATTAGCCGCCCCTCTTCTTTGATCACTTTATCCAAGGTGCTGATTATTTTTGAACCCATGCCTCTGAAAGGGACCGGCGTCAACTGTCGTCCATCAGCAACGTCGGATTAACCACCACGTACCGTCGGCGTCCATCTACTTCCAGACGCGCGCGC
The DNA here is from genome assembly GCA_043782755.1 of Pseudomonadota bacterium. GTDB lineage: Bacteria > Pseudomonadota > Gammaproteobacteria > JADJYF01. The sequence goes on along the minus strand of JAYWAC010000073.1, from coordinate 29,175 downwards.
CCTCGTTCGTTCAAGGTGGCCAATGCCGCCCGCAGATCTCGACTGTCGCGTACGCAGCGGGGGCCAAACTGATAGATGCGAGAGATCGGTACGCGGATCGCACGTGTAATACGAGCTTCGGCGACTAGCCACGCATCGAGTCGAGTCGCGGCCGCCAGCGTGGGCGGTACATCCAGTTCGGCAAGTAGCCGGCGCGCTTCGAGTAGATGCCAGCCAACGATGCGCTCTGCGGCGATGATGCTTTGTTCGTCTACCGTCCCGGCCGCGCCGTGCTCAAGAACATGAAACAGCGCCGCAAGTCGCACCACGTTCTCGGCCGCCTTGGAGGCAACGTCGCGCACGGCGCGTAGCCTTCCATCTCGCCCCAACTCGCGTTCAATTGCATCGTGGACCGCTATCCATTTCGTCCGAGCAGCGGGCGATAGGTCGAGCATGGTCCTGACAGACTCGTCCCGCTCATTGCTCTCTGGCGTGCTATCGAGCAAAGCGCAGATCTGCTCTCCGAAGCGTTCAACTGCCGGCATCGCGATGGGTGCCGGCCGGAAAGCACGTGTCCCTTGGGTGCTCTGCGGCCAGGCAATTAAGAACCTTGCGATGAAGCCTGTGCCGCGCGGAAGGGTCCCGGCTCGTTCCAAAAAAATGCGCAAGGCGTCTGGCTGAACCATCAAGCCGAATGTCAGCCGGCAGCCGCGCATCACAAACGATGGACGCGTGCGCCGATCAATAGCCATCTCGCCGCCGTCCCACAGGACGTTCAATAGAGCCAGGTTGCGCAGCAGGGTGTCCTGCCCCATGCCGTGCGCGCCAAACACTGCACCGGCCTCGGCGGAGAGCACGCCGGCACTGGACCAGCCGGTGGCCAAGGAATGCGCCAGCGCTTCCGGCGTGGCGTCCGCGTACAGCAACCTCGGAACAGGTAGCGGGGCTGGCGCCTCCATTACCAGCGCCGCAAGGGCCGCTTCCTCGCTATGGGTAGCTTTCTCGCGGCGTCGCTTGAGTTTGATGGCATCGAGGAGTCCGGCCCTCTTTGCTTCATACGCGGCCATCGCAGCCTCGGATTCTGCGATTTCGAGTGCGAGCGCTTTGCGACGCTCACACTCCCAACGACGCAGGGCTCCGCCAAAGATGGTGTCGCTAGTGGTCTTACGCTCACCGGAGTCGGCCAGTGCGAGCAGGTAGAGTGACACGGGACCAACGAGGTGATGGTCGCGCCGTACATCCACCAGTCCCTGCACCGCGACAGACAACACCGCGAGCGCCGAGCATGCGACCAACGCCATAGGCGCCTGCACGAACGCCTGCGCCTGCCTGACCGCGTCACCCAGAATCCCAGGCAAGGCGTCGTCTGGATAAGGTTCTCCTTCCAGCGCTTCTCCAAGGGGCTCGGGCTCTGGCCAGTCTGCGACAGTCCCCTCTAGTGCAACGCTCGTATCCACCTCGTCATCCGCAGCGGTTGAGGCAATAGCGAGCGAAGCCTTGACCGCATCGAGGCCTAGTGCGCGATGGAGATCGTTGAAGTCAGTCGCGCCGTTTGGTCGTGCAGCGCCGAAGTTCGGCACCGCCACCAGCGCGCCGTTCTCGCGGGCGGCAGCAGAGGCAAGCGTCAGTCCCGGGTTTCCTGAGGTGTCCGTGTCATCGTCCGCACACACGATGAGACGTGCGTGCGGATGCGACTGACGGAGTGCCCGCGTCACGGCCGCAAGGTTGCCGGCATTGAACGCCACCGCGACCGGATACCCGGTCGCCGCATGGATGCTGGCGGCCGTGGCGTAACCCTCGGCGACGCATACGACCGCCTCGTCCTCGCCGACAGTGCCGACCAGGTGAGTCATGCCGACGACGAGCCCGCCCTTCAGAAAACGCTTGGAGCCGTCACGGGCAATGAACTGCAGACTATGCAATGTTCCGTCACCTGCGCGCAGCGGCACGACCAGCGCGCCTTTGTATACGCGCAGGGCGTGGCTTAAGACCCCTTTCTGCGCCAGATACGGATGAGAGCCACTCGCTGGCCGAGCGGCGCCCCAGATCCGTCTCGCGCGGTCGCGGGCTTCGGCTTGCCATTCCGCCTTCTCTTCTGGGCGCTGTATTCGAGCGGCGATGTTCCGCCGCTCTATAGCCTCACGCTCGACGCTTGTCAGCGGTCGCCCGATGTCCAGTCGCCATAGTTCCCACCCTCGGCCATCGCGCCAATTCTGCAGGCCGCCGCAGGGGAAGCCATCGAGGTGGAGCACATAGGCTGCATCGTGCCTGCCGCGCTTCCCTACGGCCTCGCAACGGTGGATTTGGCCGTCGCCGATAAGTGGGTCGGGTGGGATGATGTCCCGCGCGACCAGGGCCGCGCGGAACTGTGCAAAAACGTCGGCGCTCATTCCTCGCTTACCGTGCCGAGCGTACATCGCTGCTGCGCGAAATCTTGACGCGCTCAGCTATCCAATCGCTGATGTCCGATTCGAGCCAGCCCACCGAACGCCGACCGAGTGCGATGGATTTCGGAAACTCGCCGTCCTTGATGTATTGATACAAGGTGCTGCGCGATAGACCGGTGCGTTGTTGAACTTGCGGACGGCGCAGGATGGCCGGCTCTCTATGGTTCTTGTGCTGCATCATCGTCATCTCCTGGAATTGTTTGGACGTTACAAAGACCGGCGCCGTCATCTAGGCGACGCGACGGCCCTGTATGGAGATCCGGAATCGCAGCGAAAAGTGTCGGCCTCACTCGTGCGAGCGCGGTGTGTGCCAAGAGCAATGGGATCTGGACGGACACTTGGGCGAGTGAATGATGGCGCAACCAGCATCGAGCAATGGCTAACGCGCACGCGAGACTTGCCATCGCGCGTTGTCTGCCGCAGTATTTTCTCAACGGATTTCACGCTGGCTGAGTCAGCCCGATTGATGCTCGTTAACGCATCGCCCCAGCTCGCTTACGCGAGCGCCCCTAACCGGCCACATCTCCTGCAAGCCGGCGGCCGCAAGGCTGGAGATCTTCGTCAGCTACTTCTCTCAGTCATCATCGTTAGCGCCTGCGCCAGTCAGTGACTCGGCGTCTGCGCCAATGTCAGCAGCGTCAACTGCGCCAACAGCGTCGTCACTACCCGGCGCCAGCCAGTAGTGACGACGCGCTCCTAGCCCCAGCCCGCAAGGGTTTGACGGGCACAGTCGCAAGTGACGGACCCAAGTGACGGGTTCACTGGCGCATCGTTCTCACTGAATCGCGCAATGCGGTTTGTCTTTATCTGCTCCCGCAGATGTCGTCAGCTAACGCGTCACCAAGACGCAGCCCCGAGCCTCGGGTCAATGGCTCAACTCGATGGAAAGTCTTCGACGGGAAGAGCCATCGAAGCCAATGCCGCGTGCCGCGGTAGGCAAAGAGATAGACAGTCGGCACAAAACGGGCGTGGTGTCCCGTGTTCCCCGCAGTTCTCGTTACGCCCAGGCGTACGAGACGGACAGAAACACTTACCAGAAATTGAATACACCAGCGACGATGTCAGAACGATATACAAGGGCAAGAAGAGGGCACCAAAGACCAAACAAGCGGTTTGTAATCATCTCGGTTCTTATTTATTGGAGGGGCGAACACAACGCGCGTTTCAATTTTCATGCCCGCCAAAAAGATGGCTACGGGCTTCGATATCCAGATCGGTGAGTTCGAGATTTGCGCTGACCGCAAGTCCGCGCCTGACGGCGGGGCGCGTCCCGACCGCCTCGATCCAGCGTTCTATCTTGGGGTAGTCCCCGAGGGCAAGCTGATACGCAGAATGAGTCGTGGCCCAGTACATCCATGGGAAGCACGCGATATCCGCGATGGAGTACTCGCCTGCCAGGTAGGACTCTGTCTTGTCGAGTTGCGTCTCCAGAACCCGGAACAATCGGTGTGCTTCGCGACGGTATCGAGTAATTGCATACGGTAGGGTCTCCGGCGCATGCAATATGAAATGGCCGTACTGGCCGACCATGGGACCCAGTCCTCCTATCTGCCACATGGTCCACTCAATAACCGCCTTGCGTTCTCGCAACGCGGGGGCAAGAAGATGCCCGGTCTTTTCGGCGAGGTAAATTAGAATTGCGCCGGATTCAAAGACGGCTATCGGTTCACCGCCCCCGGTGGGCGTGTGGTCGACGATCGCAGGGATTCGGCTGTTCGGGCTGATATCGACAAACGTCGGCGCAAACTGCTCACCTCGAGCGATATTCACCGGAAGAGTGCGGTAAGAGAGACCGCACTCTTCAAGCATGATTGATATTTTCCAACCGTTTGCCGTCGGCCAATAGTGAAGGTCGATCACGAATATCTCCTCTCAGCCCGCCACATCGCGTGGTTGCGACGAGATATGGCGGGCCGGATTATGGGCAGTCAGGCGAGAACGGCGGATTCGCGGATGCGCGTGCTGGCCAGCCGCTGGCAGGCCTGATCAACCACGGACTCGGAAAACTCCTCGGCCAGAATCTCGCGCGCGGCAGATAGCGTCTGCGCGTCCGCGAGTTCCGGACGACCAGTGCGATAAGGTGGCTCCGGCGCATACTCGATCAGCAATTCGATCAATCGTCCGGACGCCTCCCCACCCCACATGCCGGCCATGTGCAAAGCGAAATCCATACCCGACGTCGCGCCCCCTCCGGTGGCCCGGTTGCGGTCGATGACCACGCGATCGTTCATCGGAATGGCGCCAAATTTGGTCAGCCATTGGCGTGGGTACCAGTGACACCCCGCGCGATAGCCCTGCAACAGGCCGGCAGCGGCCAGGAGGAGTGAACCGGTGCACACACTGGTCACCCCCAGCTTGCCTCCTGACCGAGTCGCGCGATGGTGTCGAGTAGCGCTGTATCCGAGAGGGCGTCAATTGTCGGCTTTGCCCCGCCGGGAACGAACACAACGTCGGGCGTGGACGACGCATCGGCGTAGGAGTGGGTAGCGTTGAACAGCAGGCCCGTGTCGGTCGCGACCAGGCCTTTCTCGGCGGCGATGAATTCGAACTCGACGTTCGGAACGAACTGCCAGACAGTGATGGGCGAGATGAGGTCGACCGAGGTGAACTTGGGGTAAAGGAAACAGGCGATCTTCATGGAACATCTCCAGGTTGGGACCCCAAGTCTGGGAGAGCCGCAAACATTAAGACGGACCAAGTTCCGTCGATTCTGGACATTCATGACACGGCGCGAATCGAGTTATGTAGAATGAGCGGAACGTTTTTCCTGGATCCGCCCATGACGCACCGCCCTCCCCTGACGCTAGGCTTCTTCGTGACTCCCGAATTTGTGCTGCTCGACCTCAGCGGCGCGATGGAACCTTTCCATCTTGCGAACAGGTTGGGTGACGAGCGCTATCAGATTCGTGTGTTCTCAGCGACGGGCGGGTCGGTAAAAAGCTCCGAAGGCGTCATGGTCGACAGCCATCCGATCGACCTCGAAGGTCTGGATACCTTGTTCGTTATCGGGGGCGAGCGCACCGCCCTGTACCCGGTTTTGGACGAACACACAGCTATCGTCCGCGCTGTTTACGACGCCGGCACCCGGCGGGTTGCCAGCGTGTGCGTCGGCGCTTTCGTCCTGGCTGCTGCGGGATTGTTGGATGGACGGCGCGCGACGACTCACTGGATGTACGCGCACGAACTACAGCGCCGTTATCCCAAGGTGCTTGTAGACGGCGACCGCATCTTTACGCGAGATGACCGCATCTGGACTTCAGCGGGCATCACTGCCGGGATCGATCTGGCATTGGCGCTCCTCGAAGAGGATCAAGGCAGGACTGTCGCAAAGACCGTAGCCCGCCAGTTGGTCGTATATCACCGACGCGCCGGCGGCCAAATGCAGTTCTCTTCGCTGCTGCGTCTCGACCCGGACTCGGATCGCATGCGCCGCGTGATGTCCTTCATGCGCGAAAACCTAGAGCGCTCGCTGTCACTCGAGCGCCTGGCTGACGTTGCCAATCTCAGCGTCCGACAATTCGGTCGCTCGTTCTTCAAGGCTACCGGCACGACACCGGCAAAACTGGTCGAACAGCTTCGCGTCGAGGCGGCCAAGCCGCGCATTGATGAAGGGCGCGAACCACTAAACGTGATTGCACGCTCTGTCGGATTTACCGATACCGATCGCATGCGACTCGCCTTCTTGCGCGTGCTCGGCCGCACGCCGCGCGCGCTTCGAAAGGACGGACCAGACAGCAAGCCTGTCGAATTGGGCCGTACGCAGGTGACACCCCGTTCACGTGCAGAGGCTCGCACTGCTCGCTTGGAGACGTCCGTGAGCTGAAGCGGCAGCCGCGTTCTGCGCGGCGCCGCTCATTGTGCGACCGACGACGAGTCGCCGTGAACGACAGCGCATCCCGATGGGCTCGGTTACGTCCTCAACGCAGCGACGCTGCGGATCTCGACCTTGAGTTCGGGCAAGGCAAGCGCCTGAATGCCGATGATCGTCCAAGTGGGGAACGGTCTCTCGAAGTAGCGTTCCTTGGCCGGCATGAACGAAGCAAGATTGTGCTCGAGGTCGACGTGATAGCTCACGACCTCAACCAAATCCCCCATCGTGAGGCCTTCCAGACGCAACAACTCCTGCGTGCGCTGCAAGGCGAGTTCTGCTTGCTCTGAAACGGAAGCCGGAATGCTGCCGTCGGGTCGAAAGCCGACCACACCGGCAATGAATAGCAGACCACCCGCCCGCACCGCCGGTGAGTAGCCGTAACTATCAAAGGCTCGGTGATCTGATTTCCAGAGTGGATTGTCCGTGGGGATTTCGACGACGACTTTGGACATGTACTGACTCCTTGGGAACCGTGATTGATGGGACCGAGAGACCGCGCAAGCTCAGAAGCGCAAGATCTCAGTGCGAACAATGGTGGATTCGCGGACGGGCGAAGAAGGGACGAATAAGCCGCGAAAACGGTCATTTTCAGGAGGCGGCGGTCGATAAGCTGGAAGTCTTTGGAATGAGGGTCGCAAGTGCTGCGTAAAATGCGGTTGCCCCGACGAGTCTTGAGACCTGCTAGAGGAACTTGGCCCAGGTGGCGAGACCGGCGAGCGCCTTCAATTGACTGTTACGGGAAAGGCCTCCTTGCAAGAGGCGGCATTGCCATCCCCCCTGAAAAGATTGTGTACTCAAGCGTGTACCCAAGGCTGGGCCGCGCATCCCAAACGCCTATAAATACAGCCTTTTGGGGAATACTCGATATTCAGGTGCAGAACCTGGAGTGACGCGGGTAGGCGTGCTGGACACAACATCCGTTGTAGGTGCGAATTCATTCGCACCTACAACGGATCAATGCCTATCAACCAATCACAAAATCCGTCGCCACCGCGAGATGTGCGCCAGCCAGACGGGCAAATTCGATCTGTGCCACGCCACCGACACCGTCGGCATCGTAGAACAAGGAACCCGACGTAGTGTCGAGAATCACGTGCTGATTAACGGTGCTCGCCACAGCGCCGGTGCCGGCCACGAAATTATTCGCGTTCAACACGCCGCCAGTCGAATGCAGGGCGGTGAAGATGTCCAGATTGAGCTGGAATAGGTCGCTGCCGCTGACGAAGTCGCTCAAGGTATCGACATTCGTGCTGGCATTGAGCGCGGTGTCGAAGACAAAGGTGTCGCCGCCGCTGCCACCCGTCAGTGCGTCGTTACCCGCGCCGCCAGCGATGAAATCATCGCCGGCGCCGGCGTCGATCGTATCGTTATGGGCGCTGCCGATGATGGCGTCCCCCGACGCGCCCGTCGCAATGGACACACCATGACTCGCGAGGCCTGCATCGACCTGATCGATCTTACTGCCGGTGATAATGCTGGTGGTGTCACTGCCGGCGATCACAGATAACTGGCCGTTCGCATCCGCCGCCGACAGGTTCTCGAAATTGAGATAGACACCAGCGCCGCTCAATTGATCGCCGCTGTTGGAGAAGTCGATCTGCCGTGAACCGGCACCTGCGCCTATCACCAGGCTATCGAGATCGCTACCGCCGTCGATGGTCACGAGCGCGAGGGTGGTCATGGCGAAGGAGTCGTTGCCCGCACCGAGATTGATGGTATCGCCGGTGGTAACGCCACCGAGCAGGGTGTCATTACCCGCACCGAGCGTCACATTGTCGATGCCGGCATGCAGCATGACGGTGAGATTCTGAGTGTAGGCGCTGGCATCGACAGTGACGGTGTCGCTGCCACCGGCCAGGCTGGCATCGACAGTCGAGATGCCTGCCGCCATGGCGTTGGCGGCCAAGGTAATGCTCTGGGCGTCATCGCCGGCGTCAGCCACCAGCTTAATGATTTCCACACTGGTAAGGTGCGCAAGATCGGCGTCGACCACCGAGGCATCGGTAGTGATCTTGAGTGTGTCCACACCGCTGTCCGCGTCCAACACCAGATGCGCGCTGAGCTGCGCATCGGTCAGGTTGATCAAGTCAGCGCCGGCGCCGGTGTTTATCAAATCGTCATGCACCCCGTCGTTGGCCGCGCCCACCGTTACGATGTCATCGCCATCGCCGGTATGGACCGCACTGCCACCGCTGCCAAGCGTAACGATATCGCGGCTACCATCGGTATTGATGTTCAGGAAGTTGGCGAAACCACTGGCATCCAGCGTCACAACTTCGCTGGCATCGGGGCCGTTGATTTCGATGGCGGACAATCCCGCTGCCATGGCATGGGTTGCGACGACGATGCTTTGCGCGCCATCCGCCGCGAGGCCAGTGAGCTGCAGACGTTCCACCGCGCTGATCTGGGAAAAATCAGCGTCTGTCACTGCCGCATCATCGACTACGCGCAGGGCGTCGCTAGCGCCGCCACCATTGATGACCAGATGGCTGGTGAACTGTGCATTGGTCAGAATGAAGAAGTCGACGCCGGCGCCGGTCGTCAGGTTGTCGTCGTGCACACCGTCATTGGCGGCGCCGACGACGATTTGATTGACACCATCGCCGGCATTGACCACGCTGCCTGCAGCACCCAGCATGATGACGTCGTCGCCCGCGCCGCTGTTGATAGTCAGTGCGCTATTGAAGTCTCGCGTATCGATAAGGACGGCATCGTTGCTACCCACCGCCGTGGTATCCACGCTAGTAAGGCCGGTGGCCATCGCATGGGTGGCGAGGACAAGCGCCTGATGATTGTCGAGCGCATCGGCACTCAGTTTGAGTGTCTCGAGCCCAGCCAACAGCGTGAAATCGCTATCGTCCACGTTAGCGTCACTGGTCACCTCCAGGGTGTCGTTGCCGGCGCTCGCCGCAACGCTCAGAAAACTGGTCAGCTTATCGTCAGCGACTCTGATCAGATCGTCGCCGCTGCCGGTAGTGATCACATCCTTGTGCACATTGTCGTTGGCTGCGCCGACCGTCACGGTATTGGCGCCGTTGCCGGCATTGACCACACTGCCGCCTGCGCCCAGCACGATGACGTCGTCACCGCCGAGGGTGTCGACATGCAATGCATTGAGGAAACCACTGGCGTCGACACTGACGGCGTCCGTGGCGCCGACCGAGGCCTCGATGGTCGTGATGCCAGCGCTCTGCGCGTTGGCTGCGAGCACCACGCTCTGCGCGTCGTCGCCGGCATCGGCCACCAGGTGCAGGACTTCCAGCCCACTGAGTCCCGCCAGATCGGCATCCACTACCGACGCGTCGGTGGTGATACGCAAGGTATCGATGCCGCCACCGGCGGCTATCGTCAAGGCCGCGCTCAACTGCGCATCGGTGACATTGAAAATGTCGGCGCCAGCGCCGCTGGTGATGTGGTCGTCATGCACACCGTCGTTGGCGGCACCGATGCTGACAGTATTGTCACCCGTGCCGGCGTTGACCACGCTGCCGCCCGCACCCAGGGTGATGAGGTCATCACCCGCGCCAGTGTTGACGGTGAGGGCGTTGGCAAACGAGAGAGCATCAAGCGTTATCGCGTCGTGGCTGCCCACCGCTGTCGCGTCGATCTTTGCAAGACCGGCGCTCGCCGCGTTCGTATCGAGCACCACACTCTGCGCGTCATCGACGGCATCACCGCTCAGTTTCAAAATCTCGATATTGCTGATGTTAGCCAGATCGCTGTCCGTCACGGCGGCATCGCTGGTCACCTGCAGCGTGTCACCCACGCTATCGGCACCGCCATTGACGAACAGGCTGCTGCTCAACTGCGCACTGCTGAGCTTGATGATGTCGTCGCCGCCTGCGCCGGCGATGACCTGATCACCCGCGCCGACGGTGATGGTATCGGCCCCAGCAGAGCCGGTGATGTCGAGCGCGGACGTGCCGTTGGCGGTGAAATCGGTCGCCACCGCCAAGGTAATCTTCTCGACATGAACGACACTCGCGCCCATCACTACGGCGCCACCGCCGGTCACATGTAGCGTGTCGCCACTGGCGGTGTTGGCGCCGCCATCAATGGCAGCGGCGATGGTCGTGGCGGTGACGTTGATGGTGTCATCGCCCGCGCCGGTCGCAATGTCATCGCTCGCCGCGCCGGCGGTGACGCGGTCGTTGCCGTCATTGGTATGCACCACCGTGCCACCGGTGCCGAGGCTTATGACATCGTCGCCAGACGAAGTGAGGATGGTGAGGGCGTTGGCAAAGCCGGTCGCATCGATATTGATGACATCGTCCGTACCGACGGCACTCGCGTCGATCACGGTCAAGCCCATGGCGGCAGCATGGCTTGCTACCGTCACACTTTGCGCATTGTCGCCGGCGTTGGCGCTCAGCTTCAGTATTTCGATGCTCGTGAGCTGCGTCAGATCGGCATCCACCACCGATGCGTCGTCGACCACCTCCAGCGTGTCATTGCCCGTTCCGGCGGCGATCCGCAGGTGCGCACTGAGATGCGCGTCGAGGGTCTGGATGAGATCGCTAGCGCTGCCGAGCGTGATGTCGTCATCATGCACACCGTCGTTGGCGGCACCGACGGTGACGGTGTTGTGACCGTTACCCGCGACCACCACACTCCCGCCCGTGCCCAGCGTGATGACATCGTCACCCGCGCCAGTGTTGACCGTCAGGGCATTGTCGAAACTGCTGGCATCAACGCTGATCGCATCATCGGCACCGGCCGCAAGCGTATCAAGCGTGGTGATGCCGGCCGTCTCGGCGTTCGCCGCCAAGCTCACGCTCTGGGCGTTGTCACCTGCGTCGCCAGACAACTTCAATATTTCCAAGCCACTCATGTGGGCCAGATCGGCATCCGCCAGCGAGGCGTCGTCCGTCACTTGCAAGGTATCGCTGCCGCTGCCGGCCGCTACGCTCAAGCTCGCGGTCAATTGCGCATCGGTGGTCTTGATGAGATCGACGCCGCTGCCGGTCGTGATCGCATCGTTGTGCACGCCATCATTGGCCGCGCCCACCGTCACGGTGTTTGCGCCATTGCCAGCATCGACCACACTGCCGCCGCTGCCGAGCGTGATCACATCGCTGCCCGCTGCGGTATTGACGGTCAGGGCATTGCCGAAAGCAGCAGCGTTGATCGTGATGTTATCGTCGGCGCCCACCGCAGTCGCGTCGACCGTGGTCAGGCCGCCGGTCGTCGCATTGGCACCCAAGATCACGCTCTGGGCATTGTCTGCTGCGTTGGCCACCAGCTTCAGCACTTCGATGCCGCTGACATGGACAAGATCGGCATCGACGACGGCAGCATCGGTCGTGACCACCAGGGTGTCTTTCACGGTCTGTGTACCGCCGTCCACGTGGAGGCTCGCGGAAAGCAGGGCAGCGGTGACCTTGACCACGTCGTCGCCGCCCGCTCCCGCCACCAACTGATCAGCCGCGCCGACGGTAATGATGTCATTGCCGCTTGAGCCGGTGATGTTGAGGCCACTCAAGCCATTGGCAGTGAAATCAGTCGCCACCGCGAGGCTCACGTTCTCGATGCCGATAGCGGTCACACTCATGCCGAGTGCACCGCCACCCAGGACATTCAGTGTGTCACCCACGCCGGTATTGCTACCCGCGTCAATGCTGCCGTTGATGGTGGCGGCGGTGACATTGATGACGTCATCACCGGCGCCGGTCTCAACGGTGGTGTTTGCGACGGCGCTCAAGGTGACGTCGTCATCGCCACTGCCGGTGACGATGTGTCCGCCACTGGCGGCCGTGGTGACGGTGAGATTATTGCTCGCACTGCCGGCGGCGAGATTCTCGAAATTCTTGTAGCTGCCCGCCTCAGCTGCGATTTGATCGGTGCTGTTGGAGAGATCGATGATCATCGCGCCGCTAGTGACGCCGACAGTGAGCGTGTCCGTGCCGGTGCCGCCATCGACCGACATGCTGGCGCTGCCGAGTGCCTGATAAGTGAAGTTGTCGTCGTCCGCACCGAGATCGATAAGGTCACCCGCACTTAAGGTGCCGATGATGATGTCGCTGCCAGCACCGGCGCTGATAGTGTCGGCCCCCGCGCCCAGGGTGATGATGTCGCCATGGCTGCTGCCGAGCACGGCGTTGGTGCCATCGCCGAGATTGACCGTCACCGCCTGCGCGGCGGAACTCGCGTCGAGATTATCGTTACCGCCGCCGGCCACGACGGTGGTGGTGCGGCTGTCAGCGGTGATGTTGTTGTTGCCGTTGCCACCATCGAGGCTGACGCCGCCCGACAAGGAATCATTGCCGGTTCCGGTTTTAATGAACGCGGTGTTCTGACCGGCAATCGCCACCAGCGTGGCCGACGACGCGGCGGCATCCAGATTTTCGAAATTCACATAAGTGCCGAGTCCGCTGACCTGATCACCCGCCGCCGACAAATCGACCACGATCACACCGCTGCCGCCGAGGATCAGCGTATCAGCGCCGGCACCTGCATCGACGCTCACCGCCTGACTGTGAAAGGTGATGGTGTCATCGCCCGAGCCCGTAGTAACAGCGGTGGTGGTGCTGGCCAGAGTGACGGTCAGCGCGTCATCAACACCGGCGGCACCCGCCGCCAGGTTCTCGAAGTTCTTGTAGACGCCGGTGCCGCCGGCGGTGATCTGTTGCGCGTTGACTTGCGTGAAATCGAAAGTCATGGCGCCGGTGGTGACGGTGACGGTCAGCGTATCGATCGCCGCACCGCCATCGACCGTGGCCGTCACCGCCGCATAGGTCGCGGTGTCATTGCCCGCTTCGAAATTGATCACATCGCCCGCGCCGAAGTTGGTCACGGTATCGCTGCCACCACCAGCATTGACGGTATCGACGTTGGCATCGACACCCACATCGATGATGTCATTACCGCTGCCACCGGTAACGGTATCGGCGCCGCTACCCGCAGTGATGGTCGCACCCGTCGTCACCGCCGAGGCATTCAATGTATCGGCGCCTGCGCCAGCGTGAATCTCTTCCACACCCGCCGTAGCGGTGAAAGACGCGCCATTGGCAACGCCGGTCAGATCGATGACTTCAATGTTGCTGATCGCACCAGCGAGGGTGCTGACACCGATCGCGCTGCTGGTCACCGCCAAGGTGTCGCGACCGCCCGCGCCATCAAGCACGGCGCCACTCAATTGCGTATCGACCACGTTGATGACATCGGCACCGGTGCCGCCTGTGACATTCTGGCCGTTGGCGCCGAGCGTGAAATTGTTGCCGCCATTGGCGAGGTGATAGGCCTCGACTTGCGCTGCGCCGATGGCCGTGCCGGCATCACTCAAGCTCAAGGTGTTGATGCCGCTCGCGGTGCCGACCAAGGCGTTCTCGGCGATGGTCAGGGTGGCATCGACATTGTTGGCGAGCACCACGGTTTCGACCGCGCTCAAGCCCATGCCGGCGATATTGCTGCCGGTGGTATCGATGACCAGACTGTCGTTGCCGCCAGCCAGCGCGAGCGTGCCACTCAGCGTGACGAGTGCAGCGCTGTGCACGACGTCATCGCCCGTGCCGCCAATGACATTCTGTGCCGCTGCGCCGAGGGTAAAATTGTTGGCACCGTCGGCGAGTTGGTAGTTTTCGACCTGCGCCGCACCGTTGGCCGTGCCGGCGTTGGAGAGCGTCACGGTATTGGTGCCGAGCGCACTGGTGATCAACGCGTTGTTGATGATGCTGGTGATCAGGTTGACGTTGTTGGCCAAGGTCACCGCGTCGATATTGGCAAGCGTCGCCGACAAGCTCGCGCTCTGTTCGACCGCCACCGTATCCGTACCGCTCACGCCATCCAAGTTGCCACTGACAATGGTGAGCGCACCGGTCTTAAGTAAGTCATCGCCGCTGCCACCGATGATGTTCTGCGCAGTGGCACCGAGCGTGAAGGTATTGGCGCCATTGGCCAGCCCATAGCTCTCAACTTGCGCCGCGCCGCTCGCGATACCCGCCGCGGAGAGCGTCACGGTATTGCTTCCCAGGGCGGAAGTGATCAGCGCGTTGTTGGCAAGGGTCGTGGTCAGGTTGACGTTATTGGCCAAGGTCACGGCGTCGATGTTGACGAGCGTCGCCGACAAGCTCGCGCTCTGTTCAATCGCCAGGGTATCCGTGCCGCTGACGCCGTCGAGGGTGCCGCTGATGGAAGTGAGCGCTCCGGTCTTCAGAGCGTCATCACCGCTGCCGCCAGTCACAGACTGTGCCGTGGCGCCGAGCGTGAAAGTATTACTACCGTTGGCCAGCCCATAGCTCTCGACCTGCGCCGCGCCGCTCGCGGTGCCGGCATTGGAAAGCGTCACGGTATTGGTGCCGAGCGCCGTGGTGAGCAGCGTGTTGTTGGCGATGCTGGTAGTCAGATTGACGTTGTTGGCCAAGGTCACGGCGTCGATATTGGCGAGCGTCGCCGACAGCGTGGCGCTGGTCGCGATGTTCAACACATCGTTACCACTGACCCCGTCGAGCGACCCGGAGATGGTGGTCAGGCTGCCGCTATCGAGATGATCATCGCCCGTGCCGCCGGTGACGTTCTGCGCGCTTGCAGCAAGCGTGAAGCTGTTCACGCCATTGGCGAGCAAGTAGTTCTCGACCTGTGCCGCAGCCGTCGCCGTGCCGGCATCGGACAGCGTCACGGTATTGCTACCGGTAGCTGTCGTGATCAAGGCGTTGTTGCTGATGTTGCTCGTGATGCTCACATCGCTGGCGAGTTCAACCGCTTCGGTCGAGGTGAAGATCGCACTGGCGATGTTGGTGTTGGTGGTGTCCACTACCAGGCGATCGTTACCGCCGCCCAGGGCCAGGGTGCCACTGACGGTGTTGAGTGTGCCGCTGTGCACGGTGTCATCACCGCTACCGCCAGTGACATTCTGCGCGGCAGCCCCCAGCGTGAAACTGTTGCTGCCGTTGGCGAGCACGTAGTTTTCGACCTGCACCGCGCCACGCGTGGTACCGGCTTCGTTCAAGCTCACGGTGTTGACGCCAGTGGCAGTCGCCACGAGCGCGTTATTGGCGAGATTGGTGGTCAGCGCAACGTTGGACGCCAGGTTGACGGCGTCGATATTCAGCAGCGTGGCGCCGAGGGTCACGTTTTGTTCGACGTTCACGACGTCGTTACCACTCACGCCGTTCAGCGTGCCGGACACCGTGGTTTGCGCGCCAGTATTGAAACTGTCATCGCCGCTGCCACCCGTCACGCTTTGCGCATTGGCGCCGAGCGTGAAGCTATTGCCGCCATTGGCAAGCTGATAATTTTCGACCGCAGCGAAACCATTCGCCGTGCCGCTGTTCGACAAGGTCACGGTGTTGATACCGGTCGCCGCGCTTAACAGCGCGTTCTCGGCGGTGGTCATGGTCGCGCTGACGTTATTGCCGAGCGCGATGCTTTCGACCGAGCTCAAAGTGGCGCCGACGATATTCGTGCCGGTGGTGTCCACCACCAGGCTGTCGTTGCCGGCGCCCAGCGCGAGCGTGCCCGTGATCGAGAGCAGCGCGGCGGTGTGGACAATGTCATCGCCGCTACCGCCCGCCACATTTTGTGCGTTCGCAGCCAAGGTGAACGTATTACTGCCGTTGGCGAGCACGTAGTCCTCGACCTCGGCCGCGCCGGTGGTGGTGCCCGCGTCACTGAGCGTGACGCTATTCGCGCCAGCGGCACTGCCCAGCAGAGCGTTCTGCGCGAGCGTAACGGTGGCATCGACGCCGGTGGCCAACGTGATGTGTTCTACCGCCGTCAGCGTGGCGCCAGAGAGATTGCTGCCATCACTGTCGACCACCACGGTGTCGTTGCCCGCCGCCAAGGTATAGGTGCCGGTGAGCGTGGTGAAGGCGCCGGTATATACCGTGTCATCGCCACTGCCACCGATCACCGACTGGCCAACCGCGCCGACGGTGAAGCTATTGCCGCCGTCGGCCAGACGATAGACCTCGATCTGCGCCGCGCCGGTCAGCGTGCCGTTGTCGGTCAGCGTTACAAAGTTGCTGCCCGCCGCCGTGCCGATCAAAGCGTTGTCGGCGATATTGGTCGTGACATCGATATTGCTGGCAATAGTAATCGTGTCGATATCGATGAGCGTGGCGGTCAGCTGCGTACTGCCCTGGATATTGAGCACATCATTACCGCCACCGCCGGTCAGGGTGCCAGTGATGCTGGTCAGGGTAGCGCTGTTGAAGACGTCATCGCCGCTGCCGCCGGTGACGTTCTGTTGAGCCGCACCGAGCGTAAAACTGTTGCCGCCGTTGGCCAGCCGATAGCTCTCGACCTGCGCCACGCCGACCACGGTGCCGCCATTGCTCAAGGTCACGCTATTGGTACCGGTGGCGGTGGTGATGAGGTTGGCGGTCGCGATATCGGTGGTGAGATCAACGCCGTCAGCGAGGGTCACAGCGTCGATGTTGCTGAGCGTCGCGCTCAAAGCGGCATCAGTATCGATCTCGAGGATGTCGTTGCCGCTGACGCCATCGATGCTGCCGCTAATGCTGGTCAGCGTGCCGCTCTTGAAGAGGTCGTCGCCGCTGCCACCGGTGACGTTCTGCGTAGACGCGCCGAGCGTGAAGCTGTTGGCGCCATCGGCCAGATGATAGCTCTCGACCTGCGCCGCGCCGCTGGCGACGCCCGCATCCGACAGCGTGACGGTATTGTTGCCAGCGGCGTTACCGAGCAGCGCGTTCTGCGCCAGCGTGACGCTCGCATTGACGTCGGTGGCGAGCGCGATGGATTCGACCGCGCTCAAGGTCACGGCGGTGATATTGGTCGCGGTGGTGTCGATCACCAGACTATCGATGCCGCCCCCCAGCGCCAGCGTGCCGCCGAGCGTGGTCAACGAGTCGCTGTGCACGGTGTCATTGCCGCTGCCGCCGATGACATTCTGGCCGGCCGCGCCAAGGGTGAAATCGTTGACGCCATTGGCGAGACGATAGGTTTCGACCTCAGCCGCGCCGCTGCTCGTACCGGCCGTGGCCAAGCTTACGGTGTTGGTGCCGGCGGCACTGTCCAACAGCGCGTTCTGGACGATGCTCAAAGTCGCGTCAACGTTGTTGGCGAGGCCCAGATGTTCGACATCGGTGAGCGTCACGCCGGAGAAACTGGTCGCGGTGGTGTCGATCACCACGCTATCTTCGCCAGCGCCCAGCGCAATAGCGCCGGTGACCGTGGCCACCGCGCCGGTATGGACGATGTCGTCGCCCGAGCCCGTCGCCACCGCGCTGCTATGCGCACCGAGCGTGATGTTGAGTGCGCTGTCGGCGGCCGCGCCGTCGATGTTCTCGAAATTCTTGTAGATGCTCGCGCTGTTAACCTGATCGCTGCCCGCCGCGACACCAAGATCGATGATGAGCGCGCCGGCACCCGCCGCGATCTCAAGTTTGTCATTACCGGCGCCGGCATCGACGGTATCGGTACCAAGACCATAGACGATAGTGTCGTCATGACTGCCGCCCGTGATGCGATCGTCACCCGCGCCGCCGTCGATACGAACGTTGCCCGTGGCACCGGCGACAGTGATGATGTCGTTGCCGCTGCCGGTCACGATGCGGGTGGTGGTCGCCGCAGCGGTGACCGTCACCGCACCGCTCGCGGTATTGGCGTCGAGATTCTCAAACGCCTTGTAGAGACCGACCTCGGCAGCGACGTTGTCCGCTGCACTGGTGAAGTTGAAAGTCTTGGCGGTGGTGCCGGTGTATTGCAGGGTATCGATGCCGATGCCGCCGTCGACCAGCGTGCCGCTCGCGGTCAGTGCGCGATAGAGAAACGTGTCATTGCCACCCTGCAGCAACACTTGATCGCCGCTGGTCAGCGCGCCGTTGACGGTGTCGGCGCCATTGCCGGCGTTGATGATGTCCTTGCCAGCACCGAGCGTGATGGTGTCATTGAACGCTGAACCGGTGACGGTATTCGCGCCCGCGCCAGCATTGATGATCACGCCTTGCGCGGCGGCGGCCACGGTGATGACGTCGGCACCGCTGCCGGTCACGATCGAGGTCGTGCCCGCCACGCCGGTGACGGTCAGCTTGCCGGTCGCGGCGGCGGCGCTGATATTTTCGAAATTGGTGTAGGTACCGGCCAGCGTGCCATTGTCGTCGGTGGCTCCGAGGTTGAAGGTCTGGGCGGCCGAGCCGCGCACGATCAAAGTATCCGAGCCGCTGCCACCATCGACCGTGACGGCAATCGCGGAAGTCGGCAGTGAAATGGTGTCGTCGCCACCTTCCAGCAGCACCCGATCACCGGCCGTCAAATTGCCGCGGACGACATCGTTGCCACCGCCGGCACGGATGTTGTCGGTGCCCGCGCCCAGCGTGATGCTGTCGGCGCCCGCGCCGCCAGTCACGATGTTGTTGCCGGCCCCCGCATTGATGGTGACCCCGTCGGTGGCGGCGGCGACATTGATGACGTCATTGGCCTTGCCGGTGGCCACCGCAGTGGTACCCGCCACACCGATGAAATTGACCACGCCGGTGGCGCCCGCCGCCGAGAGATTCTCGAAGCCAGTGAAATGGGTGTTGGTGGCGAGATTGACGGTGACCGCAGCGCCCACGAACAGCAGGGTGTCGACACCGGCGCCACCGCGCACGGCACCGGTCGCACTGGTGGCGAAGGTCGCAGTGTCATTGCCAGCACCGAGATCAATGTCGTCACCCGCACCCACGACGCCGTTCAATCGATCATCACCGTCGCCGGTCGTGACGTGGTCGGCGCCCGCCCCGGTATTAATGGTGTCAACGCCACTGCCGGTCGCGATCACGCTGCCGGCGGCATTGGCGGTGACGGTCAGGTTCTTATCCCAGGTGCTGGCGTCGAGGTTCTCGAAATTTTGCCAGGAGGCAGCTGACGGTGCGCCAACCGTGACTTCGTTGGTGTTGGCGGCCGCCGCCAGATTGATGGTCAGTGCGGCGCTGGCCGAGGGGGCGGAAAGCTTGGAGATATCGAGCACCAGGGTGTCACTGCCGGACCCGGCATTGACCGTCGCGACTACGTCTCGGAATGCGATGCTGTCGTCGCCTGAGCCCGTCACTATGCTGGTGCTACCCGCCGCCAAGCTCACCGTGAGAGCGCCGCTCGCACCGCTCGCGTCAAGGTTTTCGAAGTTGCTGAGATGGGCTGCCGCATCCGGAGAATTGTTGCCGGCGACGAAGAAATCGAAGTGCGCCGGGTCGCTGCCAGTGACCACCAAGAGGTCGGTGCCATCGCCACCGTTGACGGTCGCAATCGCGTTGCTGAAAGTGATGCTGTCGCCCCCTTCAGCGAGCGCGATGTTGTCACCCACGCTCCAGGAACCCTTCACCAGATCACTACCCGCGCCGGTATTGACCAGGTCGATGCCCGCGCCAAGCGTGATGTGGTCATCCGCCGAACCCGTCAGAATCGTGCCGCCGCCGCTAGCGGCGACTACCGTCATCGCGCCACTCGCTGCCTGCGCGTCAAGATTTTCGAAGCCGCTGTAGACGACGGTGGGGGAGCCGCTGGTGACCTGCTGTCCGGCCTGAGAGAAGTCGATGCTCAAGGGACTGCCGTTCTGTACCAACAGTGTGTCCTGCCCGCTGCCGCCGTCGACCGTGGCGTGGCCGACGACGGATTTGAACAGGAAGATCTCGTCAGTGCCGTTACCCAGGGCGAGGGCGTCGCCATTGAGAAGTTCGAAGCTTATGGTCTTGCTGCCTTGCGCCAAGCCCTCACTGTTCTCGGCCTGCACCTGCATTGCAAATGTGCCGAAATAGCCCGCCGTCGGACTAAAGCCCAGATTGGCGAAAGAGGTCGTAAGTTCGGCGGCGGTGCCGATCAGCTGATACTGTCCGAAGCCGAGATCGTCCAGGTTCAGATTGCCACTCGAGGCCGGCAGGTAGGTGAGCACACCGGCCACTGGATCGATGGTCAATAGCACCGAGATGGTCCCGCTGCCGGAGACCACCATGTCAGTCAGATCGACGAGAGCCGTTCTGTATTGTTCGGCGATGTTCAGATTGGTCAGTGTCGGCGTGGCCATTGCAAAGCGTCTCCCATTGAATTGCAGGCAGCAGAATGCGACTGCAGCTATCCCCAGGCCGAGATAGCGGCTGGATAAAGATGAGGGTTGAACAGGCGGCTGACGGGCGGCCATGGACGTCCCACGATCCGGGCCCGCCAGCGAGGCATGTCGAGATCACATCGCGCCGGCGCATGCGCGGGCCAGGACACGCCAACCGTGGCAGAATAACGGCAGTCCCCAGCGAGTGATCCCATGAGTCCGTCCGTGTACTCGATCAAGACTATTTTAGACACCGTGGCGCGTGCCCTGGCAGCGACCACTTTCCTCGCCAGTGTGGCGGTATGAGCGACGTCACGAGCACCCCCGCCCCTGGTCATTTGTTCGTGGTCTCGGCGCCCTCCGGCGGCGGCAAGACGTCGTTGGTGCGCGCCCTGCTCGATCGCGCCGGCAACTTGCGCGTCTCGACCTCCCACACCACCCGCGCGCGGCGCAGTGGCGAACAGGACGGCATCGACTATCACTTCATCGACGAAGCGCGCTTCACGGCCATGGTCGATGCCGGCGAGTTCCTCGAGCATGCCCGAGTGTTCGATCATTGTTACGGCACCGCCCGCGCGCCAGTCTCGGCACGTCTGGCCGGCGGCGAGGATGTGATCCTCGAGATCGACTGGCAGGGCGCACGCAATATTCGTAGCACCATCCCCGCTACCATTTCGATATTCATCCTCCCGCCTTCCATCGAAGAATTGGAGCGGCGCTTGAACAAGCGCGGCGACAAGGCCGAAACCATCGTGCGCCGCATGCGTGACGCGGTCAACGAAATGTCGCATTTCGGCGAATATGACTACCTGGTAATCAATGATGATTTCGAGCGTGCGGCCACCGCCTTGGTCGCGATCGTCACGGCCTCCCGCCTGCGTTGCGCGGTGCAGGTTCAGCGTCATGCCGAGATGCTCAGCCGCCTCGTGGCGCCTTGAGGGTGGCTTTGCTATCATCGCCGGCCCGAGATTTGCTCTTGCCACAGGAATGCCCCATGGCCCGCGTCACCGTCGAAGATTGCCTGTCCGCCGTCGACAACCGTTTTGACCTCGTGCTGGTCGCCAGCCGTCGCGCTCGCCAGATCGCGATGGGCGCGCACCCACTGGTCGATCCCGAGAACGACAAACCGACGGTGGTCGCCCTGCGCGAAATCGCCGCCGGCCTCATGAACCTCGAAATCCTTGATGAGATCGATGCCAAGGAACGGGCCGCCGAGGAATACGAAATGGCGGCCGAGTTCGCCGAACAGCACGTCGCATCATCCGAACCCGATAACGATTTCTGACCTCCCCGTCCCGACATCCACAACGCTCGAACCAGCTGCGGGCGGATGATGCATTTCGGGACACCGCAAGCTTGCCTGCCGAGCGTCTCGCGGCACCTGCCGTGCGAGGCTGGACCGTGAGCGCCCCGACCTTACAGTTAGAAGCGCCACCGCTGCGCATCGATGATCTCTGTCGCCGCATCCGCTCTTACCTGACACCCGATCAGATCAAGGACGTGCGGCGCGCCTATCGTTTCGGCGCCGACGCTCACGAAGGCCAGACGCGCAAAAGCGGCGAACCCTATATCCAGCATCCACTGGCGGTGGCCGGCATCCTCGCCGACATGCACATGGACCACGAGACCTTGATCGCGGCCATGTTGCACGACGTGATCGAGGACTCGCTGGTACCGAAAGGGGAGATAGCGGAGCAGTTCGGCGGCGAAGTGGCCGACATCGTCGACGGCCTGTCCAAGCTGACCCAGATCGAGTTCGAGTCCCACGCCGAGGCGCAGGCGCAGAACTTCCAGAAAATGTTGATGGCGATGGCCGACGACATCCGCGTGATTCTGGTCAAGCTCGCCGATCGTTTGCACAACATGCGCACCCTGGGCGCGCTGCGCCCCGACAAACGCCGTCGCATCGCGCGCGAGACGCTCGACATCTACGCGCCTATCGCCCAGCGCCTCGGCATGAATGCCATTCGTCTAGAACTGGAAGAACTCGGTTTCCAGGCGCTCTATCCGCAGCGCCACGGCGTCTTGAAGCGCTTCATCCAGAAGATCCGCGGTAACCGCAGCGAAGTCGTCACCAAGATCAAGAACCGCATCAAACGCCATCTGCGCCAGGAAGAACTGGTCGCCCACGTGGTCGGGCGCGAGAAACATCTGTACAGCATTTACCGCAAGATGCGGCAGAAACATCTGCACTTGACCGAGGTGCATGATGTCTACGCGTTCCGCATCATCGTCGATTCGGTCGACACCTGTTATCGCACCCTCGGTGTGATCCACGGCTTGTATAAGCCCGTGCCCGGCACCTTCAAGGACTACATCGCGATTCCAAAGGCGAATGGCTATCAGTCCTTGCACACGGTCTTGTTCGGACCTTTCGGGGTGCCGCTCGAAGTGCAGATCCGCACCAACGAGATGGATCATGTGGCCGAAGCCGGCATTGCCGCGCACTGGCTGTACAAGACCGGCGACAGTGCCGCCAGGAGCGCGCACAAGCGCGCGCGGGAATGGCTGCGCGGTGTGATTGAGCTGCAACGGCGCGCTGGCAATTCCCAGGAGTTCCTCGAGAACGTCAAGGTCGATCTATTTCCCGACGAGGTCTATGTGTTCACGCCCAAGGGCGCGATCATGGAAATGCCGCGCGGCGCGACCGCCATCGACATGGCCTACGCGATTCATACTGACATCGGCAACAAGTGCGTTGGCTGTCGCATCAATCGCCGCCTGGCGCCGCTGCGCACGCGCCTGAAAACCGGCGACACGGTCGAGATCGTGACCGCGCCCGGCGCGCGGCCGAATCCTGCCTGGCTAAATTTCGTGGTGACCGGCAAGGCGCGCGCCCATATCCGTCACTTCCTGAAGAATCTCCACGAAGACGAAGCCGGCGTGCTCGGCAAGCGCATGCTGAACCGCGAACTCGAGAATTTCGACAGTTCCATCGACACCCTCGACCCAGCGCGTGTGCGCGCAGCGCTGGCGAGCTTCAATCTGAAATCGATGGAAGAGCTGCTGGCCAACATCGGACTCGGCGTGCGCCCCGCGCCGTTGGTCGCGCGCGCGCTGGTCAACACCGTTGCCGACGACAAGATCGAGCGCCCGGTACGCCGTGGCACGCCCGGCGAGACACCCGGACCGCTGCTGATCCACGGCACCGAAGGCATGGTAGTGACCATTCCAAAGTGCTGTTATCCGATACCCGGCGACCCGATCATGGGCTTCATCACCGCCGGACGTGGCATCGTCATCCATCATCCCTCGTGCAAGAACGTGGTGGATTTCCGCACTGCGCCCGATCGCTGGGTGGACGTCGAATGGGCGCCCGATCTGGACCGCGAGTTCAGCGTCGAAATCGTCATCGATGTGATCAACCAGCGCGGCGTGCTGGCAACTATCGCCGCCGGCTGCGCCGATCAGAATGCCAATATCGAGGGCATCGAAATCGTCGAGCGTGATGAACAATCCTCGACCATGCGCCTCATCATCGGCGTGCATCATCGCAAGCATCTGGCCGACGTGATCCGCACCCTACGCAATATCGACACCGTGTCGCGCGTGCATCGCAAGCGCGCCTGAAGCAGGAGTTCCATCCATGACTCAGCAGGCCATGACCAAACAGGCCATCGTCACCAGCGACGCGCCCTCCGCCATCGGCACGTACTCGCAGGGCATCGTCAGCGGCGACGCCATTTATCTGTCCGGCCAGATCCCGCTCGACCCGCACAGCGGTCAGATGATCGAGGGCACCATGCGCGCCCAGATCGAACGCGTATTCGACAATCTGCTGGCGGTCGCCAAGGCCGCTGGTGCGACGCTCGACGATTGTGTGAAGCTCAATGTCTTTCTGATCGATCTCTCGCACTTCGCGCTGGTCAACGAAGTGATGGCAACCTATTTCACCCAGCCCTATCCGGCGCGCGCCGCTATCGGCGTGGCCTCCTTGCCGCGCGGCGCGG
Source organism: Pseudomonadota bacterium (assembly GCA_043782755.1). GTDB lineage: Bacteria > Pseudomonadota > Gammaproteobacteria > JADJYF01. The sequence continues at coordinate 4,950 of JAYWAC010000073.1, read as the reverse complement.
CAGTCGAAATGGACGCCATCCTCACACGTCGCGCCTGAGAGCGACCCTTACACCGCGAGCCGCGCGTCGTGACCGACCCCATCGCGCTTGATGAACCAGTCACACGCCTGCATGGCGTCGGTGAGAAAGTCGCAGAACATTTAGCCAAACTGCGTATCGCGCGCATCGGCGATCTGCTCTTTCACTTGCCACTGCGCTACCAGGACCGCACCCGCCTCACGCCGATAGGTGCGTTGCGTTTCGGGCGCGAGGCGCAGCTAGAAGGTGTCATCGAAGTCGCACAGGTAGTGTTCGGTCGCCGTCGCGCACTGGTAGTGCGCATTGCCGACGGCAGTGGCGCCATCAATCTGCGCTTCTTCCACTTCAATAGCGCGCAGCAACAGCGTCTCGCGGTCGGGCGGCGTGTGCGCTGCTTTGGTGAAGTGCGGCGCGGGCCAAGCTCGCTAGAAATGGTCCATCCCGAATGCCAGGTGTTGTCGGGTGACAATCCGATTGCGGTCGACGCCGAATTGACACCCATCTATCCGACCACCGAAGGCCTGCAACAGAATCGCCTGCGCCACCTCACCAATCAGGCCTTGGCGCTACTGGCGGCCGCCGACGACGACGAACGTGAGCTGCTGCCGCAGGCGATCCTCGATCGTCTCGCCCTGCCGTCCTTGCGCGCCGCCTTGGAATTCGTGCACCGTCCGCCGCCCGATGCCGATGTCGAGATGCTGGCCGCATCCAGTCATCCGGCCCAACGACGCTTGGTGTTCGAGGAATTGCTCGCCTATCAACTGAGTTTGAAGCGGCTGCGTGAACAGGCGCGCGCCTTCGCCGCGCCGGCCGTCACCGCGCGCGATCTGCAACAGCGTGTGCTGGCCGGCTTCGGCTTCACCCTGACCGGCGCGCAGCAACGTGTGATCAAAGAGGTGGAAGAAGATCTCGCCCGCGGCCTGCCGATGCTGCGGCTGTTGCAGGGCGATGTCGGCGCGGGCAAGACCGCAGTCGCGGCGGCGGTGGCGGCCAATATGCTCGAGGCCGGTTACCAGGTGGCCTTAATGGCGCCGACCGAATTGCTGGCCGAGCAACATGCCAACACCCTGCGTCGCTGGTTCGAACCGCTGGGTATCGAAACCATGTTGTTGACCAGCCGCCTGACCAAGAATCAGCGCAAACCTTTATATGCGCGACTCGAAAGCAAGGCGCCGGCGTTGGCTATCGGTACCCATGCGCTGTTCCAGCAGGATGTGCAGTACGGCCGGCTCGGTCTCATCATCGTCGACGAACAACATCGCTTCGGCGTCGAACAACGTCTGGCGCTGCGCGACAAGGGCGCGCGTGATGGCTTCCGTCCTCATCAATTGATCATGACCGCGACCCCTATCCCGCGCACGCTGGCGATGAGTGCCTATGCCGATCTCGATGTCTCGATCCTCGACGAGCTGCCACCCAACCGCAAACCGGTGCGCACCGTGGTGCTGACCGAGAGCAAACGCGCCGACATCGTCGCGCGTATCGGCGAGATGGTGCGCGAAGGCCGGCAGGTATACTGGGTGTGTCCGCTGATCGATGAGTCCGATGTCTTGGAACACCAGGCCGCGACCGACACCGCGCTGCAACTCGCGGCAGCCTTGCCGGCTATCCAAGTCGGCCTGGTGCACGGTCGGCTGGCGGACAAGGATAAAGACGCGCAGATGGCGGCCTTCGCGCGTGGCGAGACCGCACTCTTGGTCGCGACCACCGTCATCGAAGTCGGGGTCGATGTACCGAATGCAAGTCTCATGGTGATCGAGAACGCCGAAAGACTCGGGCTCTCACAATTGCATCAGTTGCGCGGGCGCGTCGGGCGCGGCTCACAGCACGCCGATTGCGTGTTGCTGTACAAACCACCCTTGTCGCGGATGGCGCGCCAGCGTCTGGAAGTGATGCGGTCTACGACCGACGGTTTCGTGATCGCCGATCGCGATCTGGAACTGCGTGGTCCCGGTGAACTGCTCGGCACGCGTCAGACCGGCATCGCACAATTCCGCATCGCCGATCTGGTGCGCGACGCGGCCTTGTTGCGCGATGTGCAGGCCACCGCCAACACCGTGATGAATGACTACCCCACCTTGGTCGACCGTCTGGTGCAGCGCTGGCTGGCCAAAAAAGTAGAATATGCCAACGTATGAGCAGTGTTGGCCCACACACCTCGCCCGCAAGCGCCCGCCCCGCCTGGCGGCATCGCCTCGTGCAATACGCACGGCTGGCGCGCCTGCATAGACCGATAGGCATACTGTTGTTGTTATGGCCCATGCTGTGGGCGTTGTGGATCGCGGCCGCAGGCGTTCCGCATCTCGATGTGCTGTTGATCTTCGTGCTCGGTACGGCGGTGATGCGCTCGGCCGGCTGCGTGATTAATGATTACGCCGATCGCCACTTCGACGGTCATGTCGAACGCACACGGGAACGCCCGCTGCCGAGCGGCGCGGTCACGCCGCGCGAAGCCTTGCTGCTGTTTGCGGTACTGCTCGTGATTGCACTGGCGCTGGTGCTCGCCACCAATCGCATCACCATCGCGCTCTCTTGCGGCGGCGCGCTGCTGGCCATTACTTACCCCTTCGCCAAACGCTATACCGATCTGCCCCAGGTCCATCTCGGCGCGGCTTTCGGTTGGGCGGTACCGATGGCTTTCACCGCGCAGACCGGCGCCTTGTCGCCTATCGCGTGGCTGTTGTTCAGCACCGCTGTACTGTGGGCGGTGATCTACGACACTCAGTACGCGATGGTTGATCGCGACGATGACATTCGACTCGGCATTCGTTCGACCGCGATCCTGTTCGCCAATGCCGACCGCATCATCATCGGCGGTTTGCAATGTCTCATGCTGTCGAATCTTTATCTCATCGGCCACCGCGCCGAACTCCACTGGCCTTACTATGCGTCCTTGGTCGCGGCCGGCGTGTTATTCGTCTATCAGCAATATCTGATCCGCGATCGCAGTCGCACAGGCTGCTTCGCCGCCTTCCTGAACAACAACTGGGTGGGTGGCGTGGTGTTCCTCGGTATGCTGCTGTCCTATCCACCGGCAACGACTTGGTTTGACTGACAGCCCGTAGCATTCCCGCACAGCTTGGCGTGCATGGCGCGCGGTGTTTGAATTTTTGGGCCTCGTCACAGACAATTGCCGTGCAGACCGCGCGCCCTCACCGGGCATAATCAAAACTAATTTGGGAGGACGTCATCATGAATCCACTGGAAAGCATTCCGGGGACTGTCATTGCCGGCATCGTGCTGGCGGTGATCCTGGCCTTCGCCGCCAAAGCCATTGCTGGCGCCTGAGCGCCCTGACGGCATACTTACAACTATACGAACCCGGGAGCTGGAATCATGGCTATTATGATGATCGACCGCTGGCTGCATATTGTCGCCGGCGTGATGTGGATAGGCATTCTCTACTACTTCAATTTCGTGCAGGTGCCGGCACTGGCCGCCGCCAATGCCGACAAGGACGGTCCCGGGCCGGCCGCCATCACCAAGTACGTTGCGCCGCGCGCACTGTTCTGGTTTCGCTGGGCAGCACTGGTGACTTGGCTGACGGGCGCCACCTTCCTCGCCACGGCGCCGCAATACTCGTTGCATGGCGCTTTCACGTTGGGTATCGGTGCCCATAACGCCAGTCTGACAGCGATTGGCTTCGGTGCATGGCTCGGTACCATCATGCTGTTCAACGTATGGGTGCTAATCTGGCCGTGTCAGAAGAAGATCCTCGGCATCGTGCCGGCGACCGACGCAGAGAAAGCTTCGGCGCGCCGCCTTGCCTTCCTCGCTTCGCGTGCCAACACTTTGATGTCGATTCCGATGTTGATGTTCATGCAAGCGGGTGCGCACGGCATTCCGTTCTGAGCACAGCGTCAGTTCGATGAAAAAGCCCGGCTGGTCCGGGTTTTTTTTGTGTGCTGGAAATGGTGGCGGAGCAATCGGCGCGTTGCCTTTGCCACACCAATCGCCTACTTTCGCCGCTCGATAAAAATCAAATCAAAGTAGGAGGTATCCATGGATATCGGCATCATCATGTTTCCGACCGACAAGGCCATCCAGCCCATTGCACTGGCCAAAGCCTGCGAGGAACGCGGCTTCGAATCTTTGTGGTTCCCCGAGCACAGCCATATTCCGACCAGTCGCGAGACGCCCTGGGGTGGGCGCGCCGGCGCGCCACCGCTGCCCGAAGAATACTGGCGCACCCATGATCAGTTCGTTGCCTTCGCCGCCTGTGCGGCAGTCACCACCAAACTCCGCCTCGGCACCGGCATCACCTTGGTCGCGCAGCGCGATCCTATTTGGCTGGCCAAGGAAGTCGCCAGTCTCGATATGATCTCCGGCGGTCGCTTCGAACTTGGCGTCGGCTATGGCTGGTGCGTGGAAGAAATGCGCAACCATAAGCTCGACTTCAAGAAGCGTCGCGAAATCCTGCGCGATAACGTGCTCCTGATGCGCGAACTGTGGACCAAGGACGAAGCCAGCTACGCCGGCGAGCACATCCAGTTCGAGAAGAGCTGGGCGTGGCCGAAGCCGACCCAGAAGCCCTTTCCGCCGATCGTGATGGGCGGCGCAGCCGGCCCCAAGACCGCCGACCACATCGCCGAGTTCTGCACTGGCTGGATGCCTATCGGTGGCATGTATGACTTCGACGGCGGTTTGAAGGAAGTGCATGCGGCCTGCAAGCGCCGTGGTCGCGACCCGTCCGAGATCTCGCTCGGCATGTTCTTCGCCATGGCCCCGGAAGGTAACGACCCGCTCAAGGGTCTGGCTGACAAGGGCGTGACCCGCGCTATCTTCCCAGTGCCCGCCGCCTCGGCTGACGTGGTGCTGCCGCTGCTCGACAAGTACGCCAAGTTCATCTGAACAAGGCCCGGGGAGGCGGGTCCGCGCGGCCCGCCTCCCCACTTCCGGTCAGGCCGCGCTGCGCGGTCGTTTCCCCATCTT
>JAYWAC010000072.1:0-17618 GCA_043782755.1 Pseudomonadota bacterium | reverse complement strand
GTTGCAGCCGCAGATTTCTGCCTCATCGGGCAAGGCTGCAACGGCCGCCGTAGGGTCCAGGCTTGCACCTCCGGCGTAGTTCTGACCGAAGATCAACGTGTCGCGCGACTCGCTGACGTCGCGCGCCTCGCGCAACTGCTGATAGAACCACGCACCGTCGCGGGTATCGCCGAACAACACCACGCCAACGATGCGATTGTCCGCCAAGGTCAAACGCTTATAGGTCTGCCGCGCGGCGTCGCGCAGGACGATCTCCTCGCGCCCTTCGCCATCGGCGAAATCACCGGCCGAATAGACATCGATGCCAGTGACCTTGAGTTTGGTCGAGACCTGCGAACCGCCATAACGCGCACCGCTGCCGGCGAGTTCAGCGGCCACCACGCGCGCCATTTCATAGAGGGGCGCGACCAGCCCATAACACTGGCCGCGATGTTCGACGCATTCACCGACGGCAAAGATGTCGGGGTCGGAAGTACGCAGATCGTCGCCGACCACGATGCCGCGCGCGACGTCGAGACCGGCGGCCGCAGCGAGACTGGTATTGGGCCGGATGCCAATGGCGAACACCACGAGGTCTGCGTCGAAACGCCGACCGTCGTTGAGTTCGACCGCGCAGACATGCCCATCACCGAGCAGCGCACGGGTATTGGCTTCGGTCACCACTTCGATGCCACGCTGCATCAAGGCCTGCGCGAGCAGATAACCGGCGGCGGTATCGAGCTGGCGCTCCATGAGCGTCGCGGCCAGATGCAGCACGGTGACCTCCATGCCGCGTTCCTTGAGACCGGCAGCCGCTTCGAGACCGAGCAGACCGCCGCCTATCACCACCGCACGACCACCGCGTTTGGCGGCGGCCAGCATGGCATCGACATCATCGAGATCACGATAGGTCACCACACCCGTCAGATCGTGGCCTGGCAACGGCGGCACGATGGGGCGCGAGCCGGTCGCGATCAGGAGCTTGTCGTAGTGCACCGTGCTGCCATCCACCGCCGTCACGGTCTTGCTCGCGCGATGGATGTCGATCGCAGGCTTGCCCTTGAGCAGGGTGATGTTGTGGCTGGCATACCAGGCATCGTCGTGAATGACGATATCCTCAAAGCTCTTCTCGCCCGCTAGCACCGGCGAGAGCAGGATGCGATCGTAATTGACGCGCGCCTCGGCATTGAAGATGGTGATGTCGTAGCGATCGATGCCGCTGTCGAACAATTCGTCCAGCACGCGCCCGGGCGCCATGCCATTGCCGATGATCACGAGTTTTTCGCGCATCGTTGCTGCTCCGCTTGAGGGGTTCATGATCAGGCCGCCTGCTGACGCTTGCCGCCGGCGCTGGCCGGGCTGACATCGCCAGGCGCGGCCGTGGGGCTTGCGTGATCGTGGTTGCCCAGGAATTCCAACACCTCGCGTCGCAACTCGTAGTAACGCGGATGCGCAAGCAAGGCCTGGCGGGTGCGCGGGCGCGGCAGATCAACCTTCATGACATGACCGACATGGGCGCGCGGCCCGTTGCTCATCATCACCACGCGATCAGCGAGCAGGATCGCTTCGTCGACGTCATGGGTAATACAGATGGTGGTGACCTGGGTGCGCTTCCATACGTCCATCAACACTTCCTGCAAGTCCCAGCGCGTGAGGCTATCGAGCATGCCGAAGGGTTCGTCTAGCAGCAGCAGCTTGGGCGACAGGGCAAACGCACGGGCGATACCGACGCGTTGCTGCATGCCATTGGATAATTCACCAGCCAGACGCTCGAGCGCATCACCGAGACCGACGCGATTCAGGTAGTACTCGGCGATGTCGCGTCGTTCGTCATGGGTGGCGTGGGGATAGACGCGGTCAACACCGAGCATGACGTTATCGCGTGCCGACAACCAGGGCATGAGCGACGGCGCCTGGAATACCACCGCTCTATCGGGACCGGCATGCCAGATTTCGCGACCATCGAGAATGATGCCGCCGTCGGAAATTTCGGCGAGGCCGGCCATCATCGCCAACACCGTCGACTTGCCACAACCCGAGTGACCAATAAGCGACACCACCTCGCCGCGTTCCATCTTGAGATTGAAACCTTCGACGACATTCAAAGGACCCGTCGGCGTGGCATAGGTCTTGGTCACGTCGGAGAATTCGACATACCCCCGGGTGATGGCCGAGCGCGCCGCGTCCTGATAAACGCGCGGCGGCGCTTCGGCCAGATGAGTGATGGGCGTGATGGCAGGCAAGGCTGGCTCATGGGCCGTGCTCACGGCCGCCTGCTGCTGACCATAGTCGAGCAAGCAGCGCGTGATCTGCGCGCGCAGGGCCTTGAAGCCAGCGTGATCGTTCATGCTCGCCCGTTCACGCGGACGCGGCAGTGAGACGATGAACTCTGGCCCGAGCGTGGCGCCCGGTCCCGGTGTGAGCGGCACGATGCGATCGGCCAACAGCAATGCCTCGTCGACATCGTTGGTGACCAGGATGACGGTCTTGCCCTCGGCCTGGGAGATACGTTCGAGTTCGTCCTGCAAACGTGCGCGAGTCAGCGCATCAAGCGCCGACAGTGGTTCGTCCAACAACAGAATGTCGGGGTCGGTGGCGAGCGCACGCGCCACCGCCACACGTTGACGCATGCCACCCGACAGGGCCGCCGGCTTGCGTTCGGCGGCGTGGCTCAAGCCGACCAGGTCGATGTAGTGCGCAACGCGATCGGAGCGGAAGCTGCGCGACTGTCCGGCACAGACCTGATCAACCGCCAGCGCAATGTTGTCGCGTACCGTCAGCCACGGCAGCAACGCATAGGATTGAAATACCACACCGCGATCCGGCCCGGGCCCGGTGACCGCTAGCTCGCGCAGTTGGATGCTGCCGCTGTCGGGTGTGATCAAGCCGGCAATCAAGGACAACAGCGTGGTCTTGCCGCTGCCCGAGAAGCCGACGATGGCGAGGAACTCACCTTCCGCCACCGACAAGTTAATGTCCTTCAACACTTCCATGCTGCGCCTACCATTGTCGTAGCGCTTGGCAAGACCGTTCAGTTCGAGAAAAGCCATGTTGTGTTCTCTCTATGTTCAGCGCGTCGCCGCACCGCGGCTAACCAGTTGCTGAAAGGTGTACATGATTCTGTCTAGCAAGAAGCCGACCACACCGATGACCAGCACCGCGACCATGATGCGTGCGAGGGACTGCGAGCTGCCGTTCTGGAATTCATCCCACACGAATTTGCCGAGGCCGGGGTTCTGCGCAAGCATCTCGGCCGCGATCAACACCATCCAACCGACACCGAGAGACAGGCGCATACCGGTGAAGATCAAAGGCAGCGCCGCCGGCAGAATGATCTTGGTAATGCGACGCGGCCAGGACAATCGCAACACCCGCGCGACGTTCAAAAGATCTCTGTCAACCGAGGCTACGCCGAGCGCGGTGTTGATGACCGTCGGCCATAGCGAACAGAGCGTGACGGTGATGGCCGAGACCAAAAAGGATTTCGACAACCAGCCGTCATTGCCCTGATAGGTGGCGCTGACCAGCAAGGTGACTATCGGCAACCAGGCCAGCGGCGAGACCGGCTTGAAGATCTGTATGAGCGGATTCAGCGCGGCCTGCACCATGCGACTGCTGCCGCACAGCAGGCCCACCGGCACCGCGACCAAGGTCGCGAGCACGAAGCCGGTAAAGACCGTGACGAGACTCGTGCCGATTTGATCAAAGAAGGTCGGTTTGCCGGTCCAGGGTCGAATGACCGGCTTGAAACCGGGTTCCTTGACCACGCGTTCGGCATTGCGCTGGCCTTCACGCAACGCGAATGCCGCAGCCTTGTCTCTTTCGGCATGATGTTCGTTGATGAGATTGCCGAACTCCGCCGCCACCGCGCGCGGGCCCGGCAAGGCACCGAGACTGGTCTCGACATTGCCGGCGATCAGCTGCCACACCACCAGGAACAGCGCGATGGCCAACATCGGCACGCCACACAGTTCGACCAGGGACTTCAACTGCCGCGTTGGCTCCTCACCGCCGCACAGACGCAACAGCGGTGCAAACCAGTCGAGCCCCACCCGTTCGCAGAAACTAGCGGAAGATGCGAAGCTCATTTCGCCGCCCCCTGCTGCCCTTGTTGTCCCTGTTGTCCAATCGCGAGCTTGGCGAGATAGGCGTTGGGCTGGGTAGCGTCAAAGACCACGCCATCGATGAATTTGCTGGGCCCGGCAACGGCCGCGTCGGCTGCCGGTAGTACTGACGTATCGACGCTGCCAGCGGCGATCAATTCTTGCGCGGCGGCACGATACAGATCGGCGCGATAAACTTTCTTCGCGGTCTGTTCATACCAGCTGTCGGGCTGATCCTTGGGCACCTGACCCCAGCGCCGCATCTGCGTCAGATACCACACCGCGTCACCATAGAAGGGATAACCGGCCTGGTCGGCGAAGTAGACGTTCGCTTCGGGTGTGGCGCGCACATCGCCTTTCTCGTATTGATACTTGCCGCTCAAGGGCCCAGCCAGCACCGCTGCGTCGGCACCGACGTACTCCGGCCGTGACAAAATCTTGACCAACTCGGCGCGATTGGCGCCCTTGTCCGCATCCAGCCATTGCTCGGCGCGGATCACCGCCTTGATCAAGGCCTTTACCGTTTCCGGATTCTTCTCAGCGAAATCGCGACGCAGACCGAGCATTTTTTCTGGCGTGCGCGACCAGATCTCAGCGGCGGTAATCACCGGCACACCGATGCCCTTCATCACTGCCTGCTGATTCCAGGGCTCGCCAACGCTGTAGCCAGCGATGGTGCCGGCACCGAGGGTGGCCGGCATCTGCGGCGGTGGCGTGACCGACAACAACACGTCGCCATCGGTCGTGCCGGTGTTGTCGCCGGCCGTATAGAAGCCGGGGTTGATGCCCCCCGCCGCCAGCCAGTAACGCAGCAGGTAGTTATGGGTGGAGGTCGGGAACACCATGCCCATCGCAAACTGTTTGCCACCGGCTTTGATGTTCTCAATCACCGGCTTCAAGCTGCTGGCCGCGATGGGATGAACGGGACGACCATCGACGACCGGCAGCGTCGGCTTGAGCGCACTCCAGACGTCGTTGCCGACGGTGACCGCCAGTGTGTTGATGCCCATCACCGCCACGCCGACCAGCTCGGCGGGATTGCCGATGCCGGCCGCCGCACCTAGCGGTTGGCCGGGCAACATGTGCGAGGCATCGAGCGAACCATCGACTACTCGGTCCAACACCACCTTCCAATTGGCCTGGGCTTCCAGCGTGACGTAGAGCCCTTCGCTCTCAAAGAAACCCTTCTCGTAAGCCACCACCAACGGTGCGCAATCGGTGAGCTTGATGAAGCCGATTTTGAGTTCCTGTTTCTCGGGCGTGGCGGCGATGGCGGTGCTTGCGCACAACACGGTAAGCGCCATACAGCGATGCAGCAGGCGTCGTGACAAAGTTGGGGCGGTGGTCGGGTGCATAGGTCGTGCTCCTGTTATGCGATCGGCGGTCGAAAGTACCGCAGGCAAAAAAAAACGGTGTTCGGCAGCAACTCGAAAGTTCTGCACGAGACACCGTTGTCTTTGTCGTTGACCGCAGCCCGCCGTTAGACCGCTATCAGCATTCGTCAGTGGGGCGCTTCAGTGCAGCCCCTTTGCAGAGGCGTTCACATCGCCCTTGCCTTCAGATTCTTAAGGTTTAACTTTGCAACTAGCTTGCCAACCGCTAGTTGGCGCTGTAGGCCGGGAAAAACGCGGACTTCGCCGCGCCCACTCGAGCAAAGCAAACGGTTGCGCGCGCTATTTCCGTGCAACACGCACCAGCGACATTCACGCCGACGCTTTTTCCTCGGCACGAAATGCAATCTCGACATCCCGCGCATAGGCCATCGGATCGAGTCCGTTCCACACCCGCCCGTCGATCAGACGCGAGCTGCGCAGCGGCGTCTCGGGCAAGGCCACATCGAGCGCAGTCGCAGCTTCACTGTAGAGTGCCAATTGATTTACGCGCTCGGCGACCGCCAGGTAATCGGGGTCGTGATGCAACAAGCCCCAGCGTCGGAACTGGGTCAGGAACCACATGCCGTCGGACAGATAGGGATAGTTGACCTTGCCATCATCATGGAAGCGCACCGCGTGACGATCGTGCCAGTGATGTCCCAGGCCATCGAAGTATTCGCCGTTCAGACGCGCCGCGATCAGGGACGCAGGGAGGGCCAGGCAATCATGGTTGGCGAGCAAGGTCGCGACACCGGCGCGATGGGGCGCCTCATCGAGATAGCGGCAGGCATCCAGCACCGCCATCACTAGCGCGCGCGCGGTATGCGGTCGGGCAGCGACGAACTGGCGGGTGGTGGCGAGGGTTTTCTCGGGATGTTCCGGCCAGATCTGTTGCGAGGTCGCGACCGTGAAGCCGACGCCGGCGGCGAGCGCGCGTGCGTTCCAGGGTTCGCCAGCGCTGTAGCCGTCGATGCGCCCCTCGCCCAGTCGTTCGACCATCTGACTTGGCGGCACGGTTGAACTGCGCACATCGCGCAGCGGATCGATGCCATGGGCCGCCAGCCAGTAATACAGCCACAGCGCGTGGGTGCCGGTAGGAAAAGTGTGTGCGAAATGCGCGCGCTCACCGCTCTGACTCAAGTATTCCGCCAGTTGCTTGCCACTGCGCACACCGAGACTGCGCAAGGTATTACCGAGCGTGATGGCCTGACCGTTCTGGTTCAAAGTCATCAACACCGCCATGTCGCGACGTGGACCGGCGATGCCGAGTTCCACGCCGTAGACCAGGCCATATAACAACTGCGCGGCGTCGAGCGTGCCGCCCAGCAGCTTGTCGCGTACCGCCGCCCACGAAGGCTCGCGCGAGGGCACGATGCGTATGCCGTATTTCTGATCGAAACCGAGCGCGGCGGCCACCACCACCGGCGCGCAGTCGGTCAATGCCAGATAGCCGACCCGTACTTGCTCTTGTTCGATAGCGTGCTTCGTCATGTCCGCGCTCCCATGCGCCTCAGGCCAGCAACTCAGCGGCGGCGATCAGTGAGCGCGCGAGTTCAACGAGTTTCAGATTTCTGTCCATCGCCATGCGCCGCATGGCGGCATAGGCGGCCTCCTCCTCCATACTCTTCTGCTTCATGAGGATGCCCTTGGCCTTTTCGATCAATTTGCGATCGGCGAGCGCACTGCGTGCATCGTCGAGTTCGCGTTTAACCGCCTGGAATTGTTCAAAGCGACTGATGGCAACGGTCAACACCGGCGTCACCCGCGCCGGATCGAGATCGCCGACCACATAGGCGCTGACGCCAGCTGCCAGCGCGTGCTTGATCAGCGCGGCGTCATCGTCCTGGGTGAAAATCACTACCGGTCGCGGTTGCTCGCGATTGAGCGCATGCATGTCTTCAAGGATGTCGCGATTGGGTGAATCGATATCGATGATCACCATATCGGGCGCGACCCGCAGCACTTCTTCGCGCAGATCGCAGCCATGATCAAAGTGCGCGACGATGTGGTGGCCGGCCGCGAGCAGGGTCTTTTCAAGGACCGCCGCTCGCTCCGGATAGGCATCGACGAGCAATATCCGCATCAGAACTTCATCTCGGCCCACAGCCACAGCTTGGTCAGATCGTAGGCCTGCTTGCCGCTGCTGGTGGCGCCGTTGCGCGCGACATTGGTGGCATTGTCCGACGCTTCGTAGCGCGCGTATTTGATGCCGACCGTGTAGTGCTCGAAGAGCGGGCGCGTCAGCTGCACGTCCCACTCATTGCCATAGTTGTAGCCGCCGCGATCGGCGTCGAAGTCATGATAGATAAGGGCGAGGTTGGCGCCCGCGATCTTGAAGGACAAGGTGCCGTAGAGATCGACCACGCCATCGGCGGGTGTGGTCAGAAAACGATCGGCCCACCCTTGAAAGGCATGATTGGTGCCGAGCGGGGTCTGGAAGGCACGTCCAATCTTGCCCTTGCCGACGGCCACCGCGCCGTCGCCGCCCAGGACTTCATAGCTTGCCTTCAGCGTGACCGATTCAAACCAGGGATGATCAAACAGCTTGCTGACGCCGAGTTCACCCAGATAGTAGTTGACGCTGATGTCTACCGGGTTATTGCTGCCATAGTCCTGCTGATGTGCGAACTCGGCGGTATAGAGCAGCTTGGCTGCCCAACCGATCAGGTCATAGGCACCCTGCAAACGCGCGCCATAGGTCGCGGTCGACAAGGCCCGCGTACCCGCCAGCCGGTTGTGGCCGAAGTCGAGTAGATAGGCATAGGGCTCGACGGTCGAATAGGGAAGGCCACGCCAGGTGAGATCAATCAAATGACCGTCGAGCGAATAGTTGGCGCGGTCGGGCAGCTTATTGTCCTCGCCGAAGATGCGATTGACGTTCCACACGTAGGCGTAATCGATATGCAGCGCGGGCACGCTATCGTTCACCACCCGCAGCGCGTCGAAACTCTGCCAGTTCTGGCGCCACAGGACATTGCCGACATAGCGATGCAGCGGCGCCTGGCGATGTTCGATTTCCTGGCGGCCGAGCCAGATTTGCGTCTTGGGCAGACCGCGATAACGCAGATTGGCCTGTTGCACTTCGGTGCCTTCCGGATCGACCACCACCGCGCGCGAAGTCATACCGTTACTGCCACCGTCGTTGTAGTCCTCGTCGCCCAGCGCGCGCACGTCTTCAAGCTGCGCGTAGAGCCCGAAGTCATGATAGAGACCGGTGCTGTAACCGAGCGCACTGCGCAGCGTGTTGGCGTAGGCGTCTTTCAGCACGGGCGTCTGACCGTCGTCGACATTCTCAAAGCGATAGCGCAGATACAAGTCAGGTTTGCCGCCGGTCAGGGCACGCCACAAATCATCGGCGCCCGCTTCCTGCATTGCCACCATCGTGCCTATCGCAATCAATAACCTTGCCACCTTGAGGTAGCTGTACCGTGCAGTTGTCATGTCATTTCCTCGTTCAGTTGCTCACAGGGTTACGCGTTGCGCGAATGCCCGACGGCTTTCGTGCGCAGACACAGACCCGGTGCTTCGTTGCAACCGGCAAGGAACGGTTCGTGACGAACCGAGCCCGACATTGGGCCAACTCCTGAATAGACTGGTAGCAAATTCGGGGCCAGCACTCGAACAGGGCTCTAGCAGCGAAAGCGCCGTGCAATTGCATGATGCAGACCGACTTGTCTGCACCGCGATGGCGATGCTTGCCCCATCGATGTGCGCGAGCCACGGCCCGCGCGATTGCAATTCCTTGCTCCACGACTCAAGGTGCTGTGATGCATGAGACAACGAATCAACGCGCGCGCCTGCCGCACACGGTCTGGGCCTTAGGCATCGTCAGCCTCTTGATGGACGCCTCATCCGAGGCCATTCATGCTCTGCTGCCGCTGTTCCTGACCACCACGCTGGGCGCGAGCGTGGCCTTGGTCGGTGTGATCGATGGCGTTGCCGAGGCGACCGCCGCAGTAGCCAAGGTCTTCTCAGGCTATGTCTCCGATCGCATCGGACGGCGCAAGCCGCTCATCCTGCTCGGCTATGGCCTCGGCGCACTGTCGAAGCCGCTGTTCCCACTCGCGGCGAGCGCGGGCCTGGTGTTCGGCGCACGCTTTATCGATCGTATCGGCAAGGGTCTGCGCGGCGCGCCGCGCGACGCCTTGATCGCCGACATCACACCTGACTTTCAACGCGGCCGTGCCTATGGTCTGCGACAGGCGCTCGATACGGTCGGTGCCTTCATCGGACCCTGCGCCGCCATCGTGCTCATGCAACGCTATGCCGACGATATGCGCGTGGTGTTCTGGTACGCGGCGATACCCGCGCTGCTGGCGGTGTTGTGCGTGTTGTTCGGCGTTGAAGACGCGGGCGCCGCGCCGCGCGCCAAACGCGCCGACGTACCGATACAGTGGCGCGATCTGCAGGCCTTCGACGCAGCCTATTGGCGGGTGGTGGCACTCGGCGTGGTGTTCACCCTCGCGCGCTTCAGCGAAGCCTTTCTGATCCTCAAAGCGCACGATGGCGGGCTGCCGCTCAAGTTCGCGCCGCTGGTGCTGGTGGCGATGAACGTGGTCTATGCGCTCGGTGCCTATCCGGCCGGCGCGCTGTCGGATCGCATCGGGCCGCGCGGCCTGTTGTTGTCGGCACTCGCGGCGCTGGTCACGGCCGATGTGCTGCTCGCGAGCGGGCAGTCCCTCACGATTATCTTCATCGGCATCATGCTGTGGGGCCTGCACATGGCTTTGAGCCAGGGACTGTTATCCAAGCTGGTGGCGGAGCACGCGCCAGCGAGCTTACGCGGCTCGGCCTTTGGCATGTTCAACCTCACCAGCGGTATGGCCATGCTGCTGGCCAGCGCGTTGGCTGGCGGGCTATGGCAATGGTTCGGCGCGGCCAGCACCTTCTGGGCCGGGGCGCTGTTCGCGGTTGTCGCCGCGCTGCTGGTGCAGTGGATGCACGGCAGCGCGTTGGGCGCTTCCCCTCGACCGTCCCCAGGGTTAGATTGAGCCCGCGCAAAGCGCGCTTATTCCAAGGACTCAAGTATGAGTAGTACCACCATTCTCTATGACGACCGCGTCACCGAAAGCGTTAACGCCTTAAGTAGCGACGCTCATCTGTGGCTGACGCCGGCCGACCTCACTAAGGCCACCGGCTGGAAACTCGAAACCGCAGGACTGTGTCGCGGCGATGCCTGCGTGCGTACGCAGCCTGCCTGGACCGACAGCAACGGTCGCGTCGACCTCGCCGCCTTTGCCGCCTACATGGGTCAGCCCGTGATCCGCGACGACAACGCCGTCGCCTTTGGCGAATCGCTCAGCACGCGTCGCGATTCCCTGTTCTCGCTCGAAGCCCCCGACTTCACCTTGCCCGACATCGACGGCAAGCTGCATTCGCTGTCGGACTTCCGCGGCAAGAAAGTCTTCATGTATTCCTGGGGTTCCTACTGAGGCTGTTCGTTTGACCTGTCCGTGTGGCAGGCAGTGTACGAAGAGCTGAAGGGGCTAGACCTCGAGATTATCGCCGTCGCGTTCGATACTGCGGGCAAAGCCGCCGTCGAAGCCGGCATACGCGCCGCCGATTGCAAGGAACGTCCTGCCATGCTGGCGCGCTTGATGGGCTGGTCCGACGATCTGTGGGCGCGCCAGGCGCCGCCGACCTATACCTGTCTCATCGACGAGGCCCATGTGGTCGCCGAGTTGTATGGCATGGTCAACGTGCCGCAGGGCGTGTGGATAGACGAGCATGGCCACATCGTACGTCCCGCCGAATCGGCTGGCAGTGCCGACATGGTGCGTCACATGAATCGCGAAACTTTCGAGATTCCGGATGCCGCCGCCGAACAGGGCTCCGCTATCCGCAACGCCTATGTCAACGCGGTGCGTGATTGGGCCAGGAACGGCGCCAACAGCCCCTATGTGCTGGCGCCTGAGGAAGTGCGCAAACGGTTGCGTGGTCCGAAGGAAGATGATGTCGTCGCGGCCACCCATGTGCGTCTCGGCCGGCATCTTTATGCCAAGGGCGAACTGGCGCGGGCCAAGCATCACTTCAAGGAAGCGGTGCGTCTGTGTCCCGACAGCTGGAACTATCGTCGCCAGTCCAACATGCTCGACCCGGACAAGGTCGGTCAGTTGAACTCGGGGCCGGATTTCTGGGCAGCGGTCGATGCCTTGGGCGATACGTCCTACTACCCGCCCGCTGATTTCAGCATGGTGAAGTAGGTTGATGGTGCATGACGCGTGGTCCCACCACGTGTCATGCCCTCAAGACAACAGCCGTCGGTACAGCACCTCGTACTGCGGCACAACCCGCTCACTCGTGTAGGTCTCGCGATAGCGTCGTGTGGCGTTGGCCGCGCGACGCGCACTTTCCGAGCGATTGATCAAAGCGTCTTCCATGCCGGCTGCCAAGGCCTCGACGTCGTCGCACTGGACCAGATGGGCTGACTCTTCGCTCAAGATCTCGAGCCCCCCGTCGGTACGCGTCGCCACCACCGGCATGCCCATCGCTATCGCTTCCAGCAGCACGATGCCAAAAGGTTCCTCGCGGGACGGCAACACGAAGATATCGCCTCGTTCGAGAAATTCTGGCACCGCGTTGACCCAGCCAGCGAAGCGTACGGCGGCGCCCAATCCGCACGCGGCGACTTGTTGATGAAGTGCCACTTCTTGTTCGCCCGCGCCGCCCAGCAGGAGATGAGCGTCAATGCCACGCTTACGCAGAATGCACAGGGCATCGATCAGCACGTCGAAGCCCTTCTTTGTCACCATGCGTCCCAAGCTCACGAAGTCGACGCGCTGCTGTAAGCCGCTACGTTCGCGCGCGGCGGTACGACAAAAATGCGGGATGTGAGTGATGCGGTGCGCGTCGACACCACCGCGCAGCAGATGATCGCGTTGCACTGCCGACGCGATCACGAAATGATCGACAGCTCGGTAATACTTGAGCTTGATGTAGTTGTGCATATTGGCGACCAAGGGCAAGCGAGCCGCCGCACTCGCCTGGCTGGCGAGATGCGCGCCGCGCGCCAGATGAGCGTGCAGGAGTTGCGGACGAAACTTCGCCACGCGTCGCGTCATGCGCCAGGCCGCAACCATGTCCCAGCTACCGAACACCCGGCAGGGTTCGATGTGGATATTGGGCACGCCGTCGAGACTAGCAAGGCCTTGGAAGTCGCGGTGACAGATCGCCTGCACTCGATGGCCGCGTTGCGCGAGTTCCAGGCTGAGATCGACGAAATGACGTTCAGCGCCGCCGAAACCCTTGGCCAGCATGATCTGAGTAATGCGCAAGCTGTCTGTCACGATGATCTTGGCGCCACTGGTGTAGACGCGAGGGTAGTGGAGATGCGCTTGCAAGGATAGGTCATGCACCGGCCCAGGCTGTCGATGGTGATGGCAACACGCCGAGCCCTTGCCTGCGGGCGCGCCCGCCACGCTTCGCGCTCTTCGACCATGGCCGTTGACACTAAGCGACCGTTGATTATTAGACCATTATGGTTTTGCCGTGCTATGCCGAGCGAGCGACATTTTCGCTAGCGCCGACGACCTGCTTATCGGACCAAACTCAAAGCGCGCGCAGCGGCGTTCACGGTTATGCTTGCGCGTCTACTTGATGCGTCCGTGCCGCTCGATGAAAAACCCCCAGCAAGCATGCGCGCCTGCCGTGCACGCAGCGCCCCCTGTCACACGCCACCCTGCGGCGTGAAACGAGCGTCCCACGCTATGCACCGTGCTGCGGTCAGCACCGCGCTTGCGCTGCGCAAGCGCGGCAAGGCCGGTCTGATCCTGCTCACGCTCGCACTGTTCGCCACTGAACATTACGTCCACTACGGCATGGCGCTGCTGGCACTCGGTGGCGTCGTCGATGTCCTGCGTCATCCGCGTGACGCACTCACCTGGCCCGGCCCTTTGCTCGCCAGTCTGTTCATGTTGATCTGGTTGCCGATGGCGCTGGCCTGCATTCACGCCGTCGCGCCGGCCCATAGCCTGCACACCGTGCTGCCTTACTTGCTGCTGCTGCCGGCGAGTTACTACGCCATGCGTTGTTGTGCCGACGACGAGGTGTTGCAAATGGTGACGTGCGGCGCGGCCGTGCTGGTGCTGTTCGCCGCCGTGGATGCCTGCATACAATTGCTATGGCAGCGCGATCTGTTGGGCTATCCGCTCAAACGTCAGATGGCGATGGGGGTGTTCTACCCGCAACAGCGTTTGGGTCTATTCCTCGGCGTGTTCGGCCCCTTGTGTTTGGATGTCGTGCTCGCCAGGCTGCGCAATCCCTATCTGCGCGTTGCCGTGCTGGTGCCACTGCTGGTCGCCATCGCGCTGTCCTTGAAGCGCGCGGCGTGGCTCATGCTCATCGTCGGACTGCTCGTCTATCTGCGCTTGTGGCGTGCTGAGCGCGGCCCGTTGCCACGGCTTCGCTGGCGCTACGGCCTCGCGCTCGTTGTGCTGGCACTGTGCCTCTTGCTGACCAATCCGGCCTTCAAGGCACGTCTGGTCGAGAGCGCAGGACTGTTCAGCGCGAACTTCGCCGAGGTAGATCGCGCCAGCGGCTATCGGCTCTCATTGTGGCGCACCGGGTTCGCCATGGTCCGCGCCCATCCCCTGCTCGGCATCGGGCCGCGCGGCTATCGCCACGTCTATCGTCAATACGCGCCCGCCGATGACTTCTGGGTCGCACGCACAGGTCAAGGCCAGACCCATCCTCATCAACTGCTGCTGGAAGTAGCGGTCGAAACCGGCCTGGTCGGTGTGTTCGGCTTCGCCAGCGCCTACGGTCTCATGCTCGCATCCCTGCGGCGCAAGACGCGCCATGGTCGGCCCGCCGTGTGGTTGCTGTGCGCGGTGGTCGCATGGCTGCCTGTCAATGCCCATTTAGCCTTCTATGCCGCCTATTGGTCGACCCTGGTGTGGCTGCTGCTCGGCATCGGGCTCGGCGCATTGGCCTCGCCCGACAGGCTCGTCGGTCCTGCTATTGCTCAAACAGCAGCGCGAATTGATACCCGCGACGTATCATGAGGTCATGACTGACCGCCCCTTCCATCACACCGACACCGGCTTCCGTAACAACCATCCCGACGGCTGGCGACGCGGCAGCTTCTGGGCCTGGCAGCGCGAACGTTGGCGCCAGGGCCTGCCCAAACCGCCGGCCGGTGGCTGGCGTTTCCCAAGTGAAGTGCCGAACCCCAGCTGGCTGTGCGCCAATCACAGCGAGCCGACCATCACCTGGCTCGGCCATTCGACGTTTCTATTGCAGATCGGCGGTGTGAACGTGCTCACCGACCCGCATCTTTCGTCACGCGCCTCACCGTTCCAGACACTCGGGCCCAGACGCTGGATGCCACCCGCCATCAAAGTGGAGGCCCTGCCGCATATCGACATCGCACTCGTCTCGCATAATCACTACGACCATCTCGACGAAGCCACTGTCACCCGCCTCGCCCGCCAGGCCGGCGGCCCGCCGCGTTACATGGTGCCGCTCAAACTTGGCGAGTGGTTCAAACGTCGTGGCCTGAACAGCGTCACCGAACTCGACTGGTGGCAGATCTTTACCAGCCACGGCCTGACCTTGACCTTCACGCCGGTACAACACTGGAGCGCGCGCAGCGTGTGGGACAGAGATCGATCGCTATGGGGCGGCTGGCGTCTCGATCATCCCAACTTCAGTTTCTTCTTTGCCGGTGATACCGGCTACTCGCCCGACTTCAAAGACATACACGCACGCCTCGGCCCGGTTGATCTTGCCGCGTTACCGATAGGCGCCTATGCGCCGCGCTGGTTCATGGAAGTGATGCATGTCGACCCCGATGACGCAGTGCGGATCCATGGCGATCTGCACGCCCGCCAATCGGTCGCCATGCATTGGGGCACGTTCGTGTTGACCGACGAGCCGCTGGACGAACCGCCGCAACGACTGCGTCGCGCCCTCGCTGCGGCGAACTTGAGTGAAGAAGATTTCTGGGTGATGCGCCACGGTGAAACGCGCAGACTGCAATTGCACGTCTCACCATGAATGATGTTCAAGGTTCGAGGATGATGTCCCGGTAGCTGCCGCCAGCCGGAATCATCGGATAGACGTTCTGTTCCTGATCGACAATCACATCGACGAGATAAGGCTGCTTGGGATCTTCCAGCATGCGCGCATAGGCCGCGACCAGTTCGGCGCGGGTACGTACGCGCTCGGCCGTGACGCGATAACCTTGAGCGATGGTCACGAAGTCGGGATAGATGTCCTCATCATCGCTGCGCTTCACCGCCATCGGATCGCCGAGCGAGGATTGCGCGCGATGGCCGCCGTAGATCATGTCCTGCCACTGACGCACCATGCCCAGCCATTGGTTGTTGATGCACACTACCTTCACGCCCAGGCCATAGCGATGGCAGGTCGACAGTTCGTGAATGCTCATGTTGAGACTGCCATCGCCGTCGATGTCGATGACCATGCGCTGCGGCGCGCCGACCTTGGCGCCGATAGCCGCCGGCAAACCATACCCCATGGTGCCAAAGCCGGAACTCGACAGAAATGAACGTGGATTTTTCACCGCGTAGTGCTGCATGGCCCACATCTGATGCTGACCGACACCGACCGTGATCAAGGCTTCGCCAGCGGTCATTGTCGATAGCAAGGCAATCGCCTCCGGCCCACCCAGCACCGTGCGCTCACGGGCCACCAGCGGCTGCGCACGCTTGAGTTCGTCGAGATGCGTCCGCCACGCAGCGCATGCACTCGGCTTGACCGCCGCCACCAGTTGTTCCATGGCAATGCGCAAATCGGCGCCTATGCCCAAGGTCACGACCTTGTTCTTGTTGATCTCGTTGCGATCGATATCGATGTGGATGATCTGACCGTGCTTGATGAACTGCGCAACATTGCCGGTCACGCGATCGTCGAAACGTACGCCGAGCGCGATAACGAGATCGGCTTCATTGACCGCGACATTGGCGGCATAACTGCCGTGCATGCCGAGCACGTGCAACCACAGCGGATGACCCGCCGGCACGGCGCCCAAGCCCATGATGGTGGTGGTGACCGGACAGCCAAGTTTCTCGGCAAGCGCGAGCAGTTGCGCTTCCGTGCCGCTGCTGACGATACCGCCGCCGGCGTAGATCACCGGCCGCTCTGCTTCGGCAATCATGCGCACACACTGCTTCAAGAGCGGCTCAGCGATGCCGCCGATAGGCGCCTCGGGCGCATCGATAACGGCCGGAATGCGCGGCGCGACATAGTGTCCGTCCGGATCGCGCGGCACATGTTGCTGAATGTCCTTGGGCAGATCGATCAAGACCGGCCCCGGGCGATTGCCGCCCGCCAGCGCAAAGCCGGTGCGCACCACGCGGGGAATATCCACCACCCTTTCGACCTGGATGCTGGCCTTGGTTATGGGGCGCGTGATGGCGCAGATATCGGCTTCCTGAAAAGCGTTCTTGCCGAGTAGATGGCTGGGCACGTTGCCAGTGATGGCGACCACCGGCGTCGAATCGCTATTAGCGTCGGCCAAGCCGGTCACCAGATTGCAGGCGCCCGGTCCTGAGGTAGCGAGACAGACACCGATGCGTCCGGTCGCGCGCGCATAACCTTGGGCGGCGTGGACCGCGCCCTGCTCGTGCTCAGTGCGATAGCAATGGATGTTGAATTCTTCCAGCACGTCAAAGATTTCAAGATTCGCACCGCCCGGATAGCCGAACAGACTGTCGACGCCTTCGGCTTTCAAAGCCGCCGCGAGGATCTGCGCACCACGGCGTGCGATGGTGCGGTCCTCGGCGCGGATCGCCGCCAGCGGCGCGCCCGTCACCGATGGCAGATCGCCATAGGTGACGTTGTCGGTGTTCAAATCATCAGTGTCTTTGCTCATCGTATTTCTCGTGGCGGACGCGTAGCTGCTTAACGCGACGGCAGGTTCAAGACCTGCTTGGCGATGATATTGCGTTGGATTTCGTTACTGCCGCCATAGATCGGCGTCGGCCGTGCATTGTAATAGGGACTCAAGACATCGACCGCCTGATCACCAAAAGCCACCGGTCCGACCCGCGCGCCGGCGGGCCCGGCACATTCGAGAATGAACTCGCTCAAACGCGAGAAGGTTTCGCTGGCGAAGATCTTCAACAACGAGACATCGGCGCCGAGGGTTTCGCCGCGCTTCATGATGGCCGCGAATTCCTTGTACAGCGATTCCAGATCC
>JAYWAC010000071.1:0-2518 GCA_043782755.1 Pseudomonadota bacterium | reverse complement strand
CGCCGTCGGCGCGATGGTCACCACCAGGCCCGCCACCACCGTCATCGGTGTCTGCAGGCGCGGCGGGAATAGCGTGTAGATGACCGAGAACACGGTCGGAATCATGACCCCGCCACAAGCGCCTTGCAGCGTGCGGAAGGCGACCATGGAAGGCAGATTCCAGGCAAATGCACACAGGGCGCTGGTGAGAGTGAAGCCGCCGGCGGCGATGGCGACCAGCACACGAGTGGAGAGCGCGCGTGCCAGCCAGCCGGTCAACGGAATGATGATGACTTCGGCGACCAGATAGGAAGTCGTCACCCAGGTGATTTCATCGCGGGTCGCCGATAACCCGGCCTGAATCTGCTGCAAAGAACTCGATACGATCTGGATGTCGAGAATGGCGACAAAGATGCCGAGCACCATCGCCGCGAAGCCTATCCAATCGCCTAAGCTTAAGACGCGTTCCTCGACGCCGTTGACGGATGGCGTGGCCTCGTTCATCGCGATGCTCAGCGTACGCGCACTTTCACGACACAGGACAGACCGGGTTTCAGCAGCGCTAGCGCACTGTTGGCGTCGAAGCGGATCTTGACTGGCACGCGCCTGACTATTTTGGTGAAATTACCAGTCGCGTTCTCGGGCGGCAGGATGCTGAACTCCGCGCCACTGGCCGGAGAAGTACTGTCGATCTGACCGTTGAAGGCGGTGTGGGGATAGGCATCTATCTCGATCGCGACTGGTTGACCGGCGTGCATGTCCTCAAGCTGGGTCTCCTTGAAATTGGCTTCGATGAAGAAATCGTGCTGTGGCACCAGAAAGGCCAGCACCGCGCCCGGCTGCACCAACTGACCGACCTGCACCGCACGATTACCGAGCACGCCGCTGATGGGCGCGATAATGCGGGTGTGGGAAAGATCGATCTCGGTGCGATGCAAGGCGGCCTCAGCGGCCTTGTGCGCGGCCTCGGCCTCGTCGATCTGGGCGGCGAGGGTGGCGCGCTCACGGGTCGCTTCTTCCGTCACGGCGCGATGTTTGGTCAGCTCGGCACGGGCGATCGCGACGGCGGCTTCGCTGGCATCGCGTTGTTGTGCCGGTATCGAGCCGTCTTCGACCAGGCCGTCGAGCCGGGCGAGATCTTTCTGTGCATGAGCAAGCTTTACGCTAGCGGCGGCGAAGCTCGCCACATGCTGGGCAATGCGTGCGTTCTGCGTATCGAGTTCAGCGCTCAGCGTGGTACGACGCAAGGCACGGCTCGCGACTTCCGCCGCCGCCTGATCACGCTCGGCGCGCAGCGGCGCGTCGTCTATCTCGATCAGCAGCTCGCCTGCTTCGATCTTCTGGTTGTCGTCGAAGTGCACAGCTTGGACATGGCCCGTGATACGCGCGCTGATCTGCGCCATATGCGCACGCACGTAGGCATTATCAGTACTTTCGTAAGGACGCACATGGCTATGCCACCAGGCGTGCGCCAGATAGGCGGCCAATGCCAGCACGGCACACCAGAATACCAAGGTGAGAAGACGCGTTGCTGCGCGCATGGGCTGAATATTGTACTAAACTGTGTAGTGTAGAATAATCACCCAGCACGCAATCCGCAATGCCGCGCTATCGATAGCCATGACGCAACTGAGTGACACCAAGCGCGACGCCATCCTCGCGGCCGCCACGCACATGTTCCTCACGCAGGGCTATAGCACAGTCAGCATGGACGCCATCGCCCTCGCGGCACCAGTCTCCAAGCCGACGCTCTACAACTATTTCCCCGGTAAGCCGGCCTTGTTCTCGGCGGTAATCGAGCGTGACTGCGCACGCCTCGCGGCGGCGGTCGACACGGCGGTGGCGGATGACGGCGATCTGCGCTCCGATCTCCAAACCATTGCGCGCGCCTATGTCGACATCGCCTATGCACCGGAATGTCTGGCGCTCTATCGCGTGATCATCGCCGAGCTCAAGAACTTCCCCGAACTCGGCCGCTTGACCTATGACAGTGGCGCGATTCCCATCATTGCTAGCATCAGTCGCTATCTGCGCGGCGTCGGACGCAAGGCGGGCGTGCGTTTTCCGCGTGTCGAGGAATCAACGCGCATGCTGATCGGCATGTTGACCGGCGATGAATTTCATCGCTGTCTGCTCGGCCTGGCGCCAACGCTCACGAGTCGCGAGCGCGGCCGCTTGGTGAAACGCGCGGTCGAATTGTTTGTACGCGCCCACCGTGACCTCGTTTGAGCGCCGCGCGGTCTTAGCGCTAGCGGCGTTGGCCGCCATGAGTGGCTGTGCGGTCGGCCCGGATTATCACGCGACGCCAGTATCCGCGCCGGCCCAGTGGCAGGGCACGAGCGCGGCGCCCGACAGTGCGCTGGCGGCCAGCCCAGTGGTTGATGATGCGCAGGCACTCTCCCGCTGGTGGACCTGGTTCGAAGACGACAGTCTGAACACGCTCATCGACATGGCGCTGGCGCAGAACCTCGATGTGCGTGCCGCGACCGCGCGTGTGCGCGCGGCGCGCGGTGAACGACGCGCCGCGCAAGCCGGTCTC
>JAYWAC010000070.1:0-2524 GCA_043782755.1 Pseudomonadota bacterium | reverse complement strand
TTGTCGGCGAATTCGGTCAAATGCGTCATGACCCATTCGTCGATCGGCTCATGCATGAGCAACACTTCGATGCCTTGCTGACGAAAGTATTCGAGATGCGGGCTATTCCGTGCCGTGGCAAGACCATCGGCAGCAATATAGTAAATCGCGTCCTGACCTTCTCGCATGCGGCCGATATAGGCGTCCAAGCTCACTTCGGCTGTGGTCTCGTCGGTGGTCGTACTGGCGTACCGCAACAATTTAGCAATGCGCTCGCGGTTGCTGAAGTCTTCGATAATGCCTTCCTTCAGCACGCGGCCAAAGGCCTGCCAAAACTTGGCGTAATCGCTGCCTTCAGCTTGGGACTCGATCATGCCGAGAATTTTCTTCACCGAGGCTGATCGGATTGCTTCCAAGTTTTTATTGTGTTGCAAGATCTCGCGCGACACATTCAATGGCAGGTCATTGGTGTCGATCACGCCGCGCACAAAGCGTAGATAACGTGGCAAAAGTTTTTCCGCATCATCCATGATAAAGACCCGCTGCACGTAGAGTTTCAGTCCGTGCTTGACTTCGCGATCCCAGAGATCGAACGGCGCTTGCGCGGGCAAATAGAGCAAGGTGGTGTATTCGAGTTTGCCTTCGACCTTGCTGTGCAGCCAGCTCAAGGGTTCGGCATAATCGTGCGACACATGCTGATAGAAGGCTTTGTACTCCTCGTCCGTGATTTCACTCTTGCCGCGGCGCCACAGCGCGGTGGCTTGGTTGACGACCTCGAAGCCTTTCTCATCGCCGCCTTTTGGCATCTTGATCGGGACGGAGATATGGTCGGAATAGCGCTTGCAGATATCGCGCAACTTCCAACTATTAGCGAATTCCTTCGCGTCTTCCTTCAAATGCAGAACAATTTCGGTGCCGCGCGCTTTGCGCCGAATTGTCTCGACTGTGAATTCGCCTTTGCCTTCGCTCTCCCAACGCACGCCTTCGTCGGCGCTGGCGCCGGCTTTGCGCGAACTGACCGTGACCTTGTCCGCCACAATAAAGGCGGCATAGAAGCCGACGCCAAACTGCCCGATCAGTTGCGAGTCCTTGCGTGAATCGCCACTCAACGCACCAAAAAACTCGCGCGTACCGGATTTGGCGATAGTGCCGAGATTGTCAGTCGCCTCGGCGCGCGTCATGCCGATGCCGTTATCGCGCACCGTGACGGTATTAAGCTCTTCGCTGAAATCGATTTCGACCGCCAGTTCGCTATCGCCTTCAAACAGACTTTCATCTGCGAGCGCGGCGAAGCGCAGCTTGTCGGCCGCATCGGCGGCATTGGAGACCAATTCGCGGAGAAAGATTTCGCGGTTGCTATACAGTGAGTTGATCACCAGATCGAGCAGTTGGCGAACTTCCGATTGGAAGCCGAGTTGTTCTTTTGCAGTGTCGAGCGCCATGAGAGTCCTCTATCGGAGATGCAATGGTCCGGCCGGCAAACTAGGGGTGTGCGAGCGGGAATTCAAGTCCTCTGTCGTTCCAGGCAGAAGTGCGGGGTACCATAGCGCGCGCCGCGGACTCATGCTGAACCGCGACTGACCTTCGAATGCCCGCGCCGAGCGCCATGGAAACGAACGATCACACCCCGGTCATGCAGCAGTATCTCGGGATTAAAGCCGAGCACTCAGAACGTCTGCTGTTTTATCGCATGGGCGATTTCTACGAGCTGTTCTTCGATGACGCGCGGCGCGCCGCAGAACTGCTCGATCTAACTCTGACCGCGCGCGGAACCAGTAACGGCCAGCCAATCCCGATGGCCGGGGTGCCGGCGCACGCGGCGGAAACGTATTTAGCCCGCCTGCTGCGCTTGGGCGAAGCGGTCGCGATCTGCGAGCAGATCGGCGATCCGACGGCAGCCCGCGGCCTGGTCGAACGCAAAGTTACGCGCATTCTGACGCCAGGAACGGTCACTGACGAGGCCCTGCTCGACGCCCGTCACGACACTGTGATCGCAGCTGTCGGCGCTATCGAGCAGCAGTTTGGCCTAGCTTGGCTCGATTTGAGCGCTGGACGCTTTCTGGTCAGCGATCTGACGACCTTGAGCGATCTTGTCGCTGAACTCGAACGCCTCGCACCAGCCGAGCTGCTCATCGCTGAATCCGCGCTACCCAGCCTGCCGCCGGCGTGGCGCCAACGCGCGCAGTCCTTACCTGATTGGCGCTTCGACGCGGCGGCAGGTCGCCGGCGGCTGTGTCTACAATTGGACGTCGGCGATCTACACGCCTTTGGCGTAGAAGGCCTACCTGCCGCCATTGGCGCGGCCGGCGCGGTGTTGACCTACTGCCGAGAAACGCATGAGGCTGCCCTGACCCATGTTCGCACGCTCGGGGTCGAACGCCCACAGGACGCGGTTCACCTCGACTTAGCGACCCGACGCAATTTAGAGCTCGTCAGCGCGTTGTCGGGGGATCATCGCTACACCTTACTCGCCGTGCTCGATACCAGCCGCACGGCCATGGGCGGACGCCTACTGCGACGCTGGCTGCAGCGCCCCAGCCGCGAT
>JAYWAC010000069.1:0-6655 GCA_043782755.1 Pseudomonadota bacterium | reverse complement strand
ATCTTAAGAGACAACTTAGGCATCGATCCGGCATCGGCGTCGCTGGATGCCAAACTCGATGTGCTGGACATTGATTCACTATCGATGATCGAGATCCTGTTTGCCGTCGAAGATGCATTCAAGATCGCAATTCCGTCTGAGCCCGCTTCGTGGCGTGACAAGATTGTGACCATCGGCGATCTGGTCGCCTATGTTGATAGAATCGTGGGTGTGCAGCGTGTTCCAACGCTGCGCGATGAATTGGTCTCGTGAGACGCGTGGCCGTTACTGGGTTGGGGGTCATTTCTCCGCTCGGGAATACGTCGCAGGAGTTCTTCGACAATCTGCTGCAGGGGCGTTCGGGGATCGTTAGACTTCAAGCACCGTTGCTCCCGCATCCGCACAAGCCCGCGGGCTTGTGCACGAAGTCTCATGTCGGTGGGGCGGTTACGTTCGACGGAGCCCTGCACTTTTCTATACAACGGTTGCGCATGCTGGACAGGGTCAGCCAATTTGCCTTGGCCGCGGCGGCTCAGGCGGTGATAGAGGCGGATCTCGATTTCGAAACCTGCGACCGCGAGCGGGTGGGTGTCTTTATCGGCACCGGCATGGGCGGCGCTCAGACCACCGATGAAAGCTATTGCACTTTTTATGCAGAAGGCTGCGAGCGAGTGAAGCCCTACAGCGTCCTGATGGCGATGAACAACGCCGCCGCCTGGATAGGCATTGAATACCAGCTTAAGGGGCCGAATCTGACCTACTCGACGGCCTGTTCATCGTCGGCGGTGGCTATCGGTGAGGCTGCTAGACGCATTTCCAGTGGAGAGATCGACGTCATCATCGCCGGCGGCGCGGAAGCCCCTCTTACCGATGGGACGCTCGCGGCATGGAATAGTCTGAAGACCCTGGCCCGCGAGGACCCGCAGGATCCGGGTGCTTCCTGCAAACCCTTCGCCCACGACCGTTGTGGCCTTGTACTGGGCGAAGGCGCGGCCATGGTGGTACTGGAAGACTGGCAGCGGGCGGTGGATCGTGGCATCCCTATTCATGCCGAGCTGGTCGGCTATGGTCTGCACACCGACACCGCTCATATTACTCGCCCGAGTGTCGACGGACAGGCTGCGGCGATGCGAAAAGCGTTGGCATCGGCGGCACTCGAGCCCGAGTGCATTGGCTATATCAACGCCCATGGTACCGGCACGCAGGCTAACGATGTCGTGGAAACTGCTGCAATCAAACATGTTTTCAAAACGCACGCAGCGCGAGTGCCCGTAAGTTCTACCAAATCGATGCATGGTCATCTGCTCGGTGCTGCAGGAGCACTGGAGTTTGTGGCGGCGGTGTTGACCCTCGAAAGGCAGCGCATTCCGCCAACTATCAACCTGTGCAGGCCGGATCCGGCTTGTGACCTCGACTATGTCCCGAACTTCGCGCGCAGCGACGGCAAGCTGTCCGCCGTGATGTCGAATTCCTTTGCCTTTGGTGGCACCAATGCAGCGCTTATCTGCCGCGCTTCAAAATCTTAGTCCGACATAGATGCTGCTAATTCGAAGTTAGCGGGTATTTATGGACCAGGCTCTTGGCGCGCATTCTAATCATCTGACGCGCAGTTGCAGCGCAGTCCAGCCCGTCTTTCGGCCACTGCGTGCAATTGCTGTAGAGGATCGGGATTGTGCTTCGCAACCACTGTGGACATAGCCACCACCACCAAGTGACTTTTTGAAACGCTGCCTTAAATAATCCAGCAGCGGCCTCACTATCGGGCGAGCACAGCAAATGTGGGACAGGTTCCACTCGAATGTTGGACCCGACATAGCAGTGTGACCTTAATGCCAGCCTTAATCGAAGCACCGCGAGTACCAGAAACAAATTGGATAGGCTTCGCGATGATGTGCGTTGGCATGTTCATGGCGGTTCTCGACGTACAGGTGGTAGCGACCTCATTACCGACTATCCAGGCGGCGCTGCACATCGCGCGAGAACAAATGAGTTGGATTCAAACGGCATATTTTACTGCAGAGGTCATCGCTATTCCGCTAACGGGATTTTTGACCCGTATGCTGAGCATGCGTGGATTGTTCGTTATTTCCGTTTCGCTCTTTACGCTGGCTTCAATCGGGTGTGCGGAGAGCGGCAGCTTTGGCCCTTTGATCATCTGGCGCGTCTTGCAGGGCCTGGCGGGTGGAACCTTGATCCCGACGGTCTTCTCGGCAGTCATCCTGCTCTTCCCGGCTTCGGGCCAAGCGCTCGCAACTATGTTTGCCGGTGTTCTTGCGCTGTTGGCCCCAACCATAGGCCCGTTTGTCGGCGGTTGGATCACCAGTACGTACTCTTGGCATTGGCTGTTTTTTATCAACGTTGGGCCGGGTGTGGTCGCCGCGATGGTGGCCGTAATCACACTACCCAAGGCGCCGTATCGATTTCATGAAGTACGAACTTTGGACTTTCCTGGCGTGCTCTTGATTGCAGTAACCCTCGCCACCCTCGAAGTTGCGCTCAAAGAAGCACCAGCGCGGGGCTGGTTGTCCCCGGTAGTGGGCGGACTTCTTTGCCTTAGCGCTGCAACAGCATGCGCTTTCGTGCGCCGTTCACTGCTTGTCCCTCACGCGCTGATTGACCTGCGACATTTCACAGATCGGAACTTCGTGATTGGCTGTACGTTAAGTTTCATTCTGGGCATCGCTCTGTTCAGCACGGTCTATCTCATGCCGGCATTCCTCGCCTTCGTTAGATACCACGATGCGCTTGCTATCGGGTCTATTATGCTGGTCACCGGATTCGCTCAGTTGCTATCGGCACCGCTTGCTGTCGTGCTGGAAAGGCGATTAGATACCCGTCTCCTTTCGGTTTTGGGATTTGCTGCGCTGACTATCGGACTTGCCCTAAGTGCTTTGCAGACCCCGCGAAGTGATTACGAAGAATTGTATTGGCCGCAGATCATCCGCGGAGTGGCTTTCATGTTCTGTCTGCTCCCACCGACGCGCTTGGCGCTTGGTCATCTGCGTGCGGATCAGGTGCTCGATGCAAGCGGCCTTTTCAACTTGATGCGAAATCTAGGCGGCGCCATCGGATTGGCATTGGTTGACACGGTTGTTTACAGCCGCGCGAGTGTGCACGCGCTCACAATTGCTGAGCGGCTGCGCGCCGGTGACATCGAAACGGCACGCCTCGTCGGGCTCCCCATCGCGAGGTTTGTGGCGCAAACGAATGGGCCTCCGAATGCAATGATGGAGGCGATGTTACGCCCTTATGTCGAAGCCGCCGCCATGACCCAGGCCATCAACGATGGTTGGCTCGTGATCACTTTGCTGACCGCGACGGGATTACTCGCGTTGCTATTTGCTCGGCGTTTGCCGGCGGAGTAATAGCAGTTCATCGATCGACCCCGCTGCCGTGGGCGTCTGCTGATGACATTCGTTCAAATCAAGAACGAGCGCACTACTAGCACATAGCAAACAACACATGCCGATAGTTGCGGCAAGTCCGCGGGGGCACTCGCAAGTCGGGCCTTGCGGACTGACCGGACCGGTGTCGTCGCTTGGGGCCACAGGTTTTGTAGCCGCGATGTTCGCGATCCTTTAAAGATAGAATAAGAGCGCGAGCTAATTCCTTCTCCATGACTGGCGCATAAATGACAAACGTCATCGCGGGCAGCGTTACTGCGAAGGTCCCGCTAAGTCTCGAATTCAATCCCTCGTGAAAGAATTAGATCCGCCGGACTCGCATGCATCTCTCGAAATCGACCATATGCTCAAGCACGGCCACGTGTCAGCTCGCAAAAATTCGGTTGGCCCTAGCGGGCGCGCCGCTGAGGTGGGTTTCTCGTGCCGCCATCCCCGTGCATAGGTCGCCTGTAATCGACGCTGGGCTGCCTAGTGTCGTGCGCTACTCTCCGCGATGGCTTCGAGCAGCCAAGACCTCGGACGAATGGGGTTCGTGTTCGAGAGTATTGGAGCTCAGCCGTGCAGGTTCAATTGAGCACCGCCGGCATCTCGCGCTCTGGGTGGCGATGTTGTGCGATGGCCGCGATGAATTGCTTTGCCTTATTTGCCACATCGCTGAGTTCCGCCATCACTATACCGGCATCAATCGCGCCTGACGACTCGGCAACGGGAATGCCTGCGTGAGCAAGCAAGCGCTTAGAACTGCCGAGGACAAATAGCGTCTTTCCGTGGCGATACTGGTTGCTAATGAATTCCATGGTCTGGCCATGGTGTGCCAGCAGTGCCACGCCGGCTTCGCCGTCTGGAAGCACGAGGGCATCGAATAAGACCGACGCGGAATTCTCCAAGGTTCCAGTAGCCTCTAGCGGGGTAGCATCGCTGGTTCGCAAGGTACCCAAGCGGGGTGCAATGATCGAAGGCACGGCACCGGCGGCGATGAGTAGCATTTGCATGGCCGCAAGTGACGCGCCGTTCACGCCGTCCGCCGCGAGTATTGCTACTTTGCGGGTTCGAATTCCGCCGTCGCCGGGCAGAGCGGTCAGCGAAAGGGCCGGGGAATGTGTGACTTCCGGCTTGGTAGGTTTTTGCACAGCCTTAGGCATGGCCTTCGGTACCACCATGCCTAGCCCATCCGCGACTGCCTTGGCGAGTTCGGCGGAGACGTTCACCAGCGACGCGAGCATGCGTTCGCGAATGGCAGGCACGGTCAGCTTGCTCAGTTCAAAGCGAAAGCCGCCGACGATATGCGCCTTCTCCACGGACGTCTGGCTTTCGTAGAACAGTGTCGCTTGGGTGTAATGGTCGGCGAACTTCTCGGGCTTACCGCGCAGTTTGTCTTCGTCGACCGGTTGGGGGAAAGAGACGAACCCCTTGGCGCCGGCCTGGAAGGGGCACCCGCCGCCGAGTGAATTGGGTTCATAGGCGACGCGGCCACGCGGAATAGATTGCCGATGTAGTCCGTCGCGCTGGTTATTGTGTACTGGCGCCAGGGGAGCGTTGATCGGAATTTCGTGGAAGTTCACGCCGCCAAGGCGCGTGATCTGGGTGTCGATGTAGGAATGAATACGCCCGGCTAGCAACGGGTCATTGCTGAAATCGATGCCTGGCACGACATGGGCGGTGCAGAATGCGACCTGCTCAGTTTCGGCAAAGAAATTGTCAGGATTTCTGTTCAGCACCATGCGGCCCACCGGCGTGACGGGTACCAATTCCTCCGGGATAAGCTTGGTCGCATCGAGTACGTCGAAGCTGAAAGTCTCGGCTTGTGCCTCGCTGAAGATCTGCAGACCGAGTTCCCATTCAGGATATTCGCCGGCTTCAATCGCATCCCAAAGATCGCGGCGATGGAAGTCTGAATCTGCGCCCGCGATTTTAACCGCCTCGTCCCACACCAGCGAGTGTGTGCCGAGTTTGGGCTTCCAATGGAACTTGACGAACTGTGACTCACCCTTCGCGTTGACGAGTCGAAAGGTATGCACACCGAAGCCCTGCATCATGCGCAGGCTGCGCGGGATGCCGCGGTCTGACATCACCCACATCAGTGTGTGGGTGGTCTCCGGCATGAGCGAGGCGAAATCCCAGAAGGTATCGTGGGCGGAAGCCGCCTGCGGCATACCGTTATGGGGCTCGGGCTTGACGGCGTGGATGAGGTCGGGGAATTTCATGGCGTCCTGTATGAAAAACACCGGCATGTTATTACCGACCAGATCCCAGTTGCCTTCGTCCGTATAGAACTTGACCGCGAAGCCACGGACGTCGCGCGCGGTATCGGCCGAGCCCCGCTCACCGGCGACGGTTGAAAAGCGCACGAACACCGGCGTGATTTTCCCGGCCGCTTGAAATGGCGCTGCGCGGGTCAAGTCGGTCAGCGCCTGATACGACTCGAAGTAGCCGTGCGCGGCTGAACCGCGCGCATGCACGATGCGCTCTGGAATGCGCTCATGATCGAAATGCGTGATCTTCTCGCGCAGGATGAAATCTTCTAGCAGCACGGGCCCACGCAACCCGACCTTGAGGGAGTTTTGATTGTCGCCGACAGCGACACCCTGGTTGGTTGTCAATGCCTGGCCCGCCGCCGAGCTGCGTGCGCGGTCGAGCGAGCCTGCATCGGAGTTGCCGGGGTGAGCCGACCCTTTGCCTGTCTTGCTCGAATGATTGGTTTCGCTGAGCGTGCTGGCGGTTGCCAGTGCAGAGGAGGGCTCGACTGTTTGACCGGCCGGTGGCGCGACTGCGTTCTTGCGTCCGAACTCCTTCCCTTTGATGTCGTTGTGCGGCATCGCTGCGGACAGTCCTTGCACTTCGGCAGCCTGGCGTGCCCGATCGGCGTCGCTGTGAGGAATTTTATCCGCCGCCGCCGGCTTGGTGGCCCGCGTGGCCTTGGATTGGGTCTTCTTCATAGTGTCGTCCTGGGTGAGGTTCGTTCGTAACAGCCCAGGTAATGCCGGGCAGAGCGTGAGATGAACTTATGAACAGCCGCGAGAGCGCAGTGCTTCAATGAACGCGAGCGTAGGTGCGCCATGGTCCGTGCGTTTGGCTGAGCCTGTCAGTCAACACACGCAATACGTCGGGATTCCACCCCATGCCCAGGTGGCTTCCATAGATTTCGATGTCCTGCACGAGCCGACTCGGCGTGGCATGACAACAGGTCTGCCATGCGACGACTCCATCCGAGCGGCTGTACATCGAAGTGGTCCGTACTGGCGGCGGCCTGCGCAGGCGTTGGTACAAGTCCG
>JAYWAC010000068.1:0-6657 GCA_043782755.1 Pseudomonadota bacterium | reverse complement strand
AAGGCGACCTTCGCGCACAATCCTTTGCGTTCAGATCTCTATCTCGCCACCGCATAAGCCGACTTAGCGCAATCACGGCCTCGTTTGGCCGCTTACGACGTGCAGACCATTACCGGCCTTGGCGAACGAACCGCAAGGACGCTTTTGGCGGAACTCCTGAAAGACGGCGTCCTCGGTTCCGCCAGTGACAAAGGTGTGGTCTTCCTACACTTCCCGGTGGAAAAACGCGACGTGCTTTTTCCGCGACTCTTCGCCGAGATTTGAACCAGTAGCGCCTGCTTGGATGCGATTGTGCACTAGCGCAGTGTCGAGCTTGGTCTGTTTGGCGCCCACCACGGCGGCATCGACGTGACGCACGTTCTCGAAGTCGACGAACACGTGGTTCATCGGTGGGGAGACATTGGTGATGGTTGTTATAGGGGCATCAAGCCGCAGTGAGTTCAGCGACGATGGCGTCGAGGAGCTTCGCGGCGGTGGTGCGGGAAGAGGCGAGCTGCGTTTCCAACGCGTCCACCAAGATCATGAGTTGATCGACTTTGGCAACGATGCAGCGTTGTTCGGTAAGGGGAGGGATAGGTATCGGAATGAACTTAGCCGTAGCTGCGACTGGATTTCTGTCCAGTTCTTTCAAGCGCGATACCCAATTCCTCGAGCACTTTGACCGCCGCATTCGCTGTCGGCAAAGTTGTTTCCAATTTGTGTTGCACGCGTTCGAGCGTGAAGCGCGGCATCATTGGCAATAATTCAAACAAGCGGTAGCTCGCCGGGCTGGCCTTCGGCGACTCAAGCAATCGACGTCGGTCGGCGGCTCAGATCCCGGCTACGACCGCCTTCGTGGTCGCATTCCATTATCTCTTCGTACGTGTGCCATGGCCCATGATCAAGCGCGGAATGGAATCCGTGGGATTCCACTCGCGGCTCGCCGACGGTCTGCTGCATTACACAGGTTGCGCGCTTCTTACACGGACTTTCGCGACGCGATGCGCGAGGTCAGTGAGGCAAGCCCAAATGGCCACCACCCGGGATCGGGTCGCCACCACCCGGCGGTAAAGGCGACGGCCCGCTATGGGGAATCACGATCGTCGGGCCGCCAAACTTAGTGAGCGCATAGACAATCATCTCGTCCAGGATCTTGCTGTTGAACAGGTTGGCCACCTGCAGCGGGGCGATGCAGGTGCTCGACTCTGGATCCAGCATGGCGCGCGGATCTTGGCATATTCCGCCGGGCCCTCCCGTGTAGCGGGGACTGCTTCCTTCCGGAGCTTGCATGCCGCCACAAGCCGTCCCGCCATCGGTGAGTTGCGCACAGCGTTTCGACCAGGCATCGATTACCTGCTTGGGATCGGGCGGTGTCTCGCAGGCCACACCCACTTCAGGATCGACGTGGGCATATTGTGGGTCTGGACAATGTTGGAGTTTTGCACCCAGGCGGCCACAGACCCCTGTCCATCCAACACGTGTGCACTCACGCAGTAATTCCCGCGCTGTCTGCGCGACCTGCTGGCAGACCGATTCTTCGCCCGTGGTGTGACTGTTGCCCCCCGGACAGCCGGTCTCGGGGTCTGGATTGCTGCATTGGTTCTGCACATCCTCGCCCGCCGCAGAACGACGTTCGAGTTCTGCGGCGATATTGTTCACATAGGCGGACGCCACTTTGCTTACATTGGCATCCCCCGAACTGTCGCGTACGTCCTTCCACAGTTCCATCTGGTAACGAAGCTGCGGGACCGTCAGTCCGGCCAAGGCCGGACCATCAGCACGGCGCGGATCCGTGCCGCCGCAGTTCGCCACGATCGATGCAGGATCGAAGCTGCCGGCTTTCTTACCGACGAGGTCGTCGAGGGGACGGTCCATGCCATCCGCGAGTTCCTGCGCCATCGCGTTGTTGCAGACCTCGACGGCGAGCACTACCGGCACATGCTGCGCCAAGGTGTCGACCACACACTGCATGAACAGCTTCTGCGTCGTCGGTGCGCCTTGGAACACGGCCTGCAACGCCAGTTGCCGCGAGACGGGTCGGTGGTGCTTGGTTGCCTTCGAAGGCGTGCACGCCGAGGTCATCGCCATCACCGCCAAGAGGCTGAGCGTCGGTGCCAGCCAGGTCGAAAAAATGCGCATATCCCGTCGCTCCTTGATCGCAAGTTCAGCGTTCGAAGCGCTTGTTCTTGCCCGGACTCGGCGCTGCGAGTACGGAATCTTATAGCTGTCCTTCATCGCGGTATCAAACGGATTGATGCCCGATGAGAAAATGCGGATCGGGGTTCATCCGACATTGCCCGAGGTGCGACGGCTTCCCCCAAAGCTTCTGGGAAATTCTGATGTACTGGAACAAGTCACGCACGGGTTGTCATCAAATTACCAGTGATTGACATATCTTGATATCGAGTTACAGGCCCTGCTGCTCCTATGATTGCAGCCCCACAGTAAAGCCCAACGTGACTGAATCGCCCGACCGAGGAGAGGATCCCAATGAACAAACCCGTCTCACTAGTCCAAGATGGCAAGCTGACCATCCCGAGCCCTGATGTGCTGGGCTTTGACCCACAAGCACTGCGTAGTAAGTACGACTTCGAGCGCGACCGGCGCCTGCGCCCCGACGGCGCCGCGCAGTACCAGGATGTCGACGGCGACCTCGACCACTACAAGGATGACCCCTATATCACCGAGCGCATCGAGCGCGCGCCGGTACAGGAGACCATTGAAGTGGCGATCCTGGGGGGCGGTTTCGGCGGTATGTTGATGGCGGCACGTCTGCAAGAGGCCGGCATTCGCGATTTTCGCATCATCGAACGGGCCGGTGACTTCGGCGGCACCTGGTATTGGAACCGCTATCCGGGTGCTCAATGCGATGTCGAGTCCTACATCTATCTGCCGCTGCTCGAGGAGACCGGTTATATGCCGAAGGAGAAGTACTCCTTCGGACCCGAGATCTATGCGCACGCCCAGCGCATCGGTCGCCATTACGATCTTTATCCGCGCTCCTATTTCCAGACCCAGGTGCGCGAGATGCGCTGGGACGAGGCCGACGCTCGCTGGCTCCTGACGACTGATCGCGGCGACGTCTTCCGCGCACGCCAAGTGGTTATCTCCAGTGGCTCGCTCAACCGGCCCAAGCTGCCGGGCCTGCCGGGCCTGCGCGACTTCAAGGGTCACACCTTCCATACCAGTCGCTGGGACTATGGCTACACCGGCGGCAGCTACACGAACGGCCAGCTCGACAAGCTGGGTGACAAGCGCGTCGGCATCATCGG
This sequence comes from Pseudomonadota bacterium, assembly GCA_043782755.1. GTDB lineage: Bacteria > Pseudomonadota > Gammaproteobacteria > JADJYF01. Next base: position 3,406 of record JAYWAC010000068.1, on the reverse strand, counting down.
CACCGGTGCCACGGGCATCCAGTGCATCTCGCATCTCGGTAAATCCGCAGGTCACCTCACCGTTTTTCAGCGCACGCCGTCCTCGGTCGACGAGCGCCGCAACAGCCCGACCGATCCCGAGTGGTACAAGTCGCTGAAGGCCGGTTGGCAGCGTGAGCGCAATGACAATTTCACCTGTCTGCTGGTCGGCGTGCCGGTCAAGGAGGATCTGGTCAACGACGGCTGGACGGAACTCTTCAAATCGCTCGGCCAACTGCTCGACAGCTCGGGCGCCGTGGATCTAACCGACGCGGAATTGAAGCAGCTCGGTGAGATCTTGGACTTCCAGCACGACCATCGTGTACGTGCGCGGGTCGAAGCCACCGTGACGGATCCAACGGGCGCGGAAGCGCTCAAGCACTGGTATCGCCCGTGGTGCAAGCGACCAACCTTTAATGATGAATACCTGCCGACCTTCAATCGCTCGAACGTCACCCTGGTCGACACCGGCGGCCAGGGCGTCGAGCGCGTCACCGAGAAAGGCGTGGTGGTCAATGGTGTCGAATACGAACTCGACTGCCTCATTTTCGCGACCGGCTTCGAGGTCAGCCGTGCGACCTACACGCACCAGGCCGAACTCGAAGTCGTCGGCCGCGACGGCGTCAAGCTGGGCGATTACTGGGCGCAAGGCATGCGCACCTACCATGGCCTCATGAGCCACGGCTTTCCGAACTGCTACCACATGGGTTTCACGCAGACCGGCTACACGCCGAACTTCACCTACATGCTCGATAACCAGTCGCGGCATCTCGCTGCGGTGTTTGCCGATGTGATTGCCCGTGGCGTGAAGTCCCTGGACCCGACCAAGCAGGCCGAGGAAGAGTATCTAGCGCTGGTGACCGCGCCGAATGCGATGACCGATTACCTCGCGAGCTGCACGCCCGGCTACTACAACGCCGAAGGCAATGCGAAGGCCAATAACGACGGTTTCCTGCAAGGCCATTACCCGGAAGGCGGCCTGCGTTTCTATGAAATGCTGGCCGAGTGGCGCGCCAAAGGTGACTACGCCGGTCTCACTGTTCGTTGACTATCGCGGCGGCCAGCCAGGCCGCCACTTCCTTCAGATCTGGATGCATCGGCGCTCGACAGGCGCCGATGTTTCGCAGCGAAAACCGAATATTTCAATCTCGCTTGCTCGCGTTACCCTACCTATAAGGGGAAGGAGCCGGTCTCGCGTGTTTGCTACTGTCAGGCTCGAACTCGAAGCGTCGTAACGTTCGATTGTTGCGACGCGCTCGCGGTCTCTCGCTCGACAACGAAGGCGCTCGACTTAAGCACTTCGTTCAAGTGCAAAACGCATCACAGGGGAGATAAGTGTATGTCTACCAAGGTCGATACCAGCGGTGCCATTGACGCCGATGGTCACATTCTCGAGCCACCGGATCTGTGGGAGAAATATCTGGAGCCGCAGTATCGCAGTCGCGCGATTCGGATTCGGACCAATGCCGACGGCCTTGAGTATCTCGAATATGACGGCAAGCCTTCGCGGCTCATGCCACCGGGCTTCCCCGGTTCGCTGGGCGGCATGGGCGCGCCGGACATCGTGCCTTCGCCGGAACGCAGTTATGTGCGCTCTGCGCCTTTCGGCTCGATGGATCCCAAGGAGCGTGTGCAGCGTCTCGACCAGGAAGGCTTGGCCAAGGCGATCTTGTATCCCACGCTCGGCATTCTGTGGGAACCCGAAATACGGGACCCGGAGATCGCGGCAGCCTACACGCGCGCCTATAACCGTTGGATCATGGATTTCTGTGCCGACTCCGACGGTCGACTGATACCCATAGCCCACATCTCGCTGTCCGACCCGGCGCTCGCCGCCACCGAAACGGAACGTGCCTTGCGCGCCGGCGCCAAAGGTATCTTCTTCCATCCCTTCACCTGGACGCGCAAATCACCTGGTCACCCCGACTATGCGCGCCTGTGGGCCATCGCCGAGGAACATGGTGCGCCGGTCGCGCTGCATCCGACCGTCGACCCGCCTTCCTTGGATGTGCATCGACGCTTCGACGAACTGGCGCAAAGCGAGCCCTTTGCCTTCACCTGGTATTTCGATGTGCTGGTCGCGCAGGGCATGCAGCAGGCCTTCGTGTCGCTGTTTCACTACCGCATCTTTGATCGTTTTCCGAACGTGAAGGTGGTGGTGCTGGAATCGCAGGCCGGTTGGATAGGTCAGCTCGTTGATCGCATGGACGCGGTATCGCAGGGGCCATTGATGCCAAAAGCGGGCTTGAAGGAATTGCCCAGCACTTACTTCAGGCGGCAATGCTATGTCTCGATCGATCCGGATGAACGCGCGGTGGCTGGGGTCATTCCCTTCATCGGTGATGATCGCTTCTTCTGGGCATCGGATTTTCCCCATCCCGACCACACCGCCAGCTACATGCATGAGCTGACTGAAATGCTGGCACCTTTGCCGGAAATTTCGCGACGACGAATACTTTGGGAAAACGTTAGTAACGCATTTGGCTTGTCATAGCCGCGCCGCACTGTCGCCGCAGTGCGACAGTTGCGGGGAACAAATGCGTCCTTTTCGATCCTGGGTTGAAACTAAAGCGCCGATGCCAGCGCACGGCGTTCTATGAGCCATTCCCGCAGGCATTTTTGCTCACTGTCCAAGGCGCGCAGGTCTGGTTGTCGTTCAGCGGCGACGGTTCAAGCCTCTCGTCACCTGTTTGCCGGTTCGGCTTGGGGCGACTCATCTGCGTAAAAAATGTGAAGCCCTAGGCAATTGATCGAACAGCTGAAGCGGCCGGTCGCAAGGTTTTGGGTAGGTCGAGCCCTCTGAGTGGGTTTTTGCTGTCTGATTTGCTGCCGTGTGTAGGGCCGCTTAGGGGCGACTCATGGCCGCAGTTGAAGCCGCTCCAGGGCTTAGCCGGCCTATAGGATGTCTTTAAGGTCAATGGCTTAAATACCCTAAAACAAGGGCAGTCCGCATTGGCCGTATAGCTCCTCGGAGATTGGGTGGAAAAAGTTTCGGTATCGGCGTCACGGTTTGCGTAAAAGCCTGTTTACAAGCCGGGGCAATAGCTAGCCGTTTGTCCAAGAACTTTACATCGGCTCCTATCAGTTCTCTTTCACAAGCCTGGGAAGAAACATAAAACGCTGATTTTTTAACTAAAAATTTTCGTGGCACCTATATTGCTAAGAAGTACCCGGAAACGGATATGTCCGGCGCTTCTGTAAAGATTGCTGACAGCGTTGGCTAGCTGACCTCCAGTTCAAGATGTGGCATCGCACCGGTCGGCTGCGCCGACTGACCCGAATTCACACTTGATGCAAAGACTAGATATAGAAATAAAGGTGTTCACCAAATGAAATCATTCAGCAAGTTCTTAGGTGCTGTTGCTGTCGCTCTGATCGCGACCGGCGG
>JAYWAC010000067.1:0-17723 GCA_043782755.1 Pseudomonadota bacterium | reverse complement strand
TGGCGATCAACAGTCGCCCGCGCGCCGGCCGTACGTCTTGTCGTCAGCTCGGCTTCTGTTTTCAGGGCTGCAAGATGGGCGCGAAGTGGTCGACGCTCTACACCGAGATCCCGGCCGCGATGGCCACCGGCAAACTTGAATTACGGACGCAGTGCCATGTCTCGCGCATCGAGCACGACGATAAGGGTCGCGTCACGGGTGTGGTCTATTTCGATGGGACGGGCAAGGAGCAACGTCAGCGCGCGCGGGTGGTGTGCGTGGCAGGCAATTCCATTGAGACGCCGCGCCTGTTGTTGTTGTCGGCCTCGTCAAAGTATCCGGACGGCCTGGCCAATTCTTCAGGGCAGGTCGGACGCAACTACATGCGTCATACCACGGGCTCGGTGTACGCGGCCTTCGACGAACCCGTGCACATGTACCGTGGCACGACCATGGCCGGCATCATCACCGACGAATCCCATCACAAACCAGAACGCGGCTTCGCTGGCGGCTATGAACTCGAGACCGTGTCGGTCGGCCTGCCTTTTGCGGCGGCCTTCATTGCACCTGGCGAGTGGGGCCCGGACTTTGCCTACTTCATGGATCACTACACGAATCTCGCCGGCATGTGGATAGTCGGTGAAGACATGCCTCAGGCAAGCAATCGCGTGACCTTGAACAGCCACGTCAAAGACCAGTGGGGTCTGCCGGTGCCGCATGTGCATTACGATGATCACAAGAATGATCTTGCCATGCGTGAGCACGGCTTCAAGCAGGGCAAGGCGCTCTACGAGTCGGTCGGTGCGAAGCGCGTGTTCCTCACGCCACCCTATCCATCCACGCATAATCTTGGTACCTGCCGTATGAGCGCCAAGGCCAGCGACGGTGTGGTCAACGGCCACGGCCAGTCGCATGACATAAGCAATCTCTTCATCTCGGACGGCAGCCAGTACACCTCGAGTGCGGCGGTCAACCCGACGCTCACCATTGTAACCTTGGCCATCCGTCAGGCGGACTACATCGCGAGCCAGATGACGGCGCGCGCGCTGTAGCGCGCGCTGCATTGAGAGGGGCCGGAGTCTTCGAAGAGTCTGACCCCTTGAATGGACCTATGAGAGTTCAGGCAGGCAAAAGGCAAGCCCTGAACACCAACTCCGCTACTGACACCGACTCCTCTAACATGCGGGCATCGTCGTGCAATGTGGATCCGGACTATGAGGGCGGATACGTGTTCGAGCGCGCGCGAGTGTCCTTAGCAAGCGTTTCTTAGCATTGGAGCCGTACACTCATGGATCATTTGACGATTTGGTTAGGGACAGGACTGGCGGCGGGTTGGTTGGCCCGCAGTGTCATGGCGGGACATCGAGAATATGGCGTACTGGGTGACCTGACCACCGGGTGCGCGGGGGCGGTCATTGGCGGCTGGGTCGTGCGCAAAGCGGGAGTCCTGGCGCCAGACAATCTTGTCGGTCACGCATTTATCGCATTGATCGGCGCCGTTGTGCTGTTGGCAGCGATTCGTGGTCTGCGTCAGTTGCTGCCGGCCGCCCGATTCTCGCAGACAGATCCGGCATCCATTGAGTCGCTTCTTTCGGGCGAAGATATTCGTCCATCGTCCGATTTCATGCGCAGTCTGGTCGCCCGTTTCCTCGAACGCTCAGCGACCGCAATCGATCCAAATCGAACGTTCGACACGCAAATGACCTTTGGCGAGCGCGTCGCCGACAAGGTTGCTTCCTTCGGAGGCAGTTGGACTTTCATCGGCATGTTTTTCATCGCGATGATCAGTTGGATGGCGATCAATGAAGATCTGACCAATCCTCTTGATCCTTTCCCGTTCATTCTGCTCAACCTAATTTTGTCTTGCCTGGCAGCCATCCAGGCGCCGGTCATTATGATGAGTCAGAATCGGCAGGCGGTACGAGACCGTCTTGACGCGCGCAACGATTATGAGGTCAACCTGCGAGCTGAAGTCGAGATCATGGCTCTGCACGCCAAGCTTGACGCAGCACGCAGCGAAGAATTGGCATCAATTACTGCACGCGTTGAAGCGCTGTCGGAAAACCTGATGCGTATCGAAACCCTGATGCTCAGCGAGCGCACCGGGCTAGGGTCGGCGCCGTGAAGTAGCTTGTAGACCGCCGCAGGCAAATCAAGGAGTCAGAGTTTTCGAAGCGGATTCTCGCGCGATTTCAATCTGGCCGCGCCAGTTCTGCGTGATGTGGCAGAACAAGCGGCGTTCAGACACGCCGCCCCTTAGACAGTCGCGGGCTGGACTTCGCGCCACCACGCACTGAGTTGGGCCAGCGTGATGCGGCTGCTGCGCGCGGCGGGGCGAGACCAGCCTGCGACATCGTCAAGTCCGGAGCCGGTTGCCAGTGCGCTGATCATAGGAGCGTCGGCAAAGTAGTGACTGCGCGTCACGATCACCGGCACACCGGCGGCGTTGCAGGCCGCGACGCCAGCCGGTGAGTCCTCGATCGCAAGCACCTGCTGCGCGCGCAAGCCGAGTCGCGCTAGACACAGACGGTAGACCAGTGGGTCGGGCTTCTTCGTCGGCGCGTCCTCGGCGCAAACGATCGCGGCGAAGCGGCGCAGGCCGTCGCGGCCGAGCGTCGCCTCGCATAGCGCCTCGACATTGCTGCGACTGGTGGTCGTGGCGATCGCCATCGGCATGCCCTGTGCGGCGCAATCGCCCATCAGATCGAACACGCCGGGTCGCAGACCGATACCGCCGCGAGCGACGAGCCGCGCGTAGTGCGCGTTCTTGCTCCCATGCAACGCGGTGGCCAGCGCGGCGCGCGCGTCGATGGGCGGCGCATCGGGCTGCGTATCCATATCTGTGAGCAGTCGCTCACGACCACCGGCCACCTGCAACAGTTCGCCATAACGCGTCTCGCTCCAGCGCCAGCGCAGGCCGAACTCTTCGAAGGCGAGATTGAAGGCGACGCGATGGCCGTCGCGTTCCGTTTCCGCGAGCGTGCCGTCGACATCCCAGATCAGCGCGTGGATCATTAATGGTAGCGCGCGGACAGCTCGCCTAGCGGCAGCGATTTGATGCGCGGTGCGTGCCCGGCGCAACCGAAAGCTTCAAAGCGCAGCTCACAGATCTGGCGTGCGGCCTTGCGCGCGGTGGCGAGTGCCTTGCGCGGATCAAACTCCGCACGCTGCTCGGCAAAGAGCTGGCGCATGGCGCCAGTCATCGCGAGCCTGATATCGGTGTCGATGTTGATCTTGCGTACGCCGTGCGCGATGCCGCGCCGGATTTCCTCGACTGGCACGCCATAGGTCTCCTTGATGTCGCCGCCGTGGCGGCGAATGATCTCGAGCCACTCCTGCGGCACGCTCGACGAGCCGTGCATCACCAGGTGCGTGTTCGGGACGGCCGCGTGGATCTCGGCGACGCGCGTGATTGCAAGGATGTCGCCGGTGGGTTCGCGCGTGAACTTGTAGGCGCCGTGACTGGTGCCGATAGCGATCGCGAGCGCGTCGACGCCGGTCCGCGCGACGAAATCCCGCGCCTGTATCGGGTCGGTCAGCAGTTGTTCGTGACTCAGCTGGCCTTCGGCACCGACGCCGTCCTCTTCGCCGGCCATGCCGCTTTCAAGCGAGCCGAGGCAGCCGAGCTCGCCTTCGACCGACACCCCGACTGCATGCGCCATCACGCAGACGCGCGCGGTGACGTCGAGGTTGTAGTCATAGCTCGCCGGTGTTTTCGCGTCCTCGCGCAGCGAACCATCCATCATCACACTGGTGAAGCCAGACTGGATAGCCTGCACACAGACAGCCGGCGACGCGCCATGATCCTGATGCAGCACTATCGGGATCGCTGGATAGGTCTCCACTGCCGCCAGCACCATGTGGCGCAGAAAGGCTTCGCCGGCATAGGCGCGCGCGCCAGCAGAGGCCTGCAGAATCACTGGCGACTGGGTCGCTTGCGCGGCCTCCATGATCGCCTGGATCTGTTCGAGGTTGTTGATGTTGAAGGCTGGCACGCCGTAATCATGTTCGGCGGCGTGATCGAGGATCTGGCGTAACGCGGTCAATGCCATGGCGTTTCTCCGTAACGGCGCGGCGCGCCGGATTGAATCAAAGGGCGCGCAATGCGAGCACGTGATCGGCGATCTGTGGCAGGCCGTCGAAGATGCGCGCGGGCCCGGCATCCTCGATACGACGCCCGGCGTTGTAGCCCCAGGGCACAGCCCAGGCAGCGACACCGGCATTACGCGCAGCTTCGACGTCGGTCTGTGAATCGCCGACATGGGCGGCCCGCGCGGCCGGGATCTGTAAGGTGTCGAGCAGGTGGGCGAGCACGCCGGCATGGGGCTTCTTCCACGGCAGCGAGTCGCCGCCGATCACTAGCTCGAAGGCATCGATGAGCCCAGTAGCTTCAAGCACGCGCCGCGCGTGGACGAGTTCCTTATTCGTGACGCAGGCGAGACGCACACCGCCGTCGCGCAGGCGGTCCAATGTGTCGCGGCAGCCGGGATAGGGCTGCGCGGTCGTGCCGGCTGTTTGAGCGTAGTGTTCGTCGAGACGCGTGAGCACGATGTCGATAGCGCAGACCTGCGCCGCCCGTTCGCCTTGCGCGGCGATGCGCTGCACGAGGCAGCGCACCAGCGCGTGTACACCGTCGCCGATCAGCGCTTCGATCTCGCTTTGCGGGCGGCGTGCGATACGGAAATCCTCAAGGCTGCGATTGACGGCCTCGGCGATTTCCGCCGCTGTGTCGACCAGCGTGCCGTCGAGATCGAAGCTCACGATGTCCATCGTCGTCCTGGCGCGTCGCGGCTCGTTCACAGCGCGCCGAGTGCGCGCTTGCGACGCTCCATCATGCGCCAGATGAATGGCGTGAAGATTAGTTGCATCGCGAGTTCCATCTTGCCGCCAGGCACGACGATAGTGTTAGCGCGCGACATGAAGGAGTCGTCGATCATGTTGAGCAAATATTGGAAATCGATGCCTTTCGGGTTTGCGAAGCGGATCACGACGAAGCTCTCGGCGAGCGCCGGGATATCGCGCGCAATGAACGGGTTGCTGGTGTCGACGCAGGGCACACGCTGAAAATTTACATGGGTGTGCGCGAACTGCGGACAGATGTAGTGCACGTAGTCCGGCATGCGGCGCAGGATGGTGTCGGTCACGGCTTCTGTCGAATAGCCGCGCTTGGCCTTGTCACGCAGTAATTTCTGGATCCATTCGAGATTGATCACGGGTACGACACCGATCAGGAGATCAGGGTGACGCGCGATATTGACTTGCTCCGTCATCACCGCGCCATGCAGCCCTTCGTAGAACAGTAGGTCGGTGTTGGGCGCAATGTCTTCCCAGTCGGTAAAGGTGCCGGGCCGCTGCTTGAACGGGGTCGCTTCGTCCACATCGTGGAGGTAATGCCGGCGGCGGCCTGTACCGGTCCGGCCATAGCTGTCGAACAAGCCCTCGAGCTCGTCGAACAGATTGTTCTCAGGGCCAAAGTGGCTGAAGTGTGCATTGCCGGCACGCTCAGCTTCGGCCGCCTTGGCGTTCATCTCCTCGCGGTCATAGCGATGGAAGCTGTCACCCTCGATCACCACCGCTTCGACGCAATCGCGACGGAAGATCTGCTCAAAGGTGCGCGTGACAGACGTCGTGCCGGCGCCGGACGAGCCCGTGATGGCGATGATCGGATGTTTTTCGGACATGGTGGCGATCCTGTGCTTATTTCAGTCGCGGAACAGACTGCGTTCGACGAACAGCGGGTTTTCGTTCGCGCGGCCGCTGGGTTCCTGGTGATAACGCTCGATGCGCTCGACTTCGAAGCGTGAGCCGAACACGAAGCCGATGCGTTGATGCAAGTCGGTCGGCGCGACGCCGAGCATCGGCTGGCGGCCGGTGCTCGCGCGTCCACCCGCCTGCTCGATGATGAAACCGATAGGGTTGGTTTCGTAGAGTAGGCGCAGGCGCCCTGGCTTCGAGACGTCGCGGTTATCGCGCGGGTAGAGGAACACGCCGCCGCGCATCAGGATGCGGTGCGCCTCGGCGACCAGCGAGGCAATCCAGCGCATATTGAAATCCTTGCCACGTGGCCCAGCCTGTCCGGCCAGGCATTCGTCGACATAGCGCTTGACCGGTGGCTCCCAGAAGCGGCTGTTCGAGGTGTTAATGGCGAATTCGCGTGTTTCCGTGGGTATCGCGATGCCGGGATGTGTCAGCTTGAACTCGCCGAGGTTGGGGTCGAGGGTGAAGCCGACCACACCGTTGCCGACACTGAGTACTAACATCGTCGTCGGTCCGTAGATCGCGTAGCCCGCCGCGACCTGTTCGGCACCGGCTTGCAGGAAGTCGGCTGTGGTCGCGGCCTGGCCGGGCTGCGGCGCACGCAGGATCGAGAAGATGCTGCCGACCGAGACGTTGACGTCGATGTTGGATGAACCATCGAGCGGATCGAACACCAGCAGGTATTTGCCGCGCGGATAAGCGGCGGGGATCTGGTAGGGCTCGTCCATCTCTTCCGAGGCCATACCGCTCAAGTGTCCGGCCCACTCATTGGTGCGCACGAACATCTCATTGCTGATGACGTCGAGCTTTTTCTGCACCTCGCCCTGCACATTGGTGTCGCCGCCGGCATGGTTCAGGTAGGCGAGCATGTCACCGAGTTCACCAAAGGACACCGCGCGCGCGATCGCCTTGCAGGCGAGCGCAACGTCGAGGATCAGCGCGTTGAGCTCACCACTCGCCTGCGGAAAGCGGCGCCGCTCGTAGATGAGATATTGCGTCAGGGTTTGTCGTTTCGACAGTGGCATGGCTCAGTCCTCACTCGCGGCGCGCGCGGCCGCCGCGAACACGCGGCTGGCGAGCAGGTCGGCAGGCAGGATGGTCGACAGCGCGGCCGCGTCGAATACCGTGTCGCGTTCGTGGAACAAGCGGCTGGCCTGGCGCAGTCGCGCGCGATCGAGTGCATTGCGCATGCTGCGCGCATTCGCGAAGTGCGCTTGCGTCGCGCGCCGTTCGATGTAGTCGCGGAATACCGACAGCGCATCCTCACCGAAGCGGTAGTGCTGTGCCTCCAGCATGCGCTGGGAGATTTGCAGCAGCTCGTCGGTCGAGTAGTCCGGGAAATCGAGGTGGTGCGCGATGCGCGAGCTCATGCCGGGATTGGAGTTGAAAAAAGTATCCATGCGGTCCTTGTAGCCGGCCAGGATCACGACCAGATCCTCACGGTTGTTCTCCATCACCTGCAACAGGATTTCGATCGCTTCCTGCCCGTAATCGCGCTCGTTCTCCGGTCGGTAAAGGTAGTAGGCCTCGTCGATGAACAACACGCCGCCCATTGCCTTGTCGAGCACGGCCTTGGTCTTCGGCGCGGTGTGTCCGATGTACTGACCGACCAGATCGTCGCGCGTCACCGCCACCAGATGCCCTTTGCGCACATAACCGAGCCGATGGAGGATGTCGGCCATGCGCAGCGCGACCGTGGTCTTGCCGGTGCCCGGGTTGCCGGTGAAGCTCATGTGCAGCGACGGCGCCTGTGCTTCGAGGCCGAGCTGTTGACGCAGGCGGTCGATCACGAGTAGCGCCGCGATGTCGTGCACGCGCTGTTTCACTGGCGCGAGGCCGATCAGATCGCGTTCGAGTTCAGCGAAGCTGCTCTCGACCTGGCTCGCGGCGAGTACCTCGTTGACGGTGCGTGCCGCCGGCAACGCGGATGTCGGGTCGAGCGCCTCGGCCGGCGGCTCGCTGGCGCGAACCGAACCCGGGATCGAATAACTGGGCGTGCTCATGGCTTAGGACCTACGCGCCTTACGGCGTGTAACGCTCGCCTTCAGGGCGCTCGGCTGCATAGCCGCGCACCGAGTAGCGCATCGAACGGCCATTGATCTCCTGACGCACGAGGCCGAAGCCGGGCTCGTGCGCGGGGCGGTTGACGATGAAGCTCATCGCGATGCTCTCGACGCCAGAGGTCGCGTCAAAGGCCATCAGGCGGATATAGGACTGCGGCACGGCCTTGCGGCAGGCGCGCATCTCGTTCATCACGCCGGCGGCGTCGACGAGATCGAACATCGGCATGCCGTACATTTCCCAGTAGGTATTGCGCGGATGCGGATCGTCGGTGTACTCGACGCTCCACGCGTAACCTCGTTTGAGGCCGTACTCTATCTGCAGCGCGATCTCCGCGTCGGTGAGATCGGGCAGGAAGCTGAACTGGCCCTGGGTGATGCGGCCGGTCGGGTTGCTCATCATGGTGGGTTCTCCTCAGGCCACAGCCGGGGTGACGGCGTAGTCGCTGGTGTCGGTCGATGTGTAGTTGAAGGACACGTCCTTCCAGGTCTCGAGTGCCTGCTTCAGCGGCGTGCAGAAGCGCGCGGCCTGTTGCAGGATCTCGGGACCTTCGTTGATGAGGTCGCGGCCTTCGTTGCGCGCCTTCACTACCGCTTCGAGGGCGACGCGATTGGCGACGGCGCCGGCCTGGATGCCGGCCGGATGGCCGATGGTGCCGCCACCGAATTGCAGCACCACGTCATCGCCGAACAGCGCAATCAGCTGGTGCATCTGGCCAGCGTGAATGCCGCCACTCGCTACCGGCATGACCTTCTTAATGTCCGCCCAGTCCTGATCGAAGAAGAGGCCGCGTTCGAGATCTTGTTTGGTGTAAGCGTCGCGGCAGACGTTGTAATAGCCCTGTACGGTCATCGGGTCGCCCTCGAGCTTGCCAACGGCGGTGCCGGCATGCAGATGGTCGACGCCGGCAAGCCGTAGCCATTTCGCGATCACGCGGAAGCTGACACCGTGGTTGCGCTGACGTGTATAGGTGCCGTGACCAGCGCGGTGCATGTGCAAGATCATGTCGTTGCGGCGCGACCAGTTCGCCATGCTCTGGATCGCAGTCCAGCCGACGACCAGATCGATCATGATGATCACCGAGCCCAGTTCCTTGGCGAACTCGGCGCGCTCATACATGTCTTCCATGGTCGCCGCAGTGACGTTCAGGTAGCTGCCCTTCACTTCGCCAGTCGCGGCACTCGCGCGGTTGACGCCGTCCATCACGTAGAGGAAGCGATCGCGCCAATGCATGAAGGGCTGCGAGTTGATGTTCTCGTCGTCCTTCATGAAGTCCAGCCCGCCCTTCAGGCCTTCGTAAACCACACGCCCATAGTTGCGCCCGGAGAGGCCGAGCTTGGGCTTGGTGGTGGCGCCGAGCAGCGGGCGGCCGAACTTGTCGAGACGCTCGCGCTCGACGACGAGGCCGGTAGGTGGTCCCTTGAAGGTTTTGACGTAGGCGACCGGCACGCGGATGTCCTCGAGGCGCGCGGCGGCCAGCGGCTTGAACGAGAACACATTGCCGATGAGGCTCGCCGTCATGTTCGCGATCGAGCCTTCCTCAAATAGCACGAGGTCGTAGGCGACCCAGGCGAAGAACTGGCCCGCGCGGCCTGGCACCGCTTCGACCTTGTAGGTCTTCGCGCGATAGCGATCGCAGGCGGTCAGTCTATCGGTCCACACCACGGTCCAGGTGGCGGTGCTCGATTCGCCGGCGACGGCGGCAGCGGCCTCTATCGGATCGACGCCGTCCTGCGGCGTAATGCGGAACAGGCACACGATGTCCGTGTCCTTGGGCAGGTAGTCCGCGTCCCAGTAGCCCATCTGTCGATACTTCAGCACACCCGCGCGATAGCGCTCCTTGCTGTCCTTGATCGCGCCGCCTTCGACCTTCGAATTCACGCTGACCTCCTGCGTTCTTAGATGAGTAGGTGGCAGCGACTCTAGACAGACCCATTGTTAAGGTAAATTAAAATATATTAATCTCAGAATTCATTATTCCTTAATAATGATCTTCATGAAGAACCTGACCGTGCGGCAGCTGCAGCTCTTCGTCGAGGTCGCAAAGCGGCTCAGTTTCGTGCGCGCTGCTGAAGCCCTGCACCTGACGCCGCCTGCCGTCACCATGCAGATTAAGGAGCTGGAAGCCGCAGTCGATCTACCGCTGTTCGACCGGCGCGGCCGGCAGGTATCGCTGACGACGGCGGGCGAATACTTCGTTATCTATGCGAAGCGCGTGCTCTCGACCTTGAAGGACGCCGAGGACGCGATGGCCCGGCTGCGGCGGATGGAGACCGGCCGCCTCGTCATCGGGCTGGTCAGCACAGCGAAGTATTTCGTGCCGCGCCTGCTCGCGGAATTCCGGCTTGAACATCCGGGCGTCGAGGTGCGGCTGCAGGTCAGCGGCAATCGCGAACAGCTCGTGACCCTGCTGCAAGAGAATGCGATCGATCTGGCGATCATGGGTCGCCCGCCAAAGGAGCTTGCGACGCGCGCCGAGCCCTTCGCCGCGCACCCGCTGGTGTTCGTCGCGCCGCCGGGCCAAACCTTGATCGCGAACAACCGGCCGAGCCCACGTGAACTCGAACGCTTTCCGTTCATCGTGCGTGAGCCGGGTTCGGGGACCCGCAAGACCATGGAGGACTTCTTCCGCCAGCAGCAGATTGCGCCGCAGATGACGATGGAGATGTCGAGCAACGAAACCATCAAGCAGGCCGTCATGGCCGGCATGGGCTTGAGCTTTCTGTCGCTGCACACGCTGGGCCTGGAACTGCGTACGGGCCTGCTGCGTCTGCTGGCCGTCGACGGCACGCCGATCATGCGCACCTGGAACATCGTGCATCTGCTCGCCAAGACGCTGTCGCCGGCCGCCGAGGCGTTTCGCTATTTCGTGCTCGAACGCGCCGAGAACATGCTCCAGGCCCACGATGCCTTGTTGCTGAGCCCCGAACTCGGATCTGTGTCCTGATGCAGCGCCTCTCGGCGCGGGGCTGACGACTGCTCGCGCGCCATGCAGATCGCGGCGGCTGGCGTTTCGCCAACCGCTCGCCAACTATCGTGACACCGATAGTGACAACGTTGGCATTTGCACCAATGTCGCCTTATTTATCGCCTACTGAGTGGGTTTCTATCGGTAACGCAGCGTGCCGCCATTCAGGAAAGCCGCCATCCAGTCGTCGCGCATCAAAACCCTTGGCGCGCAGCTTGGCGACGGCATCAAAGGCGAGTATGCAATACGCACCACGGCAGTAAGCGACGATTGGGCGTTTGCGCTCGAATTGGTGCAGCCGTTTCGAGAGTTCCCTCAACGGAATATTGATCGCGCCGGCAATATGACCCGCCTCGTATTCCTCGACCGGGCGAACGTCCAGCACGGTAACGAGCCCGCTCCTGACACGTTCCAGTAGTTCGAAGCGAGAGACCGGCTCCATGTCGTCTTTGCTCGACAAGTAAGTGCGAACGAGTTCGTCAACCTCGTCAAGCTGCGATTCCGCAATGCGCTGTACCGCAGACAGCAGTTCACTCACGTGCGGACTCGACAGACTGTAATAGACGTAGAGCCCGGCTTTGCGCGTTATGACCAATGCCGCGCGGCGCAAGTGCTGCAGGTGCTGTGAAACATTGGCCACCGGCAAACCGGTCAACTTCGTTAAGTCTTCCACGGTGCGCTCGCTCTGGGCTAAAAGCTCCAGCAGCTCCAGGCGATGGGGACTGCTCAGCGACTTGCCGACCCGTGCAAATTGCTCGAAGAGTTGCTTTTTAACGCCTTTGCTTGACATGGAATTCCGGGCGCACGATATTATTCAATATATTCATTGAATATAGCATCATCACACAAGTTGAACTCGGATCTAAGCGTGCCGTCTTGAACCTCCTTAGCCACGAACCACTGGTCAGAGCAGGCGCCTTCTTCGGCGTGCTGGCCATGATGGCCGTGTGGGAGTCGCTCGCACCGCGACGGGCACTGACGCTTGCCCGCCGTACTCGTTGGGCGAACAACCTGGGACTGGTCTTGCTCAACACGGTCGTTGTACGGGCGATATTTCCGACCACAGCGGTCGGGGTCGCTATGCAAGCCGCCGAGCAAGGCGGGGGGATCTTGAACCAAGTTGCTTTGTCGGAAAACGCCCGCGTCCTTGTCGGTGTGATTGCGCTCGACTTGGCTATCTATTTGCAGCATGTCCTGTTTCATGCCGTTCCTGTGCTCTGGCGACTGCACCGCATGCATCATGCCGACCTGGATTTCGATGTTACGACCGGCGGGCGCTTCCATCCACTTGAGATAGTGTTCTCGATGGCAATTAAGCTTGCTGCAATTGTCGCGCTCGGCCCTCCCGCCATCGCCGTATTGTTGTTCGAAGTCCTACTGAACGCGACGGCCATGTTCAATCACTCCAACGCGCGCCTGCCACTAGGTATCGATCGCGCGCTGCGCTGGTTCGTGGTGACACCGGACATGCACCGCGTGCACCACTCCGTTGTATCTCAAGAAGCGAACAGCAACTTTGGCTTTAACCTTTCGCTATGGGACCGTCTGCTCGGAACCTACCGTGCCCAACCCGCCCAAGGCCACCTCGACATGACCATCGGCATCTACGACCATCGAGATCCTCGTCAAGTCGACCGGCTAGACGGCATGTTGATCTTGCCGTTCAAGGGGCAGGTCAGGCATTACACGATTAACCAGCGCCCCTAAAACACTGACACTCAGCACTTAACCAGAATGCGTGCCGGATGGTGCGTCGTACTGGAACCCTGTGATGGTCTGAGGCACCATCTGCTGGCGTGCACTGGCAGTACATGCGGCGGACGCCTTGGCCGTGCGCCACCGATGAAATTCGTGCGATGACGATCACAAACAGGGGAGAGGATATGACGATCAATTCCGTTCTAGGCCCGATCAAAGTGGAAGATCTGGGCTCCACACTTATTCATGAGCACCTCGGCGTCGGCTGGCCAGGCTGGGAGCTTGACCACGAGGACTTCGACCGCAAGAAAGGCGGCGCTAAGGTCTCCAAGAGACTGAAGGAAATCCGCGAACTGGGGATCCGCAGCATCGTCGATCCCTGTCCGATGGAATTGGGTCGCGATCCAGTTTTCGCTGCGGAGATGTCGGACGCGTCCGGCGTCCAGATCATCGTTGCCACCGGCCTGTATAACGACGCCCTGGGTATCCCCATGCATTTCCGATTCATGGACGTCGACGGCATCGCCGAGGTCTACGTCAAGGAGATCAAGGACGGCATTGGCAAGACCGGCATCAAGGCCGGCATCATCAAGACGGCGTCGGGCGGCATCCACGGGGTGACGCCGCCGGGAAGGGGCATCATGGACACCGAGATCAAGTGTCTGCGTGCTGCGGCGCGCGCCAGCAAGGCGACCGGCGCGCCGATCCTGTGCCACAACGACGAATTCGAACCCTTCGGCCGCGAAACGCTTGATGTCTTCGACGAGGAGAAGGTCGATTTCAACAAGGTGCTGATCGGCCACGCCTGCGGCGTCGGCGACATGCGCTATTACTTCGACATTCTTGAGCGTGGCGCCTGGCTTGGCTTCGATCGCTTCGGCATCGAGGCGATCGCGTCGGACAAGATGCGTTTGGCGTCGCTGCTTGGACTGCTCAGCGTCGGCTATGACCGCATCATGATGTCGCACGATTCGGTTGAATGCTGGCGCGGCCGCGACACTGGGGCCTTGGACGGCATGATCGCGGCGTCGCCGAACTGGAACATGGCTCATATCTCGCGCAACATCCTGCCAGCCATGCGCAAGGCGGGGGTGTCGGAGGAAGTCATCGATACGCTGATGGTCAACAATCCGCGCAGTTATTTCGGCCAAGCCAAGCCGAAGGCCAAGGCACAGCGCCGCAAGTAATGAGCATCGGCCGACGTGTCGCCCGCGCAAGCGGAACGCCGGCGGGCGTCACGACGGTTGAGCGGCAACGGGCCTATCGTGGGCGACACGCTTGGCCCGAAGCTCGTGCTGAATCCGAAGGTGCATGAACAACCCTCATTCACGCACATTGCTGACATTGTTCAACGCGACGCAGGGGGAGAAAGGCGCATGAGCATCGACAAAGAAATGAATCTCGTCATCGCGGGCACCGGCCCTGATGGCCAGCCCTGCTTTCTCGATCGCGGCGAGGCCCGGGTCTCACATACGCCCGGGGTCATCGAAGTGGCTTTCCTGTGGGGCATCGATAGCACACCCGCATTGCCGAACAAGATTGGCGGGCCTATGCAACAAATCACTCTGCCGGGCCCCGGCGGTTCGGCTTGCGGCCTGGTACGTTTCCCGGCGCACTCGGCCGGACGCCTGGATGCAAAAGAACTCCTGCAAGGCTCGGCGGAAGCACAAGAGCATGACAACGCGGCGATGCATTCGCACGCCACCGTTGATTACGAAATCGTGCTATCCGGCAAAATTGACATCGTCCTGCAGGGCAATCAGCGACGCACCTTGAAAGCGGGCGATATCCTGGTGATGGGTGGCCTGCCCCACGCCTGGGAAAACATCTACGACGAGGACTGCACTTACGTCTTCGTCACCGTCGGGGCAACCGGCAAGACCGGCTGGCGCTAGCCCTCACTTTTCATAACCACGCATAGGCGTCTCGGTTGGCCTCGGCCCGGCGCGACGTTGTCTTCCTCAGCCACCCATGTGCCTATGGGTCACCTTGAAACGCGATTCGGTCGGCGCGAGTGGCAATTGTGGTGCGCGATAGACCTCGACCGCCAAGGCTGCTTCGGCGCCGGCCAGCACCAACTGAAAGAGGCGAGTCTCGGCGGGCGGCAGGGCCTCAAGCTCGAATTTATCGAGGTGCGCGAGCGCGCTTTCGGTGACCAGCAGCATGACGTCATAGAAAGCCTGGATCTCTTCCATGGAACTCGTCATGCGCTTGTGCATCCGTTCGTCACTGCTCGCCAGCGCCCAGCTGACGGCGAAGATTTCAAGTGCCTGGAATGTGTCCGGCAGCCCTACTGCTTCAGTCATGGCTCGCCTCCCCGCGCACATAGCGCGCGACATGATGGTGATGATGCCGCACCGACGCTTCGGTGGTCTGCAGATGGAAATGTTTCTTTGCACCCGAGAGCAGCGCCTGTTGATTGAACTCGGTGTTCAGGATGTCCTCGACGATGGTGTCGCGGAACAGGCCGAAGCTGTATTCGCGCGCGAAGCGTTCGCTGGCTCTATTCGGTTTGCGGTAGAAACTGTAGTTCTCGTAGCGCGTACGGTCTTTGTCTATCGGCCACACCTTGTGAAAGATGGTCGAATCGGCGCCAACCAGCCACACGATGTTGGGAAAGATGGTGGTGACGTCCAGCGCCCAGTTCTTGATGCCACCGGGATTGACGCCAGTGCGGCGGCTCTCCAGTGAGCCGCGAGCATCGACCATCGCGGCGCCGCCGGTGGACGTAATGTCCGACGCATAGCGTTGCGCGATGCTCGCCATCGCGGCACGGTGCTGCTGCGGGTTATAGCCGAGCGACAGCGCGCGGTGTGGCCCGAAGGTCTTGAAATATCCGGGCTCGCCTAGCGGGTTTTCCGGCCACTTGAAGGTGTCTGTCAAAGTTTGTCGGTGCAGATAGTTGAGGTGATAAACCTCCTGGAAGGCATCTAGGAAAATCTTCCAATTGCAATTGACGATGCCGACCTTGACGTGCACCCAGGCATCGAAGTCGCCCATCGGATAGCCGTCGGCATAATCGGTCAGCCCGCCCAGAAATTCGCGCAAACTCGGCTTTGGCGTCTCATCGAAATTGACGAACACGAGGTCGTTCCAAATATCGCAGGCGATGGCTGTCAGGCCATTGATGGACTTGTCTAGACCGATGAAATTGCCTTCGCTAGGCACGCCACGCAACTTGCCTTGGGTGTCGTAACTCCAGGCGTGGTAGGGACAGGCGAACAACTTCGTATTGCCGCAGGCGCGCCACTCGACCTTCGCGCTGCGATGCGAACAGACATTGTGGAAAGCGCGTATCACACCGTCCTGGCCGCGCACGATGATGACCGAGGCGTTGCGGATCTCGACCTCGCGCACGACAAAATCGCCAGGTGCGGGGATCTCGCAGCCACGTGCCACGTTCAACCAGACGCGGCCGAAGATGCGCTCTCGCTCGCCTTCGAAGAAGTCCTGACATAGATAGGGTGATACAGGTAATGGCTCATGCCCTAGATCGGGAACCCCAGGATCAATGCGCATGAAGTTACTGGCCATGCTTCCTCCTTTTTTTGGATATCCGTCATCCGCGATGGTGATGTGGCTTGTCGCAACGCACCTGCGACCGTCCTACCGGGCTCGCGCTAGCGACGGTAGCCGGGCGTGCTGGGAGCGTACCTGCGATTAACGGCGCGCGCAGCACCCTAGAATTGGGGGGCTTTTCGAATCGCGAACCGCGATGTCGTCAAGCGTGAAGCAAACATTCAAGCGTCGTCCAGTAGACTTGCGCACGGGTTTGCTGCCCTCCGTCATGGCCACGCGCCGTGATTCGTGGTGGGTGGATGCAGCTAGCTTTCGCAACCCCCTTGCCAAGGGTGCGCGCGTCAGTGCAGATTCGCAGGCGTCGCGTCGCTTGATGCGCGCGCCGAAGCTACTGGTCGGCGATGCCGCGAGCCATGGGTTTCAATTAGGAAAATATGAGGTGCTGCATGACTTGCCTGGTCCACATCGAATTCCATGCCAACAAAGAATCTGCCGACAAACTGCTCGGCTGGCTGCGCGAGATCCTGCCTGACACGCGTTGTCGTGAGGGCTGCGTGTCGGTGTCCGTCACGCGCAATCAGGACGACCCACTGAATTTCGCCTTCGTCGAATTGTGGGATACCCGGCAACACTATGAACGCTACTTCGCCTGGCGTCAGCAACAAGGGGTGCTCGATCAATTGGCTGGCATGATTGATGGTCAGGCGAATTTCCGCTTCTTCGATATCGTTGGCGTGTAGAGCGGGCGGCTACCGCGCGCCCGCTGTCCGCGTTCTGCCTGTTCGCAACACTCTAGCGCGCGCAGCGCAGGACCATGCCGTGCCAGTTGTCGGTACGATGGCTCATCATGTTTGGGCTCGCGATGCGTAAGCGCGAGCCGATGATGAACAGTCGGCATGCTGCGCGATCCATACGGACGGACATACGTTCTGAGCGGCGCATAAAAACATTGCGTATCAGAAACGACGAGTCGCAACCGGCGTAACCAACTCTATTTTTTCAAATTTTATTTCGACAGGACTAAGACGTAAGAGATGAACAGCAAGCGCATGTACTTCAACGCCTTCCGCATGAATTGCGTGACCCACATGTCGCCGGGACTCTGGACGCGCGAAGACGATCATATGACTGACTACGTCTCGCTCGAGCATTGGACGGCGTTCGCGCGCCTGATGGAACGTGGTTGTTTCGACGCTATTTTTCTCGCCGACGTGGTCGGGCCCTACGATGTCTACGGTGGCAACCGTGATGCCGCGCTCGTTAATGCCACTCATCTGCCGATCAATGACCCGATGCTGTTATTGCCGGCCATGGCGGCGGTCACTGAGCATCTCGGCTTCGGTTACACCAGCTCGATCATGCAATACCACCCGTTTACGTTCGCGCGCCTCATCACAACGCTTGACCATCTAACCAAGGGCCGGGTGGCGTGGAATATTGTGACTTCGTTTACGAAAAGCGCGGCGCGCAACTACGGGCTGACCAATCTGCCCGAGCATGACGAGCGCTACGCTATGGCCGACGAGTACACACGGCTTTGTTATCGGCTATGGGAGGAGAGCTGGGCCGACGACGCGGTGTTGAAGGACAAGCGTCGCGGTATCTACGCTGATCCGAGCAAGGTGCGCGACATCGACCATGATGGAAAATACTACAGTGTGCATGGCTGCCACATTTGCGAGCCTTCGCCGCAGCGTACTCCCGTGCTGTTCCAAGCGGGGGCTTCCGATCGAGGCACCGA
>JAYWAC010000066.1:0-17767 GCA_043782755.1 Pseudomonadota bacterium | reverse complement strand
TGTTCGATTACGAGGCTGTTCATGTGCCTCTCCTTTTAGGGTTTGACTAGGTGCCAGAGCTTGCCCTGTGCGAGCGCCGACTCAAGCTGTACGACTATCTTAAATGGCTGCGCTGACCGTGCAGGAGTTCGGTTGCCTAGCTGCGGATCTCACGCCGCGAATTCACCAGCAGGAAAGCTGATCCGGATCATAAGCCCTCTAGTCTTCTCTCCATTTGGCAAGCCGTCGCTCAATTCAATAGTCGCGCCATGGCGCTCTGCAATCTCTTTGGAGATCGCTAAACCCAAACCGGCGCCGATACTCGACCCCTGTTCGCCACCTACCGTAACGATGCGGTAGAAGCGATCGAAAACCCGCGACCGCTGTTCCGGCGCAATACCGGGGCCGCTGTCGATTACCTCGAGATGAATCTTCTGCGATGCTTCGTCGCACTCAACCCGCACATCAATACGGCCGCCATGCGCGGTGTAACGAACGGAATTGTCGATCAGATTATCGATCAGAATTCGCAGCTGCCGAGGATCGCCGTTTACCCGCATGGGCAGCGCGGCTTCAGCGCCAAGGTCCAGCTCGGCCTGTTCGGCGCGCAAGCTGAAATTCCCCACTGCTACGCGCACCAGATCCGAGAGATCCACACTAGCTGCGCGTAAGCCGATGTCGCCGGGCTCAACCCGCGCAAGATCCAAGAGCTGTGCCACCAGATGCGTGGCACGATCCAAACCACCTTGAATATCGTCAAGGATTTCGTCGCGGCTCACGGTATCAGTAGTGGCTTCGAGCAGCTGAAACTGCAGGCTTAGGGCCGCAAGTGGTGTGCGCAACCCGTGCGCTGCATCGGCCGTGAACTGGCGCTGTTGGGATAGCGCTGATGCGAGGCTTAGCATGAGTGTGTTCAGGGCGATGATCACCGGTCGAATCTCTAGCGGTACGCTGTCTTCTGGAATCGCCTCCAGAGACAGAACCCCTCGGCCAGCGACTTCGGTGGCCACGTGCTCTAGCGGACGCAGTCCCAATTTAAGTCCATAGCCAAGCAGGCATGCAATGATCGGAAGTGCCGCCAGCCCGGGGAATAAAAGCTTGTCGGCTAAGTCCTTGGTCAAGTTCTCTCGGGCCACAACCGATTGGGCCGATTGAACGACGTAGTGCGAGGTGTGCAAGGAGTACACTCTCCACGGCGCATTGTCTAATTGAACTGTATGGAAACCGTGAATCGCAAGCATAGGCAGCGCGGGGCTAGAAACTGAACTGAAAAGTTGCTCACCGGTGGGCGTCCATACTTGGACGATGTATCCATGCCGAGCTTTGAGCTGTTCAGACATCGGCAAGCTCGTCGATGATGATTCATCATTCCCTCGTACCGCGACGACGGTGAGTGCGATTTGTTTGAGCTGTCTGTCGAATACCTCATTGATTTCATCAAATGCAAAGGCGTAATAGCCAGCAACTAGCACGATCGTGCCCGCCACTAGAGCGCCTGATAGCCACAAAAATAAGTGACGGCGTATCGAAGTCATATCACGATCCGGCGATTCGATAGCCAACCCCACGCACGTTTATAATCGAGCTCGCGCCGAGTTTCTTGCGAAGGTTGTGCAGATGGACTTCGATGGCATTGCTTTCGATTTCTTCGCCCCATCCATAAATAGAATCGGCCAGGACATCGCGCGAGAGTACGACGCCCGGCTTGCGCATGAGCGTTTCCAGCAGCGTGAATTCGCGTGGTGAAACGGCGACGATGGTCCCGTCGAGAGTGACTTCCTTGGTGCGCGGATCAAGCATGATTTTGCCGCAAGTCAGCACCGGGTTGCCTTGACCTGTTCGTCGTCGAAGGACCGCATGGAGGCGGGCTACCAGCTCGCGAAGATCGAATGGTTTCACGATGTAGTCGTCGGCACCAAGATTCAAGCCGGTGATGCGGTCTTCGACCGCGTCGCGCGCCGTCGCAATCAAGACTGGCGTTTCGTTGCCACGCTCGCGGATGGTCTTAAGAACCTCCAGACCACCTTTGCCAGGCAATCCGAGGTCGAGGATGACGGCTGCATAAACGTCGTTGCTAATCGCCAGTTCCGCAGCCGGCCCGGTCTGTACCCAATCGATGCTGCAACCGGCAATACGCATGCCCCGCTCGACGGCCTTGCCGATCATCGGATCGTCCTCTACCAACAATACCCGCATGCTGCGCCGCCTGTGTGCTTACGGTCTCGAAGTTGCGCAGCGCGTCGTAGCGTCAGCTATGGACACGCCCGCTGACACAACATTCGCCAGGCTCCCCATCGGTGTTTACGACTAATCCTTCCGGCCGTGATCGTGGGCGTCATCAGCATCGAGGTCTGGCGTATCCCGAGAGGATGATATCAGTGTGCCGGTGCGGCTATCGATCTGCATGTCCAACAGAGATTCGCCAGCAAGAATTTCGACATCGTAGGCCGGCTTGGCGGGGTCGGTACTGAGTTTGGCGTGAACAGCTTTGCCGTGGCCAGCGGCCTCCGCCAAGGCGGTGGCCCGAGACAGGGAGATCCGCGAGAGCGCAAGAGCGGCCTTTATCGCGGGCAACTCATCGTGGGCGGCGCCTGGCGTGGCGGCGAATACGGTTGCGCCTAGCAGCGCGGTTGTCACCAATGAAATTTGAATCGTGCGGCGTGAAATCATTTGTCCGTCTCTCCTATGTACATCTCTGGTTCTAGATCACGGCGCTGCTTTCGATGCGACCGCTTGCCGAAGGATAGGGGGTCTCCCATTAAAAGGGGCTTAAGACTGTGGAGCTGCCACTTCAGAGTGAGCAGCGCGCTTAAAGCTGTCGCGAAGCGAATGAATTCTTTGTTGCTCAAGACGTCGACCGTGAGCAGGACGCATGAGGACGAAGTGTCGATCTGCTTAAGTGTTCTTTAATTCTTTCGCGCGCACCATCCGTTTTCCCGTCATCCGTCGTCAGTACGGCTTGATCATCTATTTAGCGTGAAGGAAATCGAAATGATCGCAATTACACGCGGCCTGCTGGTCGCCGGGACCATTGCCTGCTCATCCGTTGCTATGGCGCAGGTTTTGGAAACGGAAACGGCGCGGTTGCCAAAGCAAGGTGAAGGCGAGGTATCTGCCGGATACGAATTTCAGACATCTAAAGAAGGGACCGAGTCCGCCATTCCACTGACATTCAATTTCGGTCTGCTAGACCGCCTTGAGATTGCCGTGGAACCGGTAGTGCACACCCGCATACGACCCGACGCGGGGAAACGTGCGCGTGGTTTCGGCGATATCGAAATGACGCTGACGGGGCTCTTGTTCGAAGAGAGCGGCAATCTACCGGCCATAGCGGTGGCAGGAGAAATCAAGTTTCCAACCGCCCACAATTCGCTGATTGGAACGGGCGAATACGATTACACCGGCTATCTGATTGCGAGTAAGCGCTTCGGTAACTTCGATACCCATGCCAATATCGGCTATCAGGTTACCGGGTCGCCGTCAGGCGTCGATGCCAAAAATGTCTGGAATTTCGCTGTCGCAGCCACCTATCACATTAATCCACGATTCGATGTCTATGCGGAGGTTCTGGGCCATACCTCGCCGATAGGCAATGGTGAACTACCCGATGGTCTTATTCCTGTCGTGGCCGTAGATTCTGAGCTGAACGGGGGCGACGGCGTTAGCACTGGCTCGGCGGAGTTGTCAGGAAGTGAAATCGTCGGAACTATCGGCGCGGGTTGGTATATCCGACCAAACACCTTCCTCTCACTCGGCGTGAGCTACGACAATAGCTCTGCGGTACTCATTCATCCCGATTTGACTATCAGGTGGTAGGAGACATTGGCTCTCAAAATGAATGATCGCCGTGTTATGCCCACGTTACCTGACGAGCGGCTATGTCCTGGAGTACCCTTGACCCCAAGACTCTGAACATATGGGCAAGGTGGTGATGCGCAAGCGTGCGCGACAGCGGGACGGTGTTGGCTGCGGCGCCGGACGGCGCACGGGTTGGGCCGGTGGCAGATGAGCAATTCGCAAGCCGCGCAGCGGTCATCGTCGGTTGGCGAGAATGGGTCTCGCTGCCGAGCTTAGGGATTGCCCGCATCAAGGCCAAGCTCGACACGGGCGCGCGCACCTCGGCCCTCCATGCGTTGCGTTCCGATCGTTATACTGAGCGCGGCGTTCCCCATGTGCGCTTGCACGTGCAGCCACGCCAGCGCGATGGTGGGCCGGTGCTGGTGGTCGAGACCGCGATCATCGACGAGCGCACGGTCTCTGATTCGAGTGGCCATCGCGAACGACGCATCGTGGTGGCCTCGGAGCTCACCCTCGGTGAGGATCGTTGGCCGATAGAACTGACCATCACCAACCGCGACTCCTTACGGTTTCGCATGCTGCTCGGGCGCAGCGCCATGCAAGACCATCTCATCATCGACCCGGACCGTTCCTACGTGCTGGGCAAACCGGACAAGGCAAAATCCAAGGTCGCGCGCCGCGCGCGTCCCCATCCACCATGAAAATCGGCATTCTTTCGCGCAATCCCAAACTCTATTCGACGCGACGACTGATCGAAGCCGCGCGCGCGCGCGGGCATTCTGTGCGGGTCATCGATGTGTTGCGTTGTTATATGGACATCACGTCCCACAACCCGACCATTCACTACAAAGGCGAGGAGCTGACCGAGTTCGACGCGGTGATCCCGCGTATCGGTGCCTCAGTTACCTATTACGGCACGGCCGTGGTGCGGCAGTTCGAAATGATGGGTACCTACTCGGTCAACGAATCCGTGGCGATCACGCGCTCGCGCGACAAACTGCGCTCACTCCAACTGTTGTCCCGCGAAGGTATCGGTCTGCCCATCACGACCTTTGCCCATTCGCTCGATGATGTCGATGGCCTCATCGACGAAGTCGGTGGCGCGCCGCTGGTGATCAAGGTGCTGGAAGGTACCCAGGGCTTGGGCGTGGTTCTGGCCGAAACCAAGAATGCGGCGAAGAGTGTGATTGAAGCCTTCATGGGCCTCGATGCCAATATCCTGGTGCAAGAGTTCATTAAGGAATCGGCGGGCTGTGACATCCGTTGTCTGGTGATCGGTGGCAAGGTGGTGGCAGCCATGCAGCGCTCGGGCGCGCCGGGTGAATTCCGTTCCAATCTGCATCGCGGTGGCGAAGCCAGTGCGGTCAAGATCACGCCCGAAGAGCGCTCGACCGCGCAGCGTGCGGCCAAGACCCTGGGACTCAATGTCTGCGGTGTGGATCTGCTGCGCTCCAATCACGGGCCGGTGATCATGGAAGTGAATTCCTCGCCGGGCTTGCGCGGCATCGAACAAGTCTCGGGCAAGGACATCGCTGGCATGATCATCGAATTCCTAGAAGGCCAGGGCGCGGGTTGTACAACCAAGACTCGCGGTCGCGGCTGAGCCTATGGCTACGGCCCCGCTCTTGATCGCCGGTACGCAGGTCAGTGCCGGCACCCGCGTCAAGATCGAGTTCCCACTCGCTGATCTCTATACCTATGGCCCGCTGGCCATGCCCATCGAAGTGGTGCGCGGGCGACTCGACGGGCCGACGGTGTTCGTGTCGGCTGCCATCCATGGCGATGAAATCAACGGTATTGAGATCATTCATCGCGTGCTGCGTCAGCATGCAAGCTTGCGCCAGCTGCGCGGTACCTTGGTCTGTATTCCGATCGTGAATGTGTTTGGTTTCATCAATCAGACTCGTTATCTGCCCGATGGCCGCGATCTGAATCGATCCTTCCCGGGCTCTGAACGTGGCTCGCTCACGTCGCGCGTCGCGCATCTTTTTTTGCGAGAAATCGCTGCAAAATGCGATTACGGTATCGATCTGCATACCGCCGCCGCGCATCGTAATAACCTGCCTCATATCCGCGCCAATCTCGACGACAAAGAAACCTTGCGTCTGGCGCGCAGCTTTCATGTGCCGGTGCTGTTGAATTCCAACACCCGTGACGGTTCGCTGCGGCAGGCCGCCGGCGAACTCGGTGTGAAGGTGGTGTTGTTCGAAGGCGGTGAGCGACTGCGTTTCAACGAGCATGTGATCCGCATCGGTCTGCAGGGCGTCATGAGTGCATTGCGTACGCTCGGCATGTTGCCGGCGCGTGCGGCGCGTGAGAGTGCGCCGAAACCTGTCGTCGCGCGTCACACCCGTTGGCTGCGGGCCGCGCGCAGCGGCATTCATCACATCGAAGTGAAACTCGGTCAACGAGTACGCCGTGGCGATCGTCTGGGTGTGATCTCCGATCCTTTCGGGGCGGTGGAAGACGAGGTGCGCTCCGAACTCGACGGCATCATCATCGGACAGACCAGTCTGCCCTTGGTCAACGAAGGCGATGCGCTATTTCATCTCGCGCGTTTTGACAGAGTCAGTTCCGCTGAGCGCAGTGTCGAGGCTACGCAGGGGTTGATCGATCACGCCGACACTCAAACGCCAGACGTCGAACCGCCGACTTACTGATCTCACAAAGAACCTCAGGTTTCGTTACGAAATGAAATCTGACACCCGTTAAGCACTGCTCTTGCGGCGTTGCACAATTGTTCTTGATCGCTTGCCGTGCGGCGCGTCGCAAACGATGATGCGTCACCGCTGCGCACGGTCTTTGGGGCGGTTGCGTAGCCGGTAACATTAAAGTCTAATTGGTACCGTTTCGTTCGCCTGCCACCCCGCTCTCGGTATGCGCCCGCCTACCGCTTTGCGTCGCCTTAACGGTCGGCTTGGCAGGAACTCACGGCATTGTTTTATTGGGGAGGATCGCGCACGCCATGGGCATCTTGGTCAACATCGACAACGGTGGCACGTTCACCGACGTCTGTATCAGCGATGGAAACAGGGTCGTGCACGCCAAGTCGCCGACCACTCCCCACGATCTCACGCAGTGTTTCTTGGAAGTATTGAAGCGCGGTTCCCGCGAATTGTTCGGCGAGGATGACGCGGCGCGTTTGATTCGCGAAGCGGACTGCCTGCGCTATTCCACCACTTCCGGCACCAATGCCGTGGTCGAGCATAAGGGCACGGCGGTTGCGCTGTTGGTCGATGCGGGCCAGGAAAAAAGTGTCTACGGCGCGGCGGAAAATCTTGGCGACAACGATTTGTGGAATGCGATGGTGCCGCAGGCGCCGGTCGGCATCCAAGTCGGCAAAGACGGCGCTATCGATGCCGGTGAACTGACGTCCCTCATTAACCAGCTGCTGGCCCAGGGCGCGTTGCGACTGGTGGTGGCCTTAAGTTCCGAAGCCGCCGAACAGAACATCAAGTCCGCGCTGCTCGATCGTTATCCGCGTCATCTGCTCGGTGCGATCCCCTTCCTGATTTCGTCTGAACTCGCACGAGATTCCAATCTCGCGCGCCGCACCGTGACGGCGGTGGTGAATTCCTATCTGCATCCCGGCATGGAACACTTTCTGTACGGTGCGGAAAACATCTGCAAGGCACAGCATCTGCGTCGCCCGCTGCTGATTTTCCGCAATGACGGTGACTCGGCGCGTGTCGCCAAGACCACCGCCATCAAGACCTGGGGCTCGGGCCCGCGCGGCGGGCTGGAAGGTGCCTTGGCTTACGCGCGCCACTACAACCTCGACACGGTGGTCGCAATGGACGTCGGTGGCACCACCACCGATATCTCGGTGGTGGTGGACAAGGCCGTCAAGCAGCTTGCCTATGGCGAGATCGAAGGCGCCGCGACCTCGTTCGCGTTGCCGACCATTCATAGCTTCGGTGTCGGCGGCAGCTCGGTGCTGCGCGTTGTCGATGGCGCGATCACGATTGGTCCGGACAGCGTCGGCGCCGTGCCGGGGCCGGCCTGTTTTGGTCGTGGCGGCACGATAGCAACCCTGACCGACGCCCTGCTGGTCGCTGGCGTGCTGGACCCGAATAAATATCTCGGTGGTGAATTGGTTCTCGACCGTGCTCGCGCCGAACAAGCCATTCGTAGCGAAATTGCCGCGCCGCTCAAACTCGAACTGAACCAAGCAGTCGCGACCATCATCAGTACCTTCCAGGCCACAGTCGGTCGTGAGGTCAGTGCTGGCATCAAACAATCGGGACGTGACCCGGCCAATGCCGTGCTGCTGGCCTTTGGTGGCGGTGGCCCAATCATCGCTTCGGGCATCGCCCAGGCGGCAGGCATGAAGCGCGTGCTGATTCCGCGTCTGGCCTCGGTGTTTTCCGCTTTCGGTATCGGCTTCAGCCACCTTGCCCATGAATACCAGACGCCGGTCGCAGCCAATAGTGATATCTCGGCGGTGCGCAATGATCTGCGTCGCCGTGTCGAGCGCGACATGTACGGCGAAGGCGTGGACCCGGCCAAATGTCGCTACGACGTCACGTTATGGACCGCCGCCGGTGACTACGCGGTCGAACATCCGCAGACGGGCGACAAGGCCAACGTCGGCGCTGGCGAATCCGATCCGCGTCTGACCGTCCGTGCCATCTTTGAATTGCCGACCACCCAATTGCTGGCCGACACCGTCACAAGCTATACGCCCATCGCGGGCGGCGCCACGGTCGAGATCAATCTCGACGGTCGCGGCGCGACCAAGCTTGCACTGATCGATGACGCGACGCTCAAACCCGGCGATGAAGTGGCCGGGCCGGCGCTGGTGCGCGGCAGCTATCTGACTTGCGCGGTCGCCGCTGACTGGCGCCTGCGTGTTTCGAGCAATGGCGACCTCTTCGTCGAGAGCAAGTAATCATGGCTAAGCACTCCGTCGCAATCACCGAATATCTCGAAATCGACCTTGATGCCGAGCGCTGGCACTGCCGTCGCTGTGGCCACGACATCGGCTCGGCGCGCTCACCTTATAAAGAAGGTCTGTTGGTCTATGAGCGCGACCCGCGCGAAATTCACCGGCCGATCCTCGATCCGGACAAATACGAGTTCACCTACGCGCCCGATCCGGCTTGGTGCCGCATCATTGAATTCTATTGCCCGAGCTGCGGCACGATGATGGAAAACGAGTATCTGCCGCCGGGCCATCCTTTGACCAACGATATCGAACTCGACATCGACATGTTGAAGCAACGTCACGCACAAGGGGAGGGGAAGAGCGATGCGGCGGGTTAGTGTAGATATCGGCGGTACGTTTACCGATTGCTTTCTCGCCTACGACGGCAAGTACATCGAAGCGAAGGCGCTCACCACCCACCACAATCTGGCCTCGGGCTTCATGGAAGCGCTGGGCAATGCCTGTGGTGAATTGAATCTGACGGTACGCGAGGTGTTGAGCACGGTTGACGCCGTGCGTTACGCGACCACGCTCGGCACCAATGCCTTGATTGAGCGCAATGGTCCGCGCGTTGGCCTGGTGACGACCGCCGGCTATGAGTCGTCCGTGCCGCTGATGCGCGCACGTGGCTATGGCGATGGTCTCGACCATGCGGGCCAGACCGATCTGCCGGGCGCCGACAGGCCAGTGCCCTTGGTGCCGATCCCCATGATCGTCGGTATCAAGGAACGCATCGACTACAAAGGCGCGGTATGCATGACGGTCGAGGACGAGGACGTGCGCAAAGCCGTGCGCAAGCTCGTCGATCAGGGCTGCCAAGCTTTCGTCGTCGCGCTCGTGAATGCGGTCGTCAATCCGTCCCATGAGAAGGAAGTCGAACGCATCATCCTGAACGAGTATCCGACCCACGTGCTCGGTGCGTTGCCGATCGTGTTGTCGCATCGCGTCGCCGGTCGCAAGGCGGAATACTCACGCACCATGTCGGCGATCCTCGATGCCTATTTGCATGACCAGATGTATCACGGCATGTCGACGCTCGAAGTCGCGCTGCGTGCTAACGGTTATGCGCGCCCGATGCTGTTGGTGCACAACACCTCGGGCATGGCGCAGCTCAACTCGACCCACGCCTTGCAGACCATTCATTCAGGCCCGGTCGCCGGTCTCGAAGCGACGGGTTATCTGGCTGGTCAGTTCAAGGAACCGAACGTCATCGCCACCGACATGGGCGGCACGTCGTTCGATATCGGTCTGGTCACGGCGGATGGCGTGAAGTTCTATGACTTCAACCCGGTCATCGATCGCTGGCTGGTGTCGACGCCGATGACCTATCTGCATACGCTCGGCGCCGGTGGTGGTTCCATCGCTCGTTACGATCGGCTGTGGGGCGCGGTGGAAGTGGGACCGGACTCTGCCGGCTCCGATCCTGGCCCAGCCTGCTACGCCCGTGGCGGTAAGCTGCCGACCACCACCGATGCCAACCTGGTACTTGGTTATCTCGACGAAGAGAACTATGCCGGCGGCACCATCAAGTTGAATCGCCGTCGCGCCGAACGTGCCATTGAAGAATACGTTGCCAAGCCGGCGGGCCTCTCGTTGATCGATGCGGCCAAGGCCGTCAAGCGTAAGGTCGACGCCAACATGGCCTCGGCGATCTTCAAGGAAGTTGCGGTCAAGGGTTACAACCCGAAGAACTTCGTGATCCTGTCCTATGGCGGCGGTGGCCCGATACACGCCTGCGGTTATGCTGCGGAAATCGGCGTGGCCAAGGTGCTCATCCCGCCGTTCAGCTCGGTGTTCTCGGCGCTTGGCGCTGGCAACATGAACCAGCTGCATATTCACGAGAAGTCGCTGTATCTCATGCTGTATGACGCGACGTTCCGCACCGTGCTGTCGGACTACACCACCTTCAACGAGACGGTGGTGGAACTCGAAGAGCGCGGCCGCGAGGATCTCATTCGACAGAACGTGGCGCCAGAGAAGATCCAGACGCGCGTTGAGCTCGACATGCGTTATGGCAATCAGCTCGCGCAAATCAGTGTCACCAGCCCGATAGACAGGCTGTCGACACCGCACGACATCATCACGCTGCTCGACCGCTTCAGCACCAACTACGCGCAGCGCTTTGGCGAAGGTAGTCAGGCGCCAGAAGCCGGTGTGCGCATCAACGTGATTCGCGTCGTGTCCTACCTTGAGCACGACAAGCTCACGCTGGAGCGGTCGACCGCCAGTGACGCGACCAAGCCGGTCGCGCGCACCGAGCGGCACTGCCATTTTCTGCAGCTTGCTGAGCCGATGATCACGCCGGTCTACGATCACACGGCGGTTACCGACGGCATGAGTGTGCTGGGGCCGGCGCTGATTGAAACACCGCGCACGACCTATCTGGTCGAGCCCGGTTGGACCTTGACCATGGGCCTGCTCGGCTCTGCGGTCATGGTCAAGAACGCTTGAAACAACTGACGGTCCCGCGCGGGAGGATTTGACATGGGTGGCGATAAGGAAAAATCCGTCATCGAGAAGTTTCTCGAAGACAACGTACTTTTTCTCGGCCCCGATCCGGAGATCATGGAAAGCCACAAGATGGCGCCGATCACGGAGCGTGAACAGAAGGCGATGGCGGGCTTCAATAACGCCGACCAGGTCAATCTGGTGCGTCACAAGCTGCAGACCGCCTGCAACGAATCGTTCGACATGGTCGAGCAGATGGGGGCGGCACCTGGCGCGAAGTGGGGCGATCTAATCTCGGGCGTGTGGACCATGCATGGCGATTTGGCCATGGCCAGCATGGGCGGCGTGTTGATCTTTTCGGTGCTGACCCAGCATCCGGTCAAGTTCATCCTGAAATACTGGAAAGATGATCCGACGGTCGGCATCCGCCCAGGTGACGTCTTCATGCACAACGATGCGCGCTACGGCAACATTCACAACACCGACCAGAGCTTGATCATCCCGGTCTTCCACGAAGGCGAGCTGATCTGCTTCACGGGTGCCATCGTGCACGAAGGCGAGAACGGTGCCTGCGAGCCAGGCGGCATGCCTTCGGCGGCGGAATCGCCGTTCGATGAAGGCTTGAAAATGTCGCCGTTCAAGGTCGGTGAGAACTACGAGTTCCGTCGCGACATCATGACCTTCCTGCAGAACTCGGTACGCGAGCCGAAGCTGCAGTTGGAAGGCATGAAGTCCAAGTTGTTCGCGGCCATGCGCATGGAAGTCCGTGTGCGTGATGCGATTGAGGAATACGGCGTCGATGCCGTGGTTGCGACCCTGCGCAAGACTCTCGTCGACACCGAGCAGGAAACCCGTCGTCGTCTGACGACCTGGCCGGATGGCAAGGTGCGTACCAATCTGTTTGCCGACGGCACGCTGCGCGAGAATTGCCTGATCAAGATCCGTTGCGAACTCGAGAAGCGTGGCGACGAGCTGATCATCGATTTCCGCGGCTCTTCGCCGGAATTCCTCAACCGTGCCAACAATACCGTGCTGGCCTCATTGAAGGGCATGTTGGCGCAGGAATTTCTGAGCTTCGTGTGGCCGGATCTGCCGCGTAACCAGGCGGTGTTCGCGCCCATCAGTCTGTTGACGGACAAGCGCTCGGCGTTGCACTGCTCGCCGGATGCGCCGAACGCGCAGAGCATGATGACCTTCTTCCCGAGCTTTACCGCCGTGCAGATCGGCGTGCCGAAGTTTCTCTACAGTGCCGGTCATCGCGCCACTGACGTCATCGCCGGCTGGTACAACATGATCGTCACCTTCCTCTATGGTGGCGTGAATCAGTACGGCGAGCTGGTCGGTAACGTGTGCGCTGATTTGAACGGCATGGGCGGCGCGGCGCGCTGGAACCGTGATGGCGAACATTCGATCGCACCGATCTTCGCGCCCATGGCCGACATCGGTGAGCAGGAGCTAATCGAAGAAGAAGTGCCGCTGATGAAAATCGTGCCGCACAAGTTGATGCGCGATGCCAACGGCTTCGGCAAATTCCGTGGCGGTCATGGCTATCAGCAGATCGCGACTATGAAGGACAGCTCCATGTGGGGCTATATGTGCTGCAGCATCGGCTCTAAGTTCCCGACCACCATGGGCATCTTCGGCGGCTACGCGCCGGGTTGCTATCCGCTGTGCAAGGTGCGCGGTGTGAACGTGTTCGACGAGATGAAGGACCATCGCGATCTGCTGCGCTACACCGTCGAGGAGATCATGAACGAGCAGCCGTTCAAGGGCGCCAAGTACTCCACCCATCACATGGGCCTGCAGCTTGAGTTTGCCCAGCCGGGTGAGTTGTACATGATTACCCAGGGCTCGGGTGGTGGTTATGGCGACGTGCTGGAGCGTGAGCCGGAAGCGGTGTCGCGTGAGTATCTGGACGATCTCATCTCGATGAACACGGTGACCAATATCTACCACGTCATTCTCGATGCCGAGAGTGGTGCGGTCGACGCAGCGGCGACCACCGCGAAACGTGAGGCAGAGCGCGCCAAGCGCAAGCAGCTCGGCAAGCCCTATAAGGAGTTCGTGACGGGCTGGGAGACGGAGCATCCACCGGAAGGCGTGCCCTACTACGGTTCGTGGAAGGATCGCAATCTGATCTATCGCGGTTCCAAGCACGACACCTGCCCGGCCGACAACATCGTTGCGATCATGATGCGTGATCCCAAGGACGTGCGTATCGAGAAGCTTGAAGCGGAACTGGCATTGATGCGTGGGCAGGCCAAGGGCTGAAGCTAAACGGCTATTCTGCGTGACGGCAAGGCGCAACGAGCTGTGGCCACTGCACTGCTGAAAACCTGGCTTGCGCAGCGTGATTCGACGCTGCGCTGGATCGAATTCGAAGCCTATGCGCGCCGCGTGTTCGCCAACGATCCGTCCGACTGGTATCGCGATCCGGTGCGCTATGCGGCGACCTTGATCCAGGCGCAGGGCGTGATCGGTACACATTGTCTGAGTATCGATATCACCGCGCCGTTCATGGCGGCACACGAGGGCAGCGCGGGCGGTCTTGCGGCGCAGTTCGCGAGCGCTGCGCCGCTTGAATTCGTGAGCGAAGCCTTGAATGCCCTGACTCATCGTTTCGAGAATCGTCTCGATCTGGTGTTGAAGCTGATGGCGCCTTGGGATCTCCTCGGTGGTGGTGACGAAGCCAGCTTCGATGCGATGGACGATCTGGGCACGGCGCTGGCCGCCTGCATGCGGCGCTTCTCCGACCGACCCATAGCCGCGCTGCTATTGCAGACGGCGCGTAGAGAAGAATTATCCGCCGACGAAATCGATGCCTACGAACCCCTGATCAGTGCCGCCCGTCATTACGGGTGGACAACCGCGCTGGCATTGCCGGCCGATATTAATGGCGCTATCGCTTCGGTAGCACTCGATTTCGACGTGTTGCTGTGGCCGCAAAGAACCTTGCACAGCATCGTCACTTCCGGCACGAAGCCGCAGATCGGTGGTGGGCTGAACGACGAGGTGTGGGCCGGCACAGCGCCGGTGCCCGACGTCAGTGCGGCGCTGCTCTACGGTGCGATTCCCGCTGCCGCCACGCCGGAGACAGTCGTTTCAATCACGCGCGCGCTGCAGGCGTGATTCACCGCGCGGCGTGTGCCGCGTGGAAATGTCGCGCGCGCTGTCGCCGCTTGGCGTCAAGGCGGCAAGCAGCATGCCGTACAACTCGTCGAACGCTTCCGAAATCGTTAAATCCGTCGAATCGTAGAAGTCCGGTTCGCGTAGGCGATTGATGCTGGCGAATACCATCTCGGCGACAAACGCCGGCGGGATCTTGCGAAATACGCCCGCACGAGTGCCGCTGTCGATGAGCTTGCTCAGGCCTTCGATGCGCAGCCGGACATGCTCCTGCCAGATGGCGCGGGCGGGTGGCCAGCGATGAATGTCTGCGACGGTGGTCGGATGTAAATTTTCCGCCGCCCGAACGCCGGCCTGTAGATAGGCGTAGATGCGCTGTTGCGCGTCACCTGCGGATTCCATGGCGCTCGCAGCATCGCGACGTATGCGGCCAAAGAAGCGGTCAAGAACCAGCAATACCAATTCGCGCTTGCTCGGCGCGAGGTCATAGAGCGTGCGTTTGGAGCAGCTGAGGCGATTGGCAATCTCGGATACACCGAGGCTCGCAAAGCCTTCGCGTAGCACCATGCCCTCCAGCGCGTCGAGCAGCTCGTTACCGCGTTTACTGGGAGTAGCGCGCGCCATCAATGGATGTGGATGAGTAGGCACCGGTGCTCGCAGATGTCTGATTGGCCGAAATGATAGCCCATCGCGGGCCGCAGTCCGTGCCTCCTTTGCGAGTGTGGCTCAGCGCATGAGAACGCTGTCCAGGAATGGCGACATCAGGCCATCCATGAACTCTCGAGCTGAGCTCTCGGAGCATTAATATTTGTATGAAAATTAGTCGGTTGACACCTGTTGTCCACCCCCCTATATTCGCCCGGCTATCGCTGCGCAGTGAACCTTGCCTTACATCCATTACGGTATCTGACGGGCGCTGGTAAATCTGTGATAATTCGGGCGGGGTGGGCGTCACGGCGTATGCCGTTGTAACGCCGTGCAAAGGCAATCGCGGTGGTGCACACACACGATGCCCGATGTCGTGGAAGATATCGAATAACAAGGTTTCGCTCAGTAGCCGACCCTCGCGGGACATCAGGTTACCGAGCTCAGGGGAGTCAAAAAAATGCATAGCTCAAGCTTCATTCGAAGCGGCAGCCGGCGCGCTCAATGCGTCCACAAAATTCTTGCCGTCTGCGTGCCGACCGCGCGCCGGGCTTCATAAATTAGTAATTATTCCAGCCGAGTCCAAACACAATGAACAAGCTCATTCGTTCTTGCCGTCGTTACGCATCGCTGGTGGCTGTGCTGTCCTGTTCTCTCATGGCGGCCATGCCCGCGCTGGCCGAGGAACAACCTGCCGCCACAGCCGCCGTTGCGGATGCCGCTGGCCAGGAGCAGCCTAGCGCCGATCAGGCAGTTGAAGTCCTGCGTTCCGGTATTCCGCACGATGCCTTGTTCGCCTTGGACATGAAGGGTGAGTGGGGCCTCGCGGTCGGTAATTTCGGTCTCATGCTTGAGACCAAGGACGGCGGCGCGAAGTGGGAGACTTTGCCGGCCAAGACCACTCTCGGTCTGCTCGGCGTCAAGCGCGCTGGCGACCATCAGGTCGCGGTCGGGCAGCAGGGCTTGGTCCTGACCCGTAACGGCGATGCCGAATGGCAGGAAGTGAAGAGCGGCTTGGATAAACGCCTGCTCAACGTCGATATGAACGAGGCCGGTCTTGCGATTGCGGTTGGAGAATTCGGTTTCGTGGCCCGTTCCAAAGATTTCGGTGCGACCTGGGAGCCCGTCACCATCACCTGGTCGGACTTCAATAACGAAGGCTATGAGCCACATCTGTACGGTGTGGTCGTCACGGCAGAAGGCGCCGTGATGGTCGCCGGCGAGTTCGGTCTGATTCTGCGTTCGGACGATGCTGGTGCGACCTGGCACGCGGTCAACAAGGGCGAAGAATCGGTGTTCGCGATGTCCATGGCCCATGATGGCAGCAACTCCGGCTATGCCGTGGGCCAGGAAGGCCTGCTCCTGAAGACTACCGACGGTGGCCTGACCTGGGCTCGCCTGAAGGTTGATACCAATGCCAACTTGCTTGGCGTGTGGTCGGGTAACAGCGAAGTCGTTGTCGTGGGTATCCGCCAGATGCTGCGTAGCAGTGACGATGGCGCGACCTTCACCACTTCTTCTGACATCGGCATCGTGCGTACCTGGTTCCAGGGTATTGCCGCAGGGGTGTCTGAAACTAAGGCCGGTGGGAAGGGCTTCCTGCGCCAGCAGAACGTCTTCGTCGCTGGTTATCGCGGCACTGTCGCGCGCGTTATCAAGTAGTCACCCGTCAAATTCTGCTCTCAGTAACGCGGCCAGAACTCCGGCCGCGCTGCTGCCACTATCTTTCCCTAAATTCGTCGGATTTCGATAGGCCTGTCCGCAGGCTTGCACCTTTTCTCGACTCCTTTCGCTTCTGATGGCTGAGTGTAGGCAACCAAGTCATCGCCTCGCCGGGTGTGCGTATGTCTTACACCTTCAGCAATGGCTATGAACTCGACGCGTTCGCGCAAATGTTCTCGCCGAGCTTGCTGTCGGGTCAAAACACGCCGTACAAGCTCATTGCGGACTACGTGGTGTTCGCATTCCAGCGGCTGTTCCCGAACCGGCTCAAGGGCACCGCCAGGTGAACTTTGAAGCCACCCTCTTTCAGGCCTACAGCCGGCGATGCAACATCGAGCTTGCCTGATATTCCCTCGTCCCGTCAGTTGCTTGCAAACCGAGCGGTGCACTGCACAAATTTTATCCGCCGATTTCCGCTCTCAGCTTCCACCCGACCTCGCCGTTTGGGGGAGGTCTTCATGCCTCTTTTTTGAGGGGCCGAATTGGTCAATTTCTGCGGCAAAGTGTGGCCTGTGATCCTCATTCACGTGGTGCAATAGCAACACTGGTGCGTTGCGAGCGGCAGGGTGAGACCTTGCACGAAACACAAAAATGATTGACAGAGCCCTTAAAACCTGGATGTAATGGCACTGTCGCCGGAAGTCCGGCAGTACAATTTTCCATCTGTACCAGATAGACAACACCAGATTGTCGCCTGAGTACTACTGGGGTTCCAAAAAAGACACATGGTTTTACAGAGGAGAGCGGGAGTGAAGAAATACACAATCGCCCAATTTCTGATGGCTGGAGGCATGGTCGGCGGCGTTTTATTCGCCGACACCGCGTCCGCCATCGATTGGAATATCACTGGTTTCGTACGAGAGGAGATTGCCTACAGTCTCAACTCTGACGGCAACCCGAACAACGACATGAACAACACGTTCAACGATCGGATCCAGCCCAACATCACACACCACAGCTTTGGTGACGTAACAACGCCTGCTGCCGATCCAGGCGATTATTTCAGCACGCTTGGGGTTGCGGGGTTCCTTCCAATTACAGAACCGACCGGCTCCAACTCCCGCGCGCATGCCCACACCTACTTTGGGCAGACGGCGGATGCGACCGGTGACCTGGTGCCGG
>JAYWAC010000065.1:0-6719 GCA_043782755.1 Pseudomonadota bacterium | reverse complement strand
ACACGCCCGCCTACGTCGAAGAATTCTGCAGTTGGATCGAAGCGCGGATCGTCGCTGGCGACAGCGACGCCGTGATCGGCTACCGTGAAGCCGCACCTCATGGCGAGCGCGCCCACCCCAGCCCCGAACACTTCCTGCCCCTGCATGTCGCGCTCGGCGCCGCTGGCGTGTCGTGGTCGGGCGAACGACTACACCACAGCACTATGTACGGCGTGGTGGCGATGGACTGTTATTTGTTTCGCTCTGGATTTCACTCAAGCCGCGCCACCGTTCAATAACGGCGGCCCGGTCTTTCATCAACGCACAAGGAGAACATCATGCACGCCATTTCCAAGGGCAAGCTCGCTGCCGCGATAGTCGGTTTGACGGGCGCCTTCAGCGCTGTCGCGCCAGCCGCCGACTTCCAGATCGACCCGACCCATTCCTTCGTCGAGTTCAAGATCCAGCATCTCGGCTATAGCTGGATGTTCGGTCGCTTCGACAAGCTCGCCGGCAATTTCAGCTACGACCCGGCCAAGCCCGAAGCCAGCACCATTGCGATCGACGTCGATGCCACCTCGATCAACACCAACCATGCCGAACGCGACAAGCACCTGCGCAGTAAGGATTTCCTGGAAGTCGACAAGTTTGCCAAGACGAGCTTCAAGAGCACCGGCTACAAGGGCACCGCCGACAAGGGTGTGCTGTCAGGCGTGCTGAGCTTCCATGGTGTCGACAAGCCGATTGAAGTGGCGGTCAGCAAGGTCGGTGAAGGCAAGGATCCGTGGGGCGGCTACCGCGCGGGCTTCATCGGCACCTACACCCTGACCCGCGCCGATTTCGGTCTGAACTACCAGCTCGGGCCGGCCTCGACCACCGTCGAATTGACCTTCGGCATCGAAGGCACCAAGAAGTAAGATTGACGATGAGCGCCCGGCCGTCGCGCCGGGCGTGAACCTCCGCAACATGCAGGGAGATAGACATGACTGAACCCGTCCGCGCCTCGAACACCCCCTACCCCGTCGACGTCGAAGCCGGCAAGAGCTACTGGTGGTGTGCCTGTGGCAAGAGCGCCAAACAGCCGTTCTGCGATGGTGCCCACAAGGACACCGACATCACACCCTTCAAGTACGACGCGACCGACAGCAAGAAGGTTTTTTTCTGCGGCTGCAAGGCCACCGCCAAGCAACCGATGTGCGACGGCACCCATTCCAAGGGCTGAGCAGCTTTCCCATCCCTTTCTATGATTGTGGGTTCGACTTCGGTCGGACCCACAATCAGTACAGTAGAACCTAGCCGAGCTAAAGCCTAGATATCCCACCCCGGCAAACCCTCATCGGGCTGCACACCAAACGAATTCAAGGCCATCGACACCAGGTTGTACTGGCCCACGGTGAATACGAGATCCATCAACTGCTCGGTATTGAGATGACGCGCGAGGGCCTGCCAGGTCGTGTCGCTGACGAAAGAGTCGGCATGCAATTCATCGGTAGCCTGCAACAGCAGGCGATCGAGTTCCGACAGACCAGGCGTACTCGGACCGCTCTTGGCGCTGCGAATCTCGTCGTCCGTCATGCCGTATTTGCGTGCCACCTGCACATGCTGGCCCCATTCATAACCGGCCTTGCACAGATAACCGATACGCAGAATTAATAGCTCCCGTTCGCGCGGCGCGAGACTCTGTTTGAACAACACATGATTGGCGAACACCATCCAGCGCTTCATGAGATCGGGATGGTTGGTCATGGTCTTGAAGATATTGAAATCGCTGCCGGCCGTGACGAAGGGCGCCATGGCCTCGCGGGCGGTGGCGTTCCATTGGTCAGCTTCGAGCGGCGCGATACGGGGCGCGGACAGGCGCATGGATAGACTCCCTGGGTGATAGTCGGCGAAGCTTGCTCTCATGATGCCGCCGGCCGCAAGCAAACCGACGGGCGCCGGTGCCGTGCTGCCGCGTTGCGCTTATAGCGGCGTCTCTACCTCCGCGTCGCTCCGCACGGGCACCACTTCCGGCCGTGTCGCGACATAGAGCGCGATCAGCCCCAGGGTGCCGCACACACCGACGCTGACGACTAGCGAGCGACTGAGCACCACCGTTGCCAGGCCCGACAATGACATCGCCGCCAGCGCCGCGCGTTTGCCACGCGCATCGATCACACCATGGTCGTGATAACGCTTGAGCGGCGGGCCGAAGAGTGGGTGGGACAGTAGGCGTTCGGCAGCGGCCGGATGACTGCGCGCGAAACACGCGACCGCACCGATCCAGAACACCGTGGTCGGCAACACCGGTAACACCACGCCGATAGCGCCGAGCGCGAACAGGGCAGCGCCCGCCAGCATCCACAGCAGACGGGGCAGTCCACGGACGGGCGTCGAAGTCGTCATGCTTACCATTGTGACGCCGTCGGCTGCGGGCGACCAATCTTTATCGTTCTGTCAGATGAGTGGGCTTCGACCCGCCGCTCGCTGCGCCGGACCATGCAAGGAATGCGGCTCGCAATCATCGCGCTTCAGACCGGCTTCAGCTCGACGCTGCAAGCGCGTCGAGTACGCCGTCGTCAGTGCGCGAGTTCGGCCACGCTGGCGTCAATGAGTCGTTGCACATCGATACGACAACCACCGCACTGGCTGCCGGCGCCGGTGACGTTGGCGATCGCGCTGACGCTGGCGTGCCCGGCCTGCAAGGCTTCGCGTATGCGGCTCACGCCGACCTGGCGACAGGAACACACCAGAGCGCCCTGCTCCTGACCGGTGTCCATGCTGCGACCGGCGAGCAAGGCCATGCGTTGCGCGGGCTTGATGTCGGTGCCGAGCAAGGCTGTGACGAAATCCCGTGACACGCTGACCGGCACACGGGCGACGTATAGCGCGGCATGCAATCGGCCGTCACGTAATAACAAGCCGCGCCACGCGCCACGCGCATCATCGCGATAGACCACCATTTCATCATCCGCATCGACGCCGCCGCAGAGTGCGGCAAACCAGGTGTCGATGTCATCGAGTGCCGTTTGGTCAGCACATTCCATGCGCCAACCCGCCGTGCAGGGCATGCGTGCCCAGTAATCGCTGCTTGGTTTGAACGCGGCGCAGCTCACGGCGAATCCATACCAGGCGG
Organism: Pseudomonadota bacterium; assembly: GCA_043782755.1. Lineage (GTDB taxonomy): Bacteria > Pseudomonadota > Gammaproteobacteria > JADJYF01. Next base: position 3,625 of record JAYWAC010000065.1, on the reverse strand, counting down.
CGCCATAGGGCCGCAGCGCAACGGTCGCGGCCTTGGACTCAGGCTGACCGGAGATCGGATCGGTGACCGCCGCTATCAAGCCGTTGATCGTGCCACGACTGGCATGGGCGGCGGAGAAATGCATAGGCACGAACACGCTGCCCGGCGCCTGCGCAGCGGTGATGCGTACCCTTGCCAGCACACTGCGCGCACCACGTCGCAACTCAGCAAGTTCGGCGACGGCCAAGCCGAGGGCGGCCGCGTCTTGTGGATGGATATCGACATAGGGTTCGGCCGTATGTGTCGCAAGACGCGCGACCCGACCGCTGCGTGTCAGGGTGTGCCATTGATCGCGCATGCGTCCACTGTTCATGACGAAGGCATGTTGCTTGTCGCTGCGCGCGACAGACGCGCGATAGGGCGTGGCGACGAAACGCGCGCGACCATCGGCATAGGCGTAATTGCCGTCGGCAAACAAGCGCCGCTCGGCACGCGGCACACAACCGGCTGGCAACGGCCATTGTTGGGGCTTAAGTTCCTCATAGCCGCGTGCATCGAGGGTGGCCAGCGCACCGAGATCCAGCACCCGTGTGCCGTCGAGGCTGGTGAGCGCCGCGTACTCACGCAGGATATCGTGTGGGCCGGCATAGTCGAAGGCTGCGCCAAAACCCATGCGCTTGGCCACTTCGCACACCATCCACCAATCCGCCCGCGCATCGCCCGGCGCGGTCACGAAGGCGCGCTGGCGCGAGATGCGCCGCTCGGAATTGGTCACCGTGCCGTCTTTCTCGCCCCAGCCCGCCGCTGGCAACACCACGTGGGCGATCTCTGTCGTGACACATTCGCTGCTGATGTCCGACACCACCACGAAGGGACACCGCGCCAAAGCGGCAGCCACCGCGTTACTGTCGGGCAGGCTCACCAGCGGATTGGTCGCCATGATCCACAGCGCCTTGATGCGCCCATCGGCGACCGCTTCGAACATCTCCACCGCTTTCAAGCCGGCACGCGCTGCGATACGCGGACTGTTCCAGAAGGCCTGCACACTAGCCGCCGCGCCAGGCTCGTCGAATTCACGATGGGCAGCGAGGGTATTGGCCATGCCGCCCACTTCGCGGCCGCCCATCGCATTGGGTTGTCCGGTCAAGGACATCGGTCCCGCACCCGGTGTGCCGATGCGCGCCGTGGCGAGATGACAGTTGATGATGGCGTTGACCTTGTCGGTGCCGGCGCGCGATTGATTGACGCCCTGGGAATAGGCCGTGACCGTGCGCGTGTTGGCGGCGAACCAGTGATAGAACTGCATGACGTCGTCGCGTTCGAGGCCGGTGATGTCACACACCGTCTCAATGTCGTAGTCACGCGCGCAAGCCAGCGCGGCGTCGAAGTCGCAGGTATGGGCAGCGATATAAGCGCGGTCGCAGAGTTCAGCGTCGTCGAGAAAGCGCAGCAGGCCGTTATACAAGGCGACATCGCTGCCGGGCGCGAGGGCGAGATGCAGATCAGCATGGTCACAGGTCGCCGTCGCGCGCGGGTCGATGACGACGATGCGCGTGCCGTGCTTGTCGCGCGCCGCCAGCAGGCGTTGATGCAGGACCGGATGACACCAGGCAAGGTTAGAGCCGACCAGCACCACCAGCTCAGCCTGTTCCAGATCGGCGTAGACGCCAGGCACGATGTCTTCACCGAAAGCGCGCTTATGGCCGGCCACCGAGGAAGCCATGCACAGGCGGCTGTTGGTATCGATATTCGCCGCGCCGATATAGCCCTTCATGAGTTTGTTGGCGACGTAGTAATCCTCGGTGCTGAGTTGGCCCGAGACATAGAAAGCCACTGACTCGGGACCGTGTTCGGCGATGGTCGCGGCGAAACGCGTGGCAACTTCCTGCAACGCGACTTCCCATTCCACTTCGCGACCGTGCATGCGCGGCTGCAACAAGCGCTGCGCATGGGACAAGGTCTCGCCCAGCGCCGCACCCTTGGCACACAGCCGTCCGTGATTGGCGGGATGGATCGGATCGCCCGCGATGGTCACCGCGCCATCGCCAGTCACGCTGACCAGCATGCCGCAGCCAACACCGCAGTAGGCGCAGGTGGTCTTGACAGTGCGCGTACTCATCACCGTGTCGCCTTAATCGACGCCAACGGCGAGCGGCAGGCCGAGCGAAATACGCCCGTCCATGACCTTGACCGGCAGCGTGGTCACGCAGCCATGATCGGGCGCCTGCACGCGCCCCGATTCCAAGCCGATGACCTGATTGTGCAAGGGGCAGGTGACATGGGTGCCGTGCACGATGCCCTGACTCAAGGGACCATTGCGATGGGGGCAGCGATCCTCCAGGGCAAACACGCGATCGTCCATGGTGCGAAACAGCGCGATCTTCATCCACGGCGTCTCCACCCGTCGCGCGCCGCGCCGCGGGATGTCGTTGACGAGACCGACATCCAGCCAATGGCGTTCCGGCGCATTCATGCGCTGACCTTCGGCCGCGCGACCCGCGCCATCAAGCGGAATTCACCGTTCTCACGACCATGGGCGCGCTGCGCCCAGGGATCATGCTGGGCATGTTTTTGCGCCTTTTCGAAGCGTGCCAGCAGGGTGGCGCGCATATCAGCGCGTTTGACGATCACAGAGCGCACCGTCTCGACACCGACCCGTGCCGCCCAGGTATACATGCGCTCCAAGTAATGCCCCTGCTCGCGATAGAGCTGCAGGGTCGCCGCGCAGTACTCAATCACTTCGTCTTCGCTCGCGACATTGCACAGAATCTCGGTGGCCTTGAGATGGATGCCGGCGGCGCCGGCGAAGTGCAATTCATAACCACTGTCGACACAGATCACGCCGAAGTCCTTGCAGGTCGCCTCGGCGCAATTGCGCGGACAACCGGACACCGCGAGCTTGACCTTGTGTGGCGTCCACGCGCCCCACAGATATTTTTCAAGGCGGATACCAAGGCCCGTCGAGTCCTGCGTACCGAAACGACACCAGTCGGTGCCGACGCAAGTCTTAACCGTGCGCAGCGCCTTGCCATAGGCATGACCGGAGACCATGCCGGCCGCGTTCAATTCGGCCCACACCGCCGGTAGATCCTGTTTGCGCACACCCAGCAGATCGATGCGCTGGCCGCCGGTGACCTTCACCGCCGGGATCGCAAAGCGTTCGGCAACATCGGCAATCGCACGCAACTCGGCGGGTGTGGTCATGCCGCCCCACATGCGCGGCACCACCGAGAAGGTGCCGTCTTTCTGAATATTGGCGTGGGCGCGTTCGTTGATGTAGCGCGATTGCGCGTCATCAACGTATTCACCCGGCCAGGCGGCGAGCAGGTAGTAGTTCAAAGCCGGCCGACACTTCGCGCAGCCGCAAGAGGTGGTCCATTCCAGGCTCTGCATGAGCGCGGGGATCGACTTCAATTCCTTGGCGAGGATCAGACGCCGCACTTCGTCATGACCGAGGCCGGTGCAACCACACATCGGCTGCACCGCATCGACGTTGTATTCAGCGCCGAGCTGCAATTTCAATAGCTGTTCGACCAAGCCAGTACAGGAGCCGCAGGACGACGAGGCCTTGGTATGGGCGCGCACATCGTTAAGCGTTTTCAAGCCCTGGCTGGTGATGGCGGTGACTATCTTGCCCTTGCACACG
>JAYWAC010000064.1:0-6738 GCA_043782755.1 Pseudomonadota bacterium | reverse complement strand
GCGCCAGGGGCGTGGCCCAGCTGTGGAACAGCGCACTGCCGAGACCGATAGCAGCGAGCAGGGCGGCGAGGGCACGTTGATCGCGGCGCTTGCCGGCGTGACGCCAGGCCCGCGCGGCGGCCCACAGAAAGGCGAAATTGCTGACCGCATTGAGCGGCTCGGCCAGCAAGCCGGGGCCGAGGCGCTCGCAGTAGAGCGAGAGCGGCATCAAGCAAGCGGGGGATGGAAAAATGGTGTCAGGCTTATTGCTCTTGCGAAAATAAACCTGACCCCGATGTCCCTGGCTACTCGCTGGTCGGCCACACTTCTTCGAGGCTGCGCAGCGCGCCGACCGCGTTCGGCCAGCCGGCGTAATGGGCGGCGTGGGTGATCATTTCCACCAGCTTGTCGCGCGGTATACCAAGTCGGCGCGCGGCGGAGAAATGAAAGCGTTGTTCCGGCTCGCGGGCCAGGGCCACGAGGATGGTGCAGGTGATGAGTGATCGTTCTTCCAGTGCCAGGGCCTCGCCCTGCCACACATCGCCGAACAGATGTTCAAGGGTATAAGTACGAAATTTTTCCGGAAAGCGGTCGAGCGCCGCGGGGGTTGTCGTCAATCGGTCGAGCAGGGCGCGGCCTTTGGCGGCTTGTTCTTCACTCATCGTCGGATTCCTCGGCAGTGGACAGACTTGTGCGCTCGTCTGTGCGAGCGCTACGGGATGAAATGAAAATTGCCACCCGGCTGCTGGTGGTGTTGCTTAAGGAAAAGCACAGCAGCCGGGTGGACGAGGTGATCGTTCAGCATGACATGCTGATGTGCGGGCCGAAGGCGCAGTGACGAGGTAGTCGCGCGACGGCAACGAAAAGAAAAATCGAACGCATCCATGGCAGGTAGATAGTCAGCCATCGCGTATAACGGTGATGCGTATCTTGAGAGGTGACGAAGCGTGCGCGTGGCGCGAAGGGCGTGCAATCAAGCGGTGTATCTACCCGCTGCGAGATCATGTCTCTGTGCTCATGCGTCGCCTTCAGTGAAATCATCAACCTGGGTCACTGACGCTAAGGATACGTCAGAGTGAGCGCTTGTGCACTACCTGTAGTGTTGAGGGGTTCTGCAAGGGGTGTTCGAATTTGTCGACGCTACAGCAAGAAGCGCGAGCCCCGGCACCACTGTCGGTTCGAATTCATTCGAACACCCCTGGCAGAGCTTGCCGATATCCTCATCACACAACAATGCCGCAAGGCATCACGGCAGTAGGCAGGCTGACACTCTACGTGCATGGCGTCCTGCCATGATCGTCACAGGCGACGCTGACGTGTGGCGAGGTGTTTTTCATAGCGCAGCCGATAGGCAGGCTCGAACGAGGACACCAGCATGAGAAATATGATCACCATGCATACGCGTTGTTCTTTCGATCACGAACGATGGCGTGCTCGGCGCGCCCAAGGGGCCGGGGCGATCGATGAAATCCGTTACCATGCGGCCATGAAAGTCTCGAAGAACTCGATAGGAAGGCGGCTGCTCCGGGCCTTGTTGCCTTGGCTGGCCCTGACTGTGCCGCTCTCGACCTTGGCCGAGTCACCACCGAGTGTGGCGGCTGCGGCCGATCTGCAATATGCCTTAGATGAAATCCTGGTCGCCTATGGCCAGCAGCAGAACGAGCAGCCGCGCGTCACCTACGGCTCCTCCGGCAATTTCTTCACGCAACTGACCCAGGGCGCGCCGTTCGACATCTTCATGTCGGCCGACGAGGCACTGGTGAGCAAGCTCGCGGCCAAGGGACTGACGCGTGATCAGGGTGACTTATACGCCCTGGGTCGTATCGTGTTGTTCGTGCCGCGCGGTGTTGCCATCGAACCCGATACTGAGTTCACCGATGTGCGCCGCGCGCTCGGCGACGGGCGGCTGCTCAAGTTCGCCATCGCCAATCCGGACCACGCGCCCTATGGGCGCGCGGCACGCGAGAGTTTGCAGGCGCTTGGTTTGTTGCCCGCCATGACGTCTCACCTGGTGCTCGGCGAGAACGTTGCGCAGGCCGCGCAGTTCGCGCGCTCGGGCGCGGCGCAGGCCGGCATCTTCGCCTTGTCGCTGGCCCTTGCACCACCGTTCAAGGACGCCGGTCGCTACGTCGTGATCGATAGCACCCATCACGCGCCGCTGCGCCAGCGCATGGTCTTGATGCGCGGTGCGGGTGCGGCGGCGGAACGTCTCTATGCCTATCTGAAATCGTCGGCGGCGCGTGCAGTATTCGACCGCTACGGTTTCACCTTGCCGAGCGAGTAAGCGGCCATGGATTGGAACGCCTTGCGCATCTCGGCGCTGTTGGCTTTCGGCACGGCGCTGCTCTTGAGTGCGCCCGGCATTCTGCTCGCACGCTGGTTGGCCTATACGCGCAAGCCCTGGCGTAACGTGTTCGAAGCGCTGTTGACGGTGCCCCTGATCCTACCGCCGACAGTGTTGGGTTTTTATCTGTTGTCGGTACTAGGCAACGGCGCGCCGCTCGGCGCCTGGTATCAGCGGTTATTCGGCGCGCCACTCGCCTTCTCCTTTACGGGCCTGCTGGTCGCGAGTCTGGTGTTCAATCTGCCCTTCACCGTGATGCCCATGCAGCGCGCCTTCGCCGCCATCCCGCCGGCGCTGCTCGATGCCGCGCGTACGTGTGGCCTCTCACCGTGGCGCACGCTATGGCGTATCGAGTTGCCGCTGGCCTGGCCGGGTTTGTTGACGGCCTTGATCATGACCGCCGCCCATACCCTCGGTGAGTTCGGTGTGGTGTTGATGGTCGGCGGCAATATTCCGGGCGAGACCCGCACCATTGCCATTGCCATCTATGACCGGGTGCAGGCTTTCGATCTCGATAGCGCCGCCACTATGTCGGGCTTGTTGCTCGGCATCTCGCTCGCGGCGCTGATGGTGGTGAGCTGGCTGGGTGGTCGACGTGATCACGAGCGCGGCGTGTTGTAATGCTGGAAGTCGCGCTCAAGCAAGCGGGGCCGATACCGCTCAGCGCCTCGTTCCAATGCACGGCCGGCGAACTGCTCGCCCTGGTCGGGCCCTCGGGCGCCGGCAAGTCCACTGTGCTACGCGCCATCGCTGGCTTGAGTCGCGTCGCCGATGCGCGCGTCTGCGTCGGTGGTGAGTGTTGGCAGGACAGTGCGCACGGACTATGGGTGGCGCCGAGCGCGCGCGCGGTAGGCATGGTGTTTCAGAACTATGCTCTGTTTCCGCACTTGAGCGTGCAGGACAACGTCGCGGAAGCAGTGCATCGACTGCCGCGCGCAGAGCGCCGGGCACGCGCTGTGCAGGCGCTCGCGGCGGTTGGGTTGCAGGGATTGGAGCAACGGCGGCCGGCGCAGTTGTCCGGCGGACAGATGCAGCGCGTTGCACTGGCTCGCGCACTGGTGCGCGAGCCGCGAGTGTTGTTGCTCGATGAGCCCTTCGCGGCGGTCGATCAGATGACGCGTGAACGTCTCTACGAAGAGCTCGCGTTGCTGCGCGCGGGGCTCAATATTCCCGTGATACTCGTCACCCATTCCTTGCACGAAGCACATCTGCTCGCCGACCGCATGGTCGTGCTGGCCCACGGCGCGACCTTGCAGGAAGGCACGCCGAACGAAGTCTTGAGTCGCCCGGCCTCGGTCGAGGTCGCGCGCCTGGTGGGATTCAACAATCTATTCGAGTCAAAAGTTTTGGCGGCCGATGCTGGCCACGGACTGTTGCTGGTGGAATGGTGCGGCACCGAGATAGCTTTGCCGCCGCGCCGCACCGCCCTGCTGGGAGAACACATCGCCTGGGGTATCGCGGCCGGCGATGTGGTGGTGGTCAAGGCGGCGCGGGCGGCGGGAAAACCTGCGGCCGTCACTTTGTCCTTGGAGCGCGCTGCACCGCTAGGCGACAGCGTGCATTTGACTTTGCGTATGCCACAGGGGAGCGAGCGTTTGCGAGCGGTGGTAACCAAGCGCTTCTTTGAAAGGGCTGGGCTTGTCACCGGCGGACCGATATCGGTGGAGCTGCCGCGCGAGCGGATTGTGGTGTTTTGATCTCGAGATAGGTGCGAATTTATTCGCACATTCATTCCAGCGTCTTAGCCGCCACGTTTCACTTTCAATATGCGAATGAATTCGCACCTACGGGGGAGCGACGAAACTCAGAAGGTAACCATAAGAAAAGTCTGGATGACAGTGAAGTCCTCGTCGTGACCGTAGATCTCTTTCGCCGCATGGTCGGGTCGTGACCAGGCAAGTCCCGCATAGCCGTAGAAACTATCGCCGTGAAAGTATTCCACTGACAGATTGATTTCGTCCGCCCAGGCGGTGCTGCTGACCGGCGTGCCGAGGAACTGGGCTTGTTCGAGATCGTGGCGATAGTAGTAGACAGTGAGTGCCCAGTTCGCGATGGGGAAGGTGCGCAGCTTGACCATCTGCGTTATCTGGTTTTCATTGAACAGGTGGTATTCGCCGGCAATTTCGCCCTGGTACCAGGTGTCCCATTCGCGCTTGTAGAAGGTGTAGAACAGGCCGCGAAATTCCTCGTTGTCGGCGGTTTTGGGATCGTCGCCAGACAGACGAATGTAGCGATAGCTCAAGACCGGCTTCCAGGGCAGTTTGGCGAATTCGTAGGCGCCTTCCAGATACCAGCCGAGCGCGGTGTTGGCGCGACCGCCGCCGTCTTTGTCCGTGCCTTGTTCGATGGCGACCTCGCCCCACAGCGTGAAATGGTCGACACCAGGGATGGTCAGTTTGTGTGCGCGCAGATTCCACAACTTGATGCCGTCGAAGTGCAGCGCGTTGCCATCGATGATTTCGAGATACATCAAGCCGAATACGCCGGCATAGGCGCCGGGCTTGTTCTCGACGTTGATGCCCACTACCCGCGAGTCGCCGAAATCTTGATCGGAACGCAACCAGAAGAGATCTCCGTGCACGTTTTCGGTGTTGACTTTGAGGATGGCTGAATTGCGCCACGCGGCGAAAGGGAAATTCCAGAACTGACCGTCGCGCTTGCCGGTGTCGAGATTGCCGTCGCCGATCAGAAAGCCGTCGCCGACCCAGAACTCCTGTGCGCCGACCGATAGATCGAACATCTTGTTGCGCCAGCCGATGTTGAGATCGTCGGTATCGATGGCGGCATCGCCGGAGCGCGCGTACTGGCCGCCGATGTCACCGTCGAGAGTGGTGGTGGCCGCCGCTGCCGATACCGCGCCATAGAGCTGCGTGCCGGGCGCGATCTCATAGCTGAGGCCGATGCGCGGCTTGATCGACATGCTGGCCGCCGAGCGCTCGGTCTCGCCGGGACTGTCAATGGCGCCGTGACCGAAGTTGATGCCGGTGCCGTATTGCATGCCGAGTCGCGCGTTGACGGTCGGTTCTATGCTGAGCGCGCCGTAGTGACGCGTCTCAAAGCCTGCGGCGTTGAGCGTCATCAACAAGCTGCCGCCGAGCAGCCATAGGCGTGTCCGGGTAGCATGCTCTTGCATCGTGCGCATGCGCAGCTCGCCCGACTCCGACTCAGGCGCGCGCGATCCGCACCAGGGTCGAATGGACACTGGTGCTGGCGCCCATGTCGGCGGCGCGCGCGTTGTGGACGAAATTGACGTTCATGTGATTGCCCTCCAGTGCCGGCCAGCGGCCTTTATAGGACATCACCGTGCCAGGCAGCACGCTCTCATCGAGGCGCGCGACCAGACGCAGACTGCCGGTGTCATTGGCAACCGTCACCATCGCGCCTTCGCGCACACCGATGCGCACCGCGTCGCTGGGATTGAGATGCAGGGCGGCCGGTCCGCTGCGTTCGACAATATGCGGATCGTTGGCATAGGAATCGTTCATGAGCCACTTCGAGGCCGGTGTCAGGAAGCGATACTGCCCGTCGGGCGGCGGCGCATCGGCCCAGGGCTGCGGTGCACGGGGCAAGCCCATCGCGACCGCCTGATCGGACGCGATCTCGATGCGTCCGCTGGGGGTGTCGAATTTCTGGTCCGCGTACCAGGTGGCGGGCGTGTCGCCCAGCGTGAAGTGACCGCGTCGTTTCAATTCATCGAAATCATAGCCGAGCTGCATCTGCGTCATCATCGCGTCGATCATCGCGCGGTCCGCTTCAAACAGCGCCGGCTCTTCGAGCCCGAGTGCGCCTGCCAGGCGCCGAAAGATCTCTGAGTTCGGCAGTGAGTCGCCCAGTGGCTCACCGACCTTGGCCTGGGCGCCCATGATCAAATGGAAATAGCTGAAGGTCAGATCGTCATATTCGAGGAAGCTCGCCGCCGGCAGAACGATGTCGGCATAGCGTGCGCTGTCGGTCATGAATAGATCCGACACCACCGTGAACAAATCTTTGCGCTGGAGCGCCGCGCGCAAGCGTGTCTGTTCCGGTGCCGAGGCCAGTGGGTTGGTGTTCCACGAAAAGAACACCTTGAACTCATCGGGGCCTTCGAGACGCGCGGCGAGTTCCATGTGGCTGACTTTTTGAATTTCGCGCGTGGCGAGCCCCGCGCCGCCCAGCCAAGCCAGATCGACACCGGCGAACAGCGGCGTGACATTCAGGTAATAGAAACCGGCGCCGGGCTTGCCGACGTTGCCGGTCAGCGCTGGCAGCAGACCGATGGCGCGCATGATATTGCCGCCGGTGGTCTGGCGTTGCAGGCCCTGACCACACCACAACAATGACGGGCCAGCGCCATACAGCGCGGCGGCGGCGATGATGTCTGCGGCCGGCACGCCGGTCTGTGCCTCGCCCCAGGCCGGTGTTGCGTCTTCAATATC
>JAYWAC010000063.1:0-17898 GCA_043782755.1 Pseudomonadota bacterium | reverse complement strand
TCGGTTGAACTCGATGTCGGCGAGCCGCTGCCGGCCCTAACCGGCTACCACGCCCTGATTGTGATGGGCGGACCGATGGATACCTGGGAAGAAGATCTGCATCCCTGGCTGATCGATGAAAAAGCGCTGATCCGCGAGGCGGTACGCGAACGCGGTCTGCCTTATCTTGGTGTGTGCCTCGGGCATCAACTGCTGGCGGCGGCGCTGGGTGGCGAGGTCGGTAAGGCACAAGTCGCCGAAGTGGGCGTGATGCCAGTCACGCTCAATGCCGCCGGCATCGCCAGTCCCTTTTTCGCCGGTGTCGAGTCACGGATAGAATGCCTGCAATGGCACGGCGCCGAGGTCCAGCGGCCACCGGCCGATGCCACGGTGCTGGCCCATTCGCCGGCCTGCGCGGTGCAATCACTCGCGGTCGGGCGCCGTGCCTTCAGCTTTCAGTTCCATGTCGAAGTCGAACCCAACACGGTCGACGACTGGGTCGCCATTCCGGCCTATCGCGAGTCGCTGACGCGGGTGCTGGGCGCCGATGGCGCCGACGGCTTCCGCACCCGCGCGGCCGCCTGCATGCCGCGCTTCAATGCCCTGGCGCGCGTCATCTACGACAATTGGCGACGGGTCGCCTTCAACGCATGAGCGGTGGTGCGGTGATGAGGCGTGCGAGCGCAACGTAGTCGTTGTTGAAATGATGATCGCCCGGCAGCACGACCACACGTGAGGGCGGCGCGAGGGGTGGGCATTGCGCCTCGCTGTCCTTCTCGCCATGCACACACCACACCGGCAGCGACGCGAGCTTCGCCACCTCGGGCGCGACGGCGGCGGTGTCGTGCGCATCGCTGCCCAGCCACTGACTCAGGCGGAATTCAAAGCTGGTGGTGGGCGTCGGTCCGAGCAACACCACTTTTTCGATCATGGCGCGCGTCGCGGCTGGCAGACCGCTGACGGCAAACGGCGCGGTGCTGGCGCCAAAGGAATAGCCCACCACGACCACCTGGCTCACATGCCAGCGCGCACGGAACTCCTCGATCACCCGATCCAGATCCCGCGCCAGCACGGCTGGCGAGCGTGCCTGCCAGAAATAGCTCAGGCTGTCCCAGCCCAGCACTGCGATGCCCTCACCGTTCAGTGCCGCCGCCACGCCGCGATCGAGTGCCGCCCAGCCACCGTCACCACTGAAGAAGATCACCGCACGGCGTGCATTGGCCACGGGTAGTTCGATGAGCGGAATACCGCGCAGGCTGGCACTCGCCTGACCCTGTCCGTCGATGCCGGGGTCCAGCCATTGCAGCAGGGCGCCAAACTCGACCGGTGACGTGTGATCGGGAGCGAGGGCTGACGCGAGCCAGGTCAGGTGGGTGTTGGGCTGGGCAGCGAGCGCGGCTTCAATATCACCGGCTAGACAGCCTTGCTCGCGATGTTGCAGGGCGTACCACGGTGGACGGGTGAGGCCTGCGCCAGGTGTCGCGTCGGGCTCGGCGGCGGGGCAATAGTCGACGCTGACCAAGGCATGCACTTTCGCGCCGCTGCTGAGCAGGCGCGCAGCCTCGCGACTAGCCTGCGGCCCGATGGCGACCAGCACCGGGCGATGGGCGGCGACGCCGGCACGCGCGGCAAACTGCTCGGCAAGCGTCGCGAGCTGCACCAGCGCGCGCGGGGGACGCGGCAATTCGAGCACGGCATAGGAGAGTGAAAGCAACGATTGAGCATAGCGCGCGCGTTCATCCACACGCGGCGCGTCGCTGAACAACAGCGCGATGCCCTTGGCCGGCTCCGCAGGCAGATGCAGTAAAGCACCCGGCAGCAAAGTATCGGAACGGAGAACGAGCGCCTGCAAACTGACGTAGAGCAGAAACGCAGCGACTGCTACCACCAGCACCGTTGCAATGTTGAATGAGGATGTTTTCAATGATCGGGCCTTGACGGATGGCCGCACAAAAGGTCATTGTTGCGACGCAAAACGCGCTGAACAGTTTCTAATCCACTCGGCTTCATGACAGACCAATTGCATTTCTCGCGTCGTCACGCACTGCGCCTCCTGTTGGCCAGCGGTCTGGCGGTATTCAACAGCGATCGCGAACGGCCATGGGCCGATCCAGCGACCCGCGCCGGCCATCCGTTCTCCGTTGAGCGTCTGCGTGAGCGCGCACGACTTCTGTCATCCCATGAATATCACGCGCCGGACACCAAGTTGCCGGCGGTGCTGGCCGATATGTCGGTCGAGCAATATCGCCAGATTCATTTTCGCCCCGAGCAGGCCTTGTGGGCCGACCAGGGCAAGTTCACTACACAATTCTTTCATCTCGGCTCCTACTATAACCACCCAGTGCGCGTCTTTGCGGTGGTTGATGGCGACGCGAGCGAGATTCAATACTCACCGGCGCTGTTTGAATACGGCGACACGGACCTCGGTCCCAAGCCGCCGCCCGAGACTCTGGGCTACGCTGGCTTTCGTATCCATACCGCGCTCAACACGCCGGACTATCTGGACGAGCTGATCTCCTTCCTCGGCGCCAGTTATTTTCGCGCGCTGGGACGTGGCATGCGTTACGGCATGTCGGCGCGTGGCATCGCGGTCGGCACCGCCACCAAGGACAACGAAGAGTTCCCAGCATTTCGCGAGTTCTACATCGAGCGCCCGGCCGACAATCACAGCATCGTCGTCCATGCCCTGCTCGACGGACCGAGCCTGACTGGCGCCTACACCTTCACCATTCGGCCTGGGGTCGACACCATCGTCGACGTCAACATGGCGCTGTTCCCGCGTGCCACGCTCACCACCGTCGGTCTCGCGCCGCTCACCAGCATGTTCTTCTTTGCCGCCAACGATCGCGTCGGCGTCGATGACTTCCGTCCGGCGGTGCATGATTCCGATGGTCTCATGGTGCTGACCGGCGCCGGCGAATGGTTGTGGCGACCAGTGGTCAATCCCGAACGCCTGCGCATTTCGTCTTTCGTCGATCACAATCCCAAGGGCTTCGGCCTCATGCAGCGCGATCGCGATTTCGCCAACTACCAGGATCTGGAAGCGCATTTCGAACGCCGTCCCAGCGTGTGGGTGGAACCGGTAGGTGACTGGGGCCCGGGCGCGGTCATGCTGATCGAGATCCCGACGGATCGCGAGAGCAACGACAATATGGTGGCGTTCTGGCGCCCCGAAGAACCATTGCTCGAAAAACGCGAATGGCAGTTCACCTATCGCTTACATTGGTGTTCCGATGCGCCGTCGGGCGTCGAACCGCGACCGGCGCAAGTCACCGCGACCCGCATCGGCCGCAGCATCAGCGAGGACGGCGCCACGCACATCGTGATCGATTTTCTAGGCGCCAGCCTACCGAACCAGGCCGACGCTCAGATCGACGCCATCGTATCGGCCTCGCGTGGTGCGGTGTTGAACGTGCTGACCCACTACAACGACGTGACCGGTGGCCGGCGCGTGTCCTTTGATTTGTCGGTCACTGACGAAGAGCCATCGGAACTGCGCTGCTTTCTCAAGGTCGGGGACAATGCCATCAGTGAAACGTGGAGCTATCAGTGGTCCTCCTGAGCGTGTTGTCCGCGACCTGCTGCGGTGGATGAAACTCTAGAAACAATCCCCGTCACTTCCCATGTCGAACGTGTGGTGGCGCGTTACCTGGCGGGCCTGGCCTACAGCCCCGAGACTGCTGCGGTCAGGGCTCACAGCCTGCTGGGTGAGATCCCGGCCGACAGTGCGCCGACCCAGGCGCTGAAACTGATCGATGATCGCATCCGCCACTGGCTGGCGGCGATGGTGGCACGCACCGGCATTCCCGTGCATCCCTATTCCGCCGCGCCGCGCGTCGCATTGCTGACCCTTGAGATCGGTAAACATTGGCCGGATCAATTGCTGGCCACCACCCCTTCGCGGGCTTTTGAGACGGCGTTCGCCCAGGCCCTGCCGCTGTCGCTGCCACCACCCGCGCCGCTCGCCATGCCACCGCAATCCCTGACCGAATGGAACAAAGCGGATGCCCATGTCGCGCCGCCACCGCCGCTCGAGGAGCCACGCTGGCGCCGACGCCTGTTGCTGGCGGTATTGACGCTCGGCACCACCGGCCTCGGCTGCTACGAACTCGGTCGGGTGTTTTCGCCGGGCGGCATCTCGGTCATTGAAATCGTGTTGATGGTGTTGTTCACCGCCAACTTCGTGTGGATAGCGATGTCGTTCTGGACCGGCCTCGCCGGTCTGTTTGCGATGTGGCGCGGGCCGCGCGCGTTGACTACCGGCTTATTGCCGCCCGCCACTCAGCTCACCACGCGCACCGCCATCATCATGCCGGTCTACAACGAATCACCGCAGCGCGTGTTCGGTGCGCTGGAATGCATCTATCGTGAAATCGAAGCAGCCGGTGAGATCAACGCCTTTGATTTCTTCGTACTGTCCGACAGCACCGACACCAAGGCCTGGATAGCCGAAGAACTGGCCTGGGATTTGAGTCGCCGTCGGCTCGGCGCCAATGGCCGTTTCTTCTATCGCCGTCGTTACGAAAACACCGCGCGCAAGGCCGGCAATCTCGCCGAGTTCTGTCGCCGCTGGGGCGGTCATTATCAGCAGATGCTGGTGTTCGATGCCGACAGCGTGATGTGCGGCGCGACCGTGGTGCGCCTCGCGCGCCTCATGCAGTCCAATCCCCACGCCGGCATCATCCAGACCATTCCGCGCCTGGTGAATCGCAACACGCTGTTCGCGCGCACCCATCAATTCGCCGGCTCGTGCTACGGACCGGTGCTCGCGGCGGGGCTGGCCTGGTGGTATCTCGGCGATGGCAATTACTGGGGTCACAACGCCATCATTCGTCTGAGTGCGTTTGCCGGTCATGCCGGCCTGCCCCATCTGTCCGGCGGTCCGCCTTTTGGCGGTTTGATCCTGAGTCATGATTTCGTCGAAGCCGCGCTCATGCGTCGCGCCGGCTGGCGTGTATACCTGCTACCCGACGATGAAGGCAGCTTCGAAGAGGCGCCACCGTCGATGATCGATCACGCGTTGCGCGATCGGCGCTGGTGTCAGGGCAATCTGCAGCACATGCGCGTGATCGGCGCACGCGGCTTGTATCCCGCCAGTCGCCTGCATCTGCTGACCGGCATCATGGCCTATCTCGCTTCGCCGCTGTGGTTCAGCTTCATTCTGGTCGGCATCGCCGCCGCCTTGGAAACGCGCTTCGAGCTGCCGGTGTATTTCTTTCCCGATCGCACACCCTATCCGGTGTGGCACATCATCGACCCGGAACTCGCCGCGCAGGTGTTCGGCTGGACCATGGGTTTTCTGCTCACCCCCAAGTTGTTCGGCTGGCTGGCGGTGTGCTTCGACAAGGATCTCGCGCGGCGCTTTGGCGGGCGCATGCTGACCCTCGGCAGCGTGCTGACCGAGACCTTGATCTCCGCGCTGCTCGCGCCGCTGCATATGTTGTTTCAGTCACGCTTTGTGTTCAACGTGTTCGCCGGTGGTGACAGCGGCTGGAATACGCAATCACGCGACGATGTCGGCACGACGTGGCGCGAGGCCTGGCAGCGCCACCGCCATCACATCATCACCGGTGTGGTGCTCGCGACCGCCGCCTATGCGGTCTATCCCGGCCTGCTGTTGTGGATGTCGCCTGCGCTGTTGAGCATGGTGTTTGCCGCGCCCCTGTCGGTGTGGAGTTCACGTCCCTCGCTCGGCCTCAAGCTGCGTGCGCACGGCCTGCTCTGCACACCCGACGAAAACGAACCGCCACCGATCATCCCGGCCGTGGCCGCCAATCGTGCCGCACTTGAAGCGCTCGCCACGCCCCTGTCGCAGCCGGCTCTGGAAACCATCATCACCGATCATCGCCTCGGCCTGTTGCATCTGGCTTTGATCGAACAGAACCCACCGGCGGTAGTGACCGAGTCGATGTCGGCCGCCAATGATCGCGCCAAGGCGATACACCAGATGGAAGCATTGCCAACCTTGCTCGATAGCAAGTTGCAAGCGGCGGCCCTGGCTTCGCCGAATACCTTGCGCAGTTTGCGGCGGCGGTTGGGGAAATTTCGGTATTGACGCTTGCCTGTGGGTCAGACTGAAGTCTGACCCACAGGCAAGCGCAACCTCGCACACAGCCCCGGCCCGTTGTCGCTAAAACTCAAACTCCCGCGATGCAATTCCGCCACCGCCTTCACCAGCGACAGGCCAAGCCCACTGCCCGGCAAGCTACGACTCTGATCAAGGCGCGTGAAGCGCTGCGTCACGCGTTCATGTTCGTCCACGGGAATGCCTGGGCCACCATCGTGGACCTCAATCACCACTTCACCAGCAAGTGTGCGCACATCCACTTTCACCATGCCGCCGGCCGGTGAGTGTTTGATGGCGTTGTCGAGCAAATTAGTGATCGCCTGAAACAGCAGATTGCGATCGCCGCTCACCAGCGGATGACCTTGCACCTCGGCCTGCAGCATGAGCTGCTTATCCTGCGCGAAGCCGAGATACAGCTCATTGGCGTCATTGACCAAGGTACCGACTTCCAGCACCTCGTATTGCGCGTCATAGCTGCCGGACTCGATACGCGCGATGCGCAGCAGCGCGGCGAAGGTCGCGAGCAGTTGGTCGGCGTCCTCGACGCTGGCTTCGAGTTCGCCACGCAAGGCCTCGGGGGCGCCGCGCGCAGCGAGTTCGATGCGATTGCGCAGACGCGTCAACGGCGTGCGCAGATCATGGGCGATGTTGTCGGAGACATGACGCACGGTCGCGAGCAAGGCTTCGAGACGGTCGAGCATGATATTGACACGCGAGGCTAGGTCGTCGAACTCATCGCCCGTGCCACGGATCTCGAGTCGTCGATCGAGTTGGCCGGCGATGATGTCATCGGTCGCTTCAGTCATGGCACCGACCCGTTTCAACAAACGACTGCTCATCAACAAACCGCCGCCGGTGGCGAGCACGAAGATCAGTCCCACGCCCAGCAGCAGCGCGCGATTGAAGACTTCTTTCAATTGTCGCAGTTGTTCGATATTGCGGCCGACCAGCAGATGTAGGCCGTCACCGAGCAGATAGACGCGGGCGCGGGCCGGCACATCGCGACCGTCGGCGCGATGGTGGGTGAACTCCACCCAACCATCGACATCAGCCTCGATACGCGGCCATTCCAGCAGGTTGCCGGCCAGCGGTTGATTGTCACGGGTGGCGAATAGATAAAGCATCGCGCCCGATTGATCGTTGCCGATGCGATGCACGATGACTTGCACCAGACGTTCCAGGCCATGCTCGATGTATTGCTCGGCAAGACCTGTGATCTCAGCCTTCAGCGTGGCGTCGGTCTCGCGCACCAACAGACCAATCGTCGACCAGTAGAAGAACATCGCGAGCAGTGCCGCCGAGATCGAGAACAAGCCGGTATAGAACAGCGTCAGTTGAAAGGTGCTGGTGCGCAGCAGCGCAGCAATACGTTCGCCGAGCGAACGGGGTGCTTCAGCTACCATCGGCGCCGCCCCCAAGCGCAAGGCGATAACCGGCGCCGCGCACGGTGTGTAGCAGCTGCGGCTCAAAGCCGCGATCGATCTTGGCGCGCAAGCGGCTCACATGCACGTCGATGACATTGGTCTGTGGGTCGAAGTGATAGTCCCACACATGTTCGAGCAACATGGTGCGCGTCACCACCTGGCCAGCGTGACGCATGAGATATTCAAGCAGTCGGAATTCGCGTGGTTGCAGTTCGATATTGAGTTCGCCGCGCCGCACACCGCGGGTCATGAGATCGAGTTCCAGGTCACCGACCTTCAAGACCGTGGCCGGCCCTTCCGGCGCGGTGCGTCGCGACAAGGCCTCGATGCGCGCCTCGAGTTCGCTGAAGGCGAAGGGCTTGACCAGATAGTCATCGGCGCCCGCGCGCAGACCACCGACCCGTTGATCGACCTCGCCTAGCGCCGACAACAGCAACACCGGCACGCGTGATCCCGATGCGCGCAGGGTGCGCAACACCGTCAGGCCATCGACTTCCGGCAGCATGCGATCGAGTACGATCAAATCGAATTGCTGAGTGGTGGCGGCGAATAGGCCTTCGCGCCCGTCAGCCGCGACATCGACGCTATGGCCAGCCTGTAGCAGTCCATTGCGAATGAACTCGCGAGTGTCGTGATCGTCTTCTACGACCAGCAGATGCAAGGCGGAAGCTCCTGGCGATGGGCCGCAGCGGGCCATGGTGGCGACGAGTGGAACGCGGCATTGTGCCAACCTTACTTCGTGTCGCCTACCCGGCGTGTGCCCCGCCCACATTACGAAAAATTAATCGCCAGGAAAGCTTGCAGTAATGGACAGCCTCCTAAGCTTGCGTCCAGTTGAACAGCTTTAGCCCAGGAGGCGCCCCATGAAAGCAGCCATCGCCCGCATTCGCCATAACGATAAGCGCATTGCCGCCGCGCTCGCCCTGCCGCTCGCGCTGGGCGTGGTGGCATGGCCCGGCGTCGAGGCTGCCGCCGTCATGCCGGCCGCCACCCCGACTTTCGCTCAGCCGCAGTTCGCCGACGTCATCGAAAGCGTACAGCCGGCGGTAGTGAAAATTGCGGTGGTCAAGAACGGCGCCAAGGTCGCGCGTCTGGAAGGTCACCCCATGCAACTCGACCCCGATTCGCCGATGGGACAGTTCTTCCATCACTTCGGTCCGGGGCCTTTCGCTTTCGGTTCCCAGCAGGGCAATCCCGAGGCCAAGGTCGAAGGCCTGGGCTCGGGCTTCATCATCGACAAGAGCGGCTACGTGGTGACCAACAACCACGTCATCGACGGCGCCGACGATATCAAGGTCACGCTCAGCGATGATCGTGAACTGCCCGCCAAACTGGTCGGCACTGATCCCCAGACCGATCTCGCGCTACTCAAGCTTGATCCGAAGGGCGATCTACCGGCGGTGGCCTTCGCCGATTCCGACAAGGCGCGGGTGGGTGACTGGGTGGTCGCTATCGGCAGTCCTTTCGGTCTGGGCGGCAGTGCCACGGCCGGCATCATCTCGGCACGCGGCCGCGATATTCACTCTGGTCCCTACGATGACTATCTGCAAATCGACGCGCCCATCAACGCCGGCAACTCCGGCGGCCCAGTCATCAACGCCGAGGGCCGGGTGGTCGGCGTCAACACTGCCATCTACTCGCCTAACGGCGGCAACATCGGCATCGGCTTCGCCATTCCAGCACGGGAAGCGGAACGCGTGGTCGGTGAGTTACGCGACCACGGTGGCGTAACGCGCGGCTGGTTGGGCGTGCAGGTTCAGCCCGTCACCGCCGAAATGGCCGAAGCGCTGCGCGTCAAGGACGCAAGCGGCGCGCTGGTTGCAGCGGTGGTCGACAAGAGCCCGGCTGAGCGCGCCGGTGTGAAAGTCGGCGACGTCATCCTGAACTTCGGCGATACCGCCATCAAGGATGCCCGTGATCTCAGCAAAGCGGTGGCCAAGGCCGAGCCTGGCAGCAAGGTGCATATCGACATCGTACGCAACGGTCGTGAACAGCGTCTCGCGACTGTCATCGATCGCAACGCGCAGAACGACGTGGCCTTCAATAGCGACAACCAAGCGGCGCCGAGCGGTGCCGGCAATCTCGATGAACAGTTAGGCGTAGCGCTCGGTCAGTTGTCGGGCGACGCCCGTGCCCAGCTCAATCTCGACGAGAGCGTGAAAGGCGCGCTGGTGGTGGGCGTCAAGAACGGCAGCGTCGCCGAACAGAGCGGTTTGAAACCCGGCGATGTGATCGTGCGCGTCAATAACGCCGAAGTCGCCGACGCCAAATCTGCCCAACACGCGTTCGGCGCCGCGCGCGACGAAAAGCACCCGGTAGTAGTGCTGGTTCGACGCGGCGATCAGCAGTTCTTTACCGCCATGAAGCTTGCCTGAGCAACACGCGGCACAGTCTCCCTCCCTCCAATGGGTTCGCCCCGGCTTACGCCGGGGCTTTTTTTTTGCGCGTGATCCACCTTATTTGATGAACAACATTTCCTGGTAGGTCGGGTAAGGCCACAACTCATTGGCTATCTCGCCTTCCAATGCATCCGCGTGCTGACGCACTGCGTCCATCAGCGGCCGTATGGTCTGCGCGCAGAACTGCATGTGCTCGTCTATCGATGCAAAGTCGTGCTTGCTCAAAGCCGCACCGAGCTGCTTGACCTTGTCGCTCATGCCAGCAAGCTCGCTAGTGATCGCCGTGAGGCAGGCATCATCGAGATCGATATCGTGGGATTTCAAACCGCTCAGGCAATTGGACAAGTCCGACAGATACTTGATCGCGACCGGATAAATGCCGGTCTTGGCCATGCTCACTACCAGCTTGGCTTCGACTTCGATGGCGAGAATGTACTGCTCGGCATAGATTTCAAAGCGACTGCTGAGTTCGACCGGCGACAGCACACCGAGGCCGTTGAACAAAGCTTCGATGTGGGGCGCTTTCAGGACCGGTAGTGCGTCAGCGGCGGTCTTGAGGTTGGCGAGGCCGCGCTTCTCGACGGCTTCCTTATGCCACTCGGCGGAATAACCATTGCCGCCGAACACCACCGCACCATGCGTATCGATCACTTCCTTGAGCGTTTTCAGAATCGCGGCTTCGAGTTCGCTACCGGCCTTGATCTGCGCCTCGAGATGATCAGCCACCCAGTTCAATGAATCAGCCAGAATGGTATTCATCGCCACCAACGGACCGGCCACCGATTGGCCCGAGCCGACCGCGCGAAACTCGAAACGATTGCCGGTAAAGGCGAACGGTGAAGTGCGATTGCGATCGCCGGCGTCCTTCTTGAACACCGGCAGGGTATTGATACCCAGATCCATCATGCCCGCGCTCAGGGATTCAGTGAGCTTGCCACTGCTGATCTGTTCGAACACATTCTCGATCTGGGAACCGAGATAGACCGACATGATGGCGGGCGGCGCTTCGTTGGCGCCAAGTCGATGGTCGTTGCTGGCCGTCGCCACCACCGCGCGCAGCAGGGGTCCGAACTTGTGCACGCCGCGAATGGCGGCGCCGCAGAACAGCAGGAACTGCAGGTTGGAATGGGGCGTATTGCCGGGGTCGAGCAGATTGCCCTGGGTCGCATTGCCCACCGACCAGTTGACGTGCTTGCCCGAGCCATTGATGCCCTTGAAGGGCTTCTCGTGCAGCAGGCAAACCAGGCCGTGCTTCTTGGCGGTATTCCTCAACACCGTCATCAATAACTGCTGATGATCGGTCGCGACGTTGGCCGATTCAAAGAACGGCGCAATCTCGAACTGACCGGGGGCCACTTCGTTGTGCCGCGTCTTGGCTGGAATCGCAAGGCGGTACAACTGCTCCTCAACGTCCTGCATGTAGACCTGCACGCGTTCCGGAATGGCACCGAAATAGTGATCGTCAAACTGCTGCCCTTTGGCGGCGGAGGCACCGAAAAGAGTACGACCAGCGAGCAGCAGATCGGGCCGGTTATTGACGAAGTTCGCATCGACCAGGAAGTACTCCTGCTCGGCGCCGCAGCTCGAATTGACTGGCGCAATCTCGCTGTGACCGAGCAGTGTCAACACGCGCCTGGCGGCCTTGTTCATGGCCGCATTGGCGCGCAGCAGCGGTGTTTTCTTGTCCAAGGCCTCGCCGGTCCAGGACACGAATACGGTCGGCACGCACAGCGTCGCACCGTTGTCGGTGGTCATGATGAAGGCCGGACTGGTAACGTCCCAGGCGGTATAGCCGCGCGCCTCGAAAGTCGAGCGAATACCACCGTTGGGAAAGGACGAACCGTCGGGTTCGCCCTGCACCAGCACCTTGCCACCGAATTCCGAGATCACCGAGCCATCACTCTGCACCGAGATGAAGCCGTCGTGCTTCTCGGCGGTGGCATTGGTCAGAGGATAGAAGACGTGAGCGTAGTACAGCGCGCCCTTGGACAGCGCCCAGTCCTTCATCGCCAGCGCCACTACATCGGCCACCGAGACGTCCAGCTCCGCGCCGTTCTCGATGGTCTTCTGCACCGATTTGAAGACGTCCTTAGGCAGGCTCTCCTTCATCTTTGCAAGAGTGAAGACATCGCTCGCCCACAGTTCGCTGAGCGGGCGCGCCGGCTCGACGGCGAGCGGCTTGCGATTGGTGATCTCGTGGACGGCGCGGCTGCGCGCGGTGACTGCTGACATATTCATCTCCAAGCTTGGCTTTCTAGGGATCTGCGGGGTGCCGTGCAATTTACGAACCACAGGCGATCGTCGTGCGCCTAGCGTGACAAGTTGCCGTCGCCGGCAGCAAATCCTGCCGCGACAACGCGCGCCATGTTCGAGGTGATCGTCCCGTAATGGTGCGCAAAGTGGCGCGTGATACCCATCTCAGTGCGACGCCGCGATCGCAACGAGCGCCGGCTGCAACGCGCTTGTGGCGTCAAGCGGGCCTGGACAGGCTAAGCTCGCGCTTGCCATCCTGTGGCTGCCTAGCGCCACCAACTCCGGGAGACTTCTATGACGACGCGCCGCCAATTCCTCGCGCGGGTCGCAGCCGTGGGCGGCTTCGGCGCCGCCTATGCCTCGATGCGCGCGCTGGGCATGACCGGCGAAGCCGGCACGGGCAGGCCACTGCAATTGCCGCGCGCGCGCAGTGGAACGCGCGTGGCAGTGCTAGGCGCCGGCATCGCGGGTCTGGTCTCGGCCTTTGAACTCAAACAGGCTGGTTACGAAGTCACCATCATCGAAGCTCGGCAGCGCGTCGGTGGCCGTAACTGGACGCTGCGTCGCGGCACCCGTATCGAGATGACCGACGGCAGCACCCAGACCTGTGGCTTCGCCGAAGGTCAATACTTCAATGCCGGTCCGGCGCGACTGCCCAGCCATCACCGCACCGTGCTCGGCTATTGCCAGCGTTTCGGCATCGCGCTCGAAACCGAGGTCAACCAGAGTCGCAGCGCCTTCATGTGCGCGCCGCAAGTAAACAACGGTCAGCCGTTCCGTATCCGCCAGGCGATGAGCGACACCCGCGGTCACCTGACCGAGCTGCTGAGTAAAGCCATCAACCGCGGTCGTCTCGACGACCAGCTCACGCGCGATGATCGCGAGCGCATGGTGGCCTTCCTGCATCTCTACGGCGACTTGAACAAGGATGGCGAGTATCGCGGTTCCGCGCGCGCCGGTTACAAGGTGACGCCGGGCGCCTACGATCGCGTCGGTGTAGCGGCAGAACCGCTTGCCATGCACGCACTGCTCGATGCCGATTTGTGGCTCGCCATCCTGTTCGATGAATTCATTGAGTGGCAGGCCACCATGATGCAACCGATAGGCGGCATGGACAGGATTCCGCACGCTTTCGAAGCAGAACTCGACGCGGTCATCAAACGCGGACAAGAAGTGCAGTTCCTGCGCAATAGCGAACAGGGCGTGAAAGTTACCTATAGGGATGTGCAAGACGGCACGCTTGCGACCCTCGAGGCCGACTATGTCATCTGCACCCTGCCCTTCCACATCCTGGCCGGCATCGACAACAATCTGTCGGCGCCGGTCAAAGCGTCATTGCGACGGGTGAAATACGATCATTCGCTGAAAGTCGCGTTCGAGGCACCGCGCTTCTGGGAAGACCAGCAGATCTACGGCGGCATCTCCTACGTCAAGAATGACTGCGGCCTGGTCTGGTATCCGAGTCACGGCTTCCAGTCACCGACGGGCATCGTGCTCGGTGCCTATGCCAATGGCGAAGCGGCGCAACGTCTCGGTGATCAACCGTTGGCTGCCCGCATCGCCGCCGCGAGTGCTTCCATCGAACAAGTGCATCCCGGTTGTTCACACTTGCTTGAGCATGGCGTCAACGTGACCTGGCACAAGATTCCCTATAGCCTCGGCCCCTGGGTGCGCCCCTGGGAAGGCGGCAACGACAACGACCCCGAAGATTTCCAACGTCTCAATCAGCCCGATGGTCGCGTGTATTTCGCGACCGCCAACTTGAGTCAGATCCCGGGCTGGCAGGAAGGCGCGATGTTGTCGGCCCATCGTGTACTGGAAATGATCAGCGCACGCGCCGCGAACGCCGCGCCGCTATGAACTCAACGACAGGAGCAAGCACTATGCGCAACCGTCCCCTGGCGGCCCTTACCAGCCTCGCCTTAGGCGTGGTGTTCAATGGCCTGTGCAGCGCCGCCGCACTGGCCGACGATGTCGTGCGCACGCCGCTGCCCGATGGCAATCCCTTTCCAATCTCGGCGGCCGTCTCGGTGCGCGGCGATCTGGATACGGTCTATGTCAGCGGTGCGCTGCCGACGGTCGCCGACAAGAACGCGCCCAAGGGCAGCATCGCCGCCTACGGCGACATGGAAGCCCAGACCGTCAGCACGCTCAATTCGATCAAAACCACGCTGGCGCGCCTCGGGCTCGATCTCGGCAACGTGGTCAAGATGACGGTCTTCATGGTCGGTGATCCGGCCAAGGACAACAAAGTGGATTTCGCCGGCCTCATGGCCGGTTATTCGAAGTTCTTCGGTACCCAAGAGCAACCCAACAAGCCAGCACGCAGCGCCGTGCAGGTCGCCGCCTTGGTGTTGCCCGGCGCGCTGCTCGAGATCGAAGTGATCGCCGTTAAGCCGCGCTGAGTCTAGCCCAGCGCGCTGGTGGGGTCAGTGCGTCGCCGGCGCACTGGTGCGTGCCGCGACGTCGCGCAGCAGCTCATTCAACAGCGTCGTCGACTCAACGAGGTCATCGATCAGGATGCGCTCGTCGAGACCGTGTATGCGCTCGGTCTCGGCCGTCGGCAGATGCATGGGCATGAAGCCATAGCAGGTGATGCCCTTGGCGCGGAAGGTATTGCAGTCGGTGAAGCCGCCGATGAAATTAGCCGTGATCTGCGCACCCGCATCGTGACGCTGCACCAGCGCGGCGATGGCTTTGAACAGCTCAGTATCCAGCGGTGAAGCATGGGCAGTCGAAGACAACAAGGTCTCGACGCGCACCTCGGGCTCATTCATCACCTTGCGCAAGGTGGCGATGACGGTCGCGGGATCCTGACCGGGCAGAAGACGCAGATCGAGCACCGCCGACGCCTCGGCGGCATAGACATTCTCCTTGTTGCTGCCAGCGAGCATGGTGATGGCAAGCGTATTGCGCACCATCACGGCGTTGTGTGGGTCCTTCAGGAATTCGGCGCGGAACGCCGGCTCTTGCAGGGCATTGCCAAGATCGCGATAAGCGGCGCGCTGCTCGAGCGGCATCTTGTCGGCCCGCGCGGCGAATACCTGCTGCACTTCCGGCACGACAGTCACCGGAAACTCAAACGCTTCGAGACGCGCCAGTGCGCGTACCAGTCTATGGGTCGCGGCCTCGGGCTTAGGCATAGACGCAT
Source organism: Pseudomonadota bacterium (assembly GCA_043782755.1). Lineage (GTDB taxonomy): Bacteria > Pseudomonadota > Gammaproteobacteria > JADJYF01. The sequence continues at coordinate 2,625 of JAYWAC010000063.1, read as the reverse complement.
GGCCGGCGGGACCGCTGGCTATGAGCTTCAACCACAGTGGCACCTTCTGCGCGAACTCGACGGCATAGAGCATGTGGCCATCGTCGAACTTCAGCATCGCACCGCCTTCGTTCAAGGCAAACTCGACATCGCGAAACAGATCGAAATGCTCGGCCATGAGATAGCGCGCACCCTTGCCGCCGCCCTGTTCTTCATCGGCCACCGCTAACAGCACGACATCACGCGCCAAGGGCACGGCCATTCGCTTCAACATCACGAAGGACAACACTTCCATGATGCCCGGCCCCTTGTTGTCGAGCGTGCCGCGTCCCCACAGATAGCCATCGTGCGTCTCGCCGGCGAAGGGCGGCGTGCTCCACTGCGCGGCGTCGGCCGGCACCACGTCCATGTGATGGACGAGCATCAGCGCCTTGCGACTGCCGTCACCACGCAGTCGCGCATAGAGATTGGCGCGCCCCGGCGCCGATTCCAGAATCGTCGATGCGATGCCTTCGCGGGCCAGATAGGCGGCGAGGAAACGCGCGGTCGCCATTTCATTGCCAGGCGGATTGGTGGTGTCGATGCGCACATAGGCTTGCGCCAGACACAGCGCCTCGGCGCGGATCACGGCCGCGCTCATCTCCATGGCGCGCGGGCAGGCGGTGGCGTCGGCTGGGGATGAAGAAGTGGGTTCGGCGCGCAGCGGGCCGAAAGTCATCAGCAACAGCAGCGCGGCACAGCCGCGATAGAGCAAACGAAATCCGTTGCGCATCTTAATAATCTACCTTGCCCGATAGGCCATCAGGCCTGAATGTCTTCGAACATCACGCTCGACAGATAACGCTCACCCCCATCGGGCAGGATGACCACGATAGTCTTACCGGCGAACGCCGGCTCGGCCGCGAGGCGTGCCGCCGCGACGGTGGCCGCGCCGCAGGAAATGCCGGACAAAATGCCCTCTTCCAAGGCCAGGCGGCGGCCCATGGCGATCGCTTCATCGTTCGACACGCGCTCGACGCGATCGATGATCGACAAGTCCAGTGCGCCCGGAATGAAACCCGCACCTATACCCTGAATCTTATGCGGCGCCGGCTTCAAGTCTTCGCCGGCGAGCTTCTGGGTGATGACCGGGCTGGTCTCGGGCTCGACCGCCACGGAGATGATCGCGCGGCCCTGGGTATGTTTGATGTAGCGCGAAATGCCGGTGATGGTGCCGCCGGTGCCGACACCCGCCACCAGCACATCGATCTTGCCGTCGGTCTGGTTCCAGATCTCGGGGCCGGTGGTCTTTTCGTGAATGGCCGGATTGGCCGGATTCTCGAACTGCTGAGGCATGTAATAACGCGCCGGATCGCTGGCGACGATTTCCTCGGCCTTGGCGATCGCGCCCTTCATGCCCTTCGCGCCCTCGGTCAATACCAGATTGGCGCCAAAGGCCTTCAACACCTTGCGCCGTTCGAGGCTCATGGTATCGGGCATAGTCAAGGTCAGCTTGTAACCGCGCGCCGCGCATACATAGGCGAGTGCGATACCGGTGTTACCACTCGTTGGCTCGACGACTTCGATGCCAGGCTTGAGCAAGCCCTTGGCCTCAGCGTCCCACACCATCGCCGCGCCGATACGACACTTGACCGAGTAGGCGGGATTGCGCCCTTCGATCTTGGCCAGCACAGTGGCCTTAGAAGCATCGACGACACGATTCAGACGCACCAACGGGGTGTTACCGATAGACAGGGAATTGTCCGCGAAATAGGCCATGGCAGGCGCTCCAGCTCGTGAGGATTGAAGATCGCCGCGCCGTCGGCGCGAGCAGCATGATTGTTGGCGAAAAGCCCGCGCGCCGTCCAGCACGCGGGCAAGAGAGAAAGAGCAGGCTAGAGATTCGGAATGACTTGTTCGCCAAACATGCGGATGTCGGCCAGTGCCTCGGCCTGGGGCGGGCCGCCGGGCTGGCGCATGCGCAACATCACATAGTCCGGCTGGATCTCTTCCTTCCACATCTTGAGCTGCTCCAAGCACTGCGCCGGACTGCCGGCAATCAAGCGATCGCGAGCGGCGATGTCGAAGCTCAAGTCTTCGGCGGACTTCACGTCCTTGACGTAGTCGTCCTTCACATAGGCACCGTAATGGAAATACCAGCGATGGGTGGTCATGGTCGGGCCGCTCTTGGCGACGCAGGCTTGCCAGTCTGGCCCGATCACGCAGTCGCGCATCAACACCACATAGGGTTTGCGGCCATGCTTCTTGGCTTCGGCGCGGTATTGGGCGGCGTAGTCCTTGATCACCGGCAAGGATTGAATCGGATCGGCTATCCAACCATCGCCCATGCGCCCGGCGCGCTCGAGTCCGGCCGGCACCCAACCGGCCAGCCAGATCGGCGGACCATTCTTTTGATAAGCCGGCGGTGTGACGCGCACGTTCTCTATCGTGTGGTACTTGCTCGGATAGCTGAAGGGCTCACCGGTCCAGGCCTTGCGCAGGATCTCCACGCATTCCTCGGTGCGCCCGGCACGCTGCTTGAGCGGTACACCAAATGCATCGAAATCCGGTGGTTGATAGCCGATGCCGACCGCCGCAACCATGCGTCCACGGGTGGCCTGATCGACCACCGCAATGTCCTCGGCGAGACGAATGGGATGATAGAGC
>JAYWAC010000062.1:0-6746 GCA_043782755.1 Pseudomonadota bacterium | reverse complement strand
GCTCGCCGGTGCGGGTCGTAGGAAAAACACAAGCGTCTGACACCGCGCTCTGCGGCCGATGACCGCAGAGCGGATGCGCAGACTCAGGCGTTGAAGTTCAAACGCAGACCAGCGCGCGGGCTGTCATAGGCGACCAACTTACCGGTGCCCGACAGCGTTGCGTAGGCAGTGCGCAGATCCTTGCCACCGAAACAGATGTTGGTGGTCAAGGGATCGGGTAGTGCGACGTGCTCAATCTTCTTGCCGTCCGGCGAGATGGAGGTGATGCCGCCATTGATGATGGTCGCCACACTCACCCAGCCTTCAGCATCGACCGCCAGCGAATCGAGCAGCTGATAGCCGGGTAGACCGGTCAGCAAGGTCGCACCACCCGGGCCTTCCAGCAGCGGACCGCCGACACCAGCGACGCGCTTCAGCTCGCCGGGGCCGGTTACTTCCCACTGCCACACGCGAGCAGTGAAGGTCTCGGCAACGTAGAGCATCTTGTCGTTCGGTCCCAAGCCGATGCCGTTAGGGCCGTCCATCGGAAACACCACTTCCTTGATGGAGGAACCATCGGTCTTCGCATAGAAGATGCCGGTGCGATCGCGGCTGCGATCGTAGGTCTTGCCGAAGTCGGTAAACCACATACCGCCCTGCTTATCGAACACGATGTCGTTGGGGCCCTTGAGCGCATGACCATCGCACTGCGTGTAGAGCACTTCGACCTTGCCGGTGCTGATGTCAACGCGTTGGATGCTGCCACGGGTGTAGCTGTGGGGCGTGTGGCCAGGCACGGTCATGCCGTCCATTTCCATCCACTCGAAGCCGCCGTCGTTGCAGATGTAGCAGGCACCGTCGGGGCCGATGGCCGCGCCGTTCGGACCACCACCGACGTTGGCAATGATCTGCTGTTTGCCATCGGCCTTCACGCGCGTCAGGGTGCCGCGCTTGATCTCGACCACCAGCACACTGCCGTCGTCCATCGCGACCGGGCCTTCGGGGAACTGCAAACCAGAAGTGATTTCACGTATCTGCGCCATATTCTTTTCCTCTCTCTTTGATTTCGAGCCGGCGAGTGCCGGCGGGTGGCGATGACGATGGGCGCTAGGCGCGGCACGCGCCCTGCTCGCAAGTCGACAGGACTGCGAGCAGATTTTGCTGCGCTGGGCACGCGCTCATCGACGCCCCTGACGTTGCCCGCCCGGCATCGCAAAAGCAAGGGGAGGACACAACCTGATCGATAGTGAGGCGGCGCGCGCCGCCTCACACACGGCAACCCTCAATAGGCCGGGCCGTCCTTGTCCAACTCCATCGCGCCGACACGCTTGGCCTGGGCACGCAAGGTGCCGAACAACTTCGCATCCAGCGAGTCGGCGGCACCGCCGGACGCGGCGACCTTGCGCTTCAAGAAATCGCTGCGCGCGTCGGCGGCGCCTTGAATTTCCTTCTTCAGCGCATCGCGCTTGGCGGCGTTGTCCTTGAGGTAAGTGGCCTGCGCCGCCGGTGCCATGGCTTGCAAGGGCGCAGGCAGCTCGTCCTTGCGAATATCTTCCAGACGCACGCGGCCGCTCGCTACCTCGTTCACCAGTTCCTTTTCACCCAGCAGATTGGCGGCGCCACTCTCAGAAGCATTGAAGGTCGCGCGCCGCGCCTTCACCGCCGCCGAGGCCTTTTCCTCGATCTTGCTGGTGGCATCGATCTTGGCACGCTTGTCGGCCTGCTCCTTGGCGTCGCCGTAGTAAAGTCGCGTGTCATCGAGCGCGGCGGAGAGGCGCGCAAGCTTGTCGTCATAGGGCGTACTGATGGCGACCGCGCTGCCGTTCTGTTCGACGCGCAGGAAGTCACCCGCGCCAAGCGCGGCGATCTGCGACCAGGACTGCGTGGCGGACGTATCGTTACCGCATTGAATAGTGTTGACGACGATGCCGCGCTGGCGAGCCAACGCAAGGGTCACCGGGTACTGCACGTCATCTTGGTAGTCGAGGTGCGGTGGCGCGTCGCCGACTAGGAACACCACCTTGTAAGTCGCCTCTTGAGTGTTCCAGCTCATGCGTCCGATGGCGTCCTGCAAGGCCTGATTGACGGCCTCCGGTCCATCGCCGCCACCATCGGCCTTGAATTCCATCAGATGTGCATACATGGAATCGAGATCGGTGGTTAGATCGAACACCTGCGTCACGTACTGGTCACCACGATCGCGATAGGCCACCAGACCAATGCGGATCTCGGGTGCCGGCTGGGCGCGCGCCATGGTGGTAGCGATGGACCAGATCTTTTCCTTGGCCGCTTCGATGAGCCCACCCATGCTGCCGGTGGTGTCGAGCACGAACACCAGATCGACACGCGGTCGGTTGTGGGGCGAGATCGACTTGGCAGGCGGCGCCACCGTGAGTTGCGACGGCAGCACCGCTGCATCGGCGTCGTGCAGATGGGGATAGAAAGCGATGGCGCCAACGGTGAGGCTGGCGAGAGCGAGTCCGAGTAGTTGCTGATGCATGGTGATACTCCAAAATATTTTGTCGAGATTGTTGCTAAGGATCGAGAGCGCCTGTCAGCGCGAGGAAGTCAGGCTGCGTAACGCTTGCTCGGCGGCCCGTGCCGCGCGTGTGAAGCGTTGTTCATGGTCGTGCCCGTAGCCTGCGGACCGTGGTGACTTGCCCAGGGGCACCGGCAATAGCGCGCAGCCCGCCTGCAGCAGGCACACACTCCATAGGCTCGCGAAGAAACTGCCGGTTTCAAGCAAGGCCCAGCAGCCCGCAGCGAGCGACAAGGCGCTGACGCCGAGGTCGGCAAGCGCGGTCAAGAGACTGGTATGAAACAACAGCGCACGCGTCAGCCAGATCAAGCTGAGATGGGCAGCCGCCATGCTGAGCAAGGAAGGACAGAACACCGCAATGAGCAGTGCTGCGCACAACCAGCCCGACAACAGGCTCACGCGCCCACACTGCAAACGGCTGCGCAGCAGCAGGAACAATACATAGGCGAGACTCAAGGCTGTGCACAGCGCACGCGCGATCAGCGCAGCGCCAAACAGCGGCGACAAGACCCGGGCGAGCACCGTGCCCACCACGCTCAGTAGCGCCGCGAAGCACAGCGCTTCGATGAAACTCAAGCGCTTCATGACTGCGCCCTCCGTTGCCGTTCACGCAACAGCGCGACCTCGATCTCCACTTCGCTGATGGTGGTGGCTGTCTGCCAACCGGCAAGGACCTCGTCGCTGGCGACTGCACTGACGCTGTCGGTGAGTGCGGCTTGCGCACGCAGGGCGTCGAGACGTTGGCGATGTTCGAGGATGCGCACCGCGCCTCGACGCTGCGTCTCGATCAGCGTCTGCTGACGTTCCGCGAGCAGCGTGGCATGGCGTGTCGCTTCGAGCTTACGCCGCACCAGATTGCGCGCGAGCTCGTCCTTGTCGGCGGCTAGGCACAGCGTCAGTTCTTCATCGAGGGCCGCGATTCGTACCCGGCTCTCGTCCAAGGCCTGGGCAAGTCTTTGGGCTTCGTCATCGAGGCGTGCGTGTTCGGCGTCCTCGCCGGCCAGCACTTCCTCCATGTCGCGCACCGCTTGTTTGAGCAGCATGGCCGGCTCTTCGAGGCCGTCGAGCACAGCATTGAGATCGGCGCGGAACAGGCGGCCGAGTCGAGTGATGAGCGTCATGGCGTGTTCTCCGTGGATGACGGAGGCACTCTAGGCGTGGCCATGCAACGATGGCAGGCCACTTTTGGTAAAAGCACAGCGGGCGTGTTTACATCGCGTTTACAAGGCACCCTCACGCTTCTTGCTATGCTCGCGCCGAAGTCAATCAGGACGTCAAGATTCCAGCGATATGAGCGCCCGACCCCGCATCCTTATCGTCGAAGACGATCCGGCCATTCGTAGCGGGCTCATCGACGTCTTTACCTACCATGGCTTTCAGGTCGACAGCGCGGTCGATGGCAATGATGCCTGGCACAAGGCCCAGCGCGGGCCCCATGACTTGATTCTGCTCGATGTCATGCTGCCGGGCCTGGACGGTTTCGAGATTTGTCGGCGCATCCGTGCAGCTGATCGCGAACAGGCTATCATCCTGCTCACCGCGCGCAGTAGCGACGACGACATCATTCATGGCTTGTCGCTGGGCGCCGATGATTACGTCGCCAAGCCGTTCTCGATCGCCGCACTGGTATTGCGCGTACACGCGGTGCTGCGTCGTGCGCGGGTGTTGCCGGGCGAAACGCAAACACTGGCCTTGGGCGATGGCTTGCTGGTTGACCCCGGCACCTTGCAAGCGCAGCGCGGCACGGAAACCGTCGCCTTTACACGCCGCGAGATGGACGTGTTGCAATACCTCCATGCCCATGCCGAACGCGCGGTGTCGCGCGAAGAGCTGCTGCACAAGGTCTGGGGCTATGCCAATGCGCTGGCACTCGAGACCCGCACCGTCGACATCCATATCGCCAAGCTGCGACGCAAAATCGAACGCGACCCGGCCACGCCACAAGTTTTGCTGACGGTGCGCGGCGCCGGCTATCGCCTGCTGCGCGCGTGAAACCGCTAGTCAAGCTGCGACTCGCCCTGGCGCTGTTCTTCATCGCCCTCGCCGTGCCGACCGCAGCACTGATCTATCAGGCCTATCAACGCCTGCAATGGGAAACCTTCCATCAGCATCAAGGCCTGGCTGAAGAGTTCGCGGCGCGCGTCGATCAACACCTGCGTGAACTGGTGGCCACCGAGGATGCGCACCGCTTCACTGAATACAGCTACTTCAATCTTGTCACGCCGACCTCGAGCAATGTCCTGCAACGATCGCCGCTGGCCGGCTATCCACCGCCGGTCACGGTGCCGGGTCTGATCGGTCATTTTCAGGTCGACAGCCAGGGCTTGTTCAGCGTGCCCTATGTGCCACCGACGGGCACCGAGGATGAGCAAGCGGGACTCAGCCACGAGGAACACGCGATGCGTGAGCGGCTCGCCACGCGGATGCGCGACATCCTGGCCGCCAATCGTCTGCTCGGCGATGGCGAACGCGATCAACCGCGCAAGCCCGACCGCCTGGCCGTTGCCGAAAAAAAGGCCCGGGCCGACAAGGACGAACGCTTGCGCGAAGCCGAGATAGCGGCGCCCTCGCCAGCAGCGCAAGTCGCCTTCGACAGCTTGAACGTGGCCGCAGCGGCGGCGGCACGCGGCGGCGCGGGTTCGAATTCCCTCGGGCGCGTCGCCGATTTAAAACTCGAACAAAGCTTTCAGGGCGCGCCGGTGATGGCCGATGGCGCCGACAAGGCGCTGGACCAAACACTGGCGAAATCCAAGCGTGCACTGCGTAAGGAGACGAGTGCCTTGCCGGAAGTAGCGGGTGCCGCGATTGTGGAATCCGGTGAAGCACACACACGCCGCGATGTCCTGCCGCGCATTCACACGTTTGAGAGCGAAGTGGACAGCTTTGAAAGCAGTCTGCTGGCGAGTGGCGAGCTGGTGCTGTATCGCAAGGTGTGGCGCGATGGACAGCGCTATGTGCAGGGTCTGTTGATCGATCGCGAACGCTTCCTGACCGCGACAGTCAACGCGCCCTTTGCCTTGAGTCCGCTCGCCCACACCAGCAGTCTGCTCATCGCACGACGCGGCGAAGTGTTGAGTCGCACATCAGGCACGACTGCACCTGACTATGACGCGACACGCGCGCTGCGCGGCACGCTGCTCTATCAGTCACGCCTGTCGGCACCGTTCAGCGATTTCGAATTGATCTTCAGTGTCACGCAGCTGCCGGCCGGCCCGGGCGCCACGGTGATCGCGTGGCTGGCGGCGGTATTGGCACTGGTGTTGTGTGGCGGTCTCGTGCTGATGTTCCGCCTCGGCGCACGACAGCTCGCGCTGGCGCGTCAGCAACAGGAATTCATCGCCGCCGTCAGCCATGAATTAAAAACGCCCTTGACCTCGATACGCATGTACGGCGAGATGCTGCGCGAAGGCTGGGCGCCGGAAGCCAAACGCAGCGAGTATTACAGCTTCATACACGACGAGGCTGAACGTCTCACACGCCTCATCAACAACGTACTGAACCTGGCGCGCATGACGCGCAACGAGCTCAAGGTCGAGCTGCGCGAAGTGACGGTCGCGCAATTGCTGGACCTGCTGCATTCCAAACTGAGTTCGGTGGTCAGCCACGCCGGACGCCAATACCATTTGCACTGTGCGCCCGACATCAGCGCGTGCGTGCTGCGTGTCGATCTCGATTGCTACACCCAAGTGATGCTGAACCTGGTCGATAACGCCCTCAAGTTCACCAGCGGTGACGAGGCGCTCGAGATCAACGTGCGGCGCGGTGACGCGACCCATATCGAATTCGCGGTGCGCGATTTCGGGCCAGGCATCCCCAAGGAGCAGTCGCAGCGCATCTTCGCCTTGTTCTATCGCGGCGAGAATGCCCTGACCCGCGCCACCGCCGGCACCGGTATCGGTCTTGCCCTGGTCAAACGGCTGGTGGAAGTGATGCATGGCCAGGTGTCGGTGGTGAACCGTACACCTGGCGCGGAGTTTCGCGTGTGGCTGCCACTTGTCGCGACCTGAGCGCGGAACGCGCGCTCAGTGTTGTTTCTGATAGGTGCCCTGCAGCACCGCTTCGGCGAGGATGTGATCGCGACTGGCCGCGAGCAGCGCGGCCTTGTCCGGCGCGCTAAGTTCGGACAGCTTGCGATCGAGCGCGTAGAGCTTGAAGAAATAACGATGACGTCCTATCGGTGGGCAGGGCCCGCCCCAGGCGCCACGCTTGAAATCATTGCGCCCTTCAC
>JAYWAC010000061.1:0-6749 GCA_043782755.1 Pseudomonadota bacterium | reverse complement strand
TGACATGGGCAACCAGATCCTTCGAGGGTGAACACCTCGCAGAAACTAGCCGCTACATCTCAAGCTGGGAATACGGCCTCGTTTAGCCGCTTACTTTGTATTCACCGACGTCGGCAAGGCCGCGTGCGAGACCTCTCGAAATCGACCATAGCCCGTGCCCACCAATGCCGGCCTTGAGCGCCATGGCGTGACACACGAGACGGCTCACTCGTCCATTGCCGTCAGGAAAGGGATGGATGTAGTTGAAGCGGTGGTGCGCTGCCGGCAGGCCAAGAATGCGCTGCGCGGCGCTTAGGCGGGTGAACGCATAGCGTTCAGCGAAATAGTCCATGAAGCGAGCGACAGCAGCGCTGCTTGGAGGCCGATGGCGGCCCACGGCGACGTCGTCGCGAGGTTCGTCACGGAACGCCCCCGGCGTCATGACGAAATCTCGGCCACTTCCGCTCACCCGAAGCATGGCGTCGGGCGCATCGCGATAAAAGTCGCGATGCAGACGCCGGATAAAATCGCTGCTGACAGGATCGGGTAGAAGGCCCGCCGCAAAGTCGGCGTCGATGACCTCCTGGAGTCGGATATGTGCGCGAGCCTCTATCTGGAGATTACGCCGCGTCTCGTCGGTATCGAACTCGTTGGCCAGCGCCCGCTCAATATCCAGCGGTCGGGTGTTATGGCCTTCAATCAGGTTGGAGTAATAGCAGTTCATGACCCGCACCAGAGCCACCAGGCTGGCGGCGGTGCGCGGATGGAGCCGGGCGCCAAGCTGGTTCGCCGCAGTCGGTAGCTCGATCAGGACATCCAGCAATTCTCCTTGCGGCTCATCGACAAAGCAGGGCTCGATGCGGCTGGGAAGCTCGACAGGGGGAGCGGCGGCTGACATTTGCCGATATTAATGAACGACCAGGTCCCTGACTATAAAAAGGTTTGAGGGATTTCTTTGGGTCGCTTTGCCGATATGTGTTGCCGATCTGATGATTTCGAGAGCGCCAAGCTGAATCGAGGGCGATACGGCAACCCGGTTCAATGGTGGATAGGTCGCGGGCTGAGTCGAAATAGTGGTTTGGATTGTTGGTAGATATTGATCGGCTGGAACACTACTTGTCGATCGCTACATCATCTATCCGGACGAACCATTCACATATGGCAAGAAGGCGACGTTTCTTGGGCCTAGTGAAATTTCCCCAAACTTCGCCGTGATAGGGATTGGACTCGATTGGATCGGAGCCAACGATGAAGCCTTCATCGCGCAGCTGTCCTGCCTCAATGCGTACCGAGCCCATCCATTGAGGAGTTGTTACATATGCCTTCGCATCAAGGCCCGCTTTTTCGATTTCGTTCTGAAGATCCACGGACAGGCCCCCGTTATCCCCAGAAGAAGGTTTAAAGGCCATGGTCGATATGCGCCGACCTGCTAGCTTCTCGTCGTTGACTAGCAGTTCCTCAGATACTCGCCTGATAATCCCGTGTTCTGGGAGAATACCGGGATGATCATGGGGAATAACGACGCCATTTTCGTCACGCTGCGGTTTCAGTGGCAATCGGTGCCTCCGTTACCTCTTTGACCCACTGTGCCACAACTACAAAATTGACCGTTAGGTTCAACTCTTCGCCGTCCGGATCGGATCCGGTCATAGCGCGCCACGCATGCACATCGTTTGGGCCTCGAACGTGCAGCTCGATGTCTCCATGCAGCGTGTGCCACTCAATCTGCAAATCTCCCGCAGAGCCGGGAATTATTTGAGGTGCGCGAGTCTCCGGTCCGCAGATGCTATGTAACATTTGATATGCAAAGTTCGCATTTACAAAACTTACGGGCCGTCCTTGATACCCATCCCAGCCGGGCGTTAAGCGAATTAGGTTTTGCAAACGAACAGTAACTTTGTCGCTCCAGCGATTGCCCTTCTCATCACTCACGTTCCGGATGTGGTTAGAAGAGATTGACACGATATTCTTCGTGGATGCATCTCGAAAAAACCCGCCAGTAAATGCGGCCGTGCTTTGGGTCTTGGTCATTTGACGCGCTCCCATTTTGTATGCGCCTCATCAGTGGTTAGTTCCACGAACTTACGCACAATCAGATTGCGACCACTGGACAAAAAATCAAATGCTGATTCGACGGTGTTCCGCCTCGGTGCACCTCGTACAGTCAATGAAAGGATTATGATTCGCTGCCGGTCGGCTTTGACACCTATCGATGCTTCGCAAATCAATCGTCCGTGAGGGGTATTATCGGCATCGAGGATTACCTCGCGAAAGCTACAGGAAAAATCATCGGGCTCGTTACTACCAAAATTTAAGAATCGAAGCCAATTCGACGCGACCAAGGGTTTATCGGCGGAAGGTACGATATGGTTGATATAAGAGACTTCACACTGGTTAATTGTAAGATCTTGCGGAGCCAACTCGTTCAAGTATTTTTCTAGTAGGTTAACTTCGTTTCGGAATCGGTCAACCATTGATTCAAAGCGGGGGTACTCGTTGGTTTCGTCGCCCACTTTACGCCAGTTGTGCAATAGGCGGTCTTGTTGAAACTGAATTAACTCGTCTTCATCGGGACGTAAAAACCAAAACCGGCTATGCGGTGCGCCGGTAATAAAGCCAAACTGATTACCCATCGCAGGGAGTCCGAACGTTTCAAACATTGGAGCGATCGGTGGATGCTCCTGACTCTTCGGGAATTCTTTCCGAAAGAGACGCCATACTTCGCCCGCTTGGATCTGCTGATAGCCCAACAGAGGGTTGAGTTGAACTCCTAGAACCACCTCATTCAGCGGGGGATTGCGAAAATCGGGTAGGTCGTTAGGTCTCGCCGGGGTATCAGCCACGTACGTCTTTCTCAAATTGTCGGAATCAGGGAGCCCATAAGGCACAATTCTTGACCCGATAATGGTCCGAAGTTATGGGTAACTATACAAGAATCCGGCCAATTCGACCGGCCGCTTAGTGGACCCTAAGTTCTTCCCGCCAAGATCCAGCCAGCGCGGGAAGAGCGAAGGCCCAAGCACACCTTCGGTCGACGATTGCGCGCGGCGGGCGTCCCGATGATGACCCGGAAAGTGTTACTCCGACATAAGTCCGGCGACATCACCACGTATTACTCAGGGCCCGAATTGGAAAAGGCTATTGGAAGCAGCGAATCGAGTTTACGGTCGCACGTCCCGCAAAAGTCCCACACTGATCGTTCTGCGTAGACGGATGGCTTCAGGCAGATGGAAGATTTTGCTTTAGAACCAACCAATGAAATGGTGGCTATGGGTGGACTCGAACCACCGACCTCAGCATTATGAGTGCCGCGCTCTAACCAACTGAGCTACATAGCCAAGAGAGGCCGACGTTGCCGAAAGCGGCGCCGGGCTTGGGGCCGGGAATCATCGTGGCTGGCTTCGAACCTGTCAAGGTTGGGTGTGCGATGGCGCCCTCTCCTACAATGGCGCTCCTCATGAAAAGCGGGCTTGCTATGCACACTGCTTCGATTCCGGCCGATGGCCTCGTTATCGACTACACGAGCGTGATCCTCGAGTGGATCGACTACAACGGCCATATGAACGTGGCCTATTACATGAAGGCCTTTGAGAGCGGCATCGATGCCTACAAGGCCGTGGTGGGGCTGAGCTTCGATTACATCAAACGCGAAGGGCGTTCGACGGTCGCGCTGGAATCCCACATCACCTACCAGCAGGAAGCCCATCTCGGCGAGGCTTTGCGTATCGAGACGCGCATCCTCGACTGCGATGGCAAGCGAGTCCACGTCTACCAGGAGATCTACCGTGACACGACGCTGCTCTCGACCCAGGAGACGCTGGCCTTAAGTTTCGACACGCGTGCGCGGCGCAGCTGTCCGTTTGAACCATCCATCGCGGAAAATTATCGACGCCTGGTCGAGGCCCAGGCCGGCCTGCCGCGCCCGCCGTGGGTGGGTCGCACGATCTCCATCAACGCGCGCAAGCCGCAAGGCTGAGACCAAAGCTCAGCGCCCGCGCCACTGGGGCTTACGTTTCTCGGCGAAGGCGCGCGGCCCTTCCTGCGCGTCCTCGCTCGCGTAAAGCGCCTTGACGCTGGCGTAGTCGGCACCGGCGGCGAGTTCAAGGCTGGCCTCGGCGAGACCGCGATTCACCACATCGAGGCTGGTGCGGATGGAGAGCGGCGCGCATTCGAGGATTTGTTGTGCCCAGCGGCGCGCGCAGCTCACGACTTCAGATCCCGCGACGACTTCGTTGACCAACCCTAGACGCAGCGCCTCATCGGCCTGCACACGCCGACCGGTCAGGATCATGCCGAGCGCGGGCTTGAGGCCTATTTGCCGAGGCAGACGGTGCAGCCCGCCAGCGGTGGCGGCGAGGCCGACCTTGGGCTCGGGCAGACCGAAGTAGGCATGCTCAGCGGCGATGATCAGATCACAGGCCAGCGCGATCTCGAAACCGCCACCGACCGCGAGGCCGTTGACGGCGGCGATCACAGGTTTGCTGCGATGATAGTTGGCGGTCAAGCCGGCGAAGCCTAATTCCGGGATGCGTCGCGGATGGCCTTCGGCCAGATAGCGCAGATCGTTACCGGCACAGAAGGCGCGTTCGCCAGCGCCGGTCAGGATCGCGACACGCGCCTCGGGATCAGCGGCGAAGTTGGCAAAGATGTCCGCCAATTCGAAATTAGCGGGCGGATGCAGCGCATTCATGCGCTCGGGTCGACGAATGGTGACGAGCCAGATGCCGTCGGCGATGTCGACGCTGGAGAATTCTGGCACCCGTGCACGCTCCCGTAGCGGAAAGCGCCATCATAGGCGCCGCGCAGCAGGCAGTTAAAGCCGCGTCATGGGATCGAGGATGCGGCTTACCGCTAACGAATTAGGGCAGGCGATCAGCGCACGCCGAACACGACGATGGTCTTGCCGCTGACACTGATCAGATGCTGCTCTTCGAGGTTCTTCAGCACGCGGCCGACCATCTCACGCGAACAGCCGACGATGCGGCCGAGTTCCTGACGGGTAACGCGGATCTGCATGCCGTCGGGATGGGTCATGGCGTCCGGTTCCTTGCACAGATCGAGCAGCGAGCGCGCGACGCGGCCAGACACATCCATGAAAGCCAGGTCGCCTATCTTGCGATTCATCTTGCGCAGGCGGGTGGCGAGCTGGGAAGAAATCGCAAACAGCAGATCGGGGAACAGCGTCGACATGCTCTTCAGCCGCTCATAGCTGATCTGCGCTATTTCGCAAGCGTTTTTCGCGCGCACCAGGGCGCTGCGATTGACATGCTCGTTGAACAAACCGATTTCACCGAAGAAATCACCGGCGTTGAGATAGGCCAGCACCAGCTCGCGACCTTCCTCATCCTCAAGCATGACGGTCACGGAACCGCGCACGATGTAGAACAAATCGTGGGACGGATCGCCTTGTCGAATGATGGTGCTCTTCGCCGGGAACTGCCGCCGATGGCAGTGCTCGAGGAAGCGCAGAATCAGTTCGTCGGCCTTGCCCTTGATAGGTTGCACGACGCTCATGGAATACCCTCGCTGACTTAAGGTCCGCACTCAATGCCATGGACGATTTGTAAACAAATATCGACCATATTGTGCGATTCTGAATGTTGTGAACTTAAGATACTCATTTATTGAGCTTAAAAGCCATCCCACAGTTGCCATACCGGGCATTTATCACATTACGAGCGCGACCAAGAGGCGCGTAACAGCAGAGGCGAGTGGCCATGAATTCGACAATCAAATGGGTCGACGGCGCGATGTTCGTCGGCATGACAGGCAGTGGCCATGCGGTGGTGATTGACGGTCCACCCGAAGCCGGTGGGCGCAATCTCGGTCCGCGGCCGATGGAACTGGTGTTGACCGGACTCGGTGCCTGCACTGCCTTCGATGTAGTCGACATTCTGAAAAAAGGTCGTCATCCGATAGCCGGCTGCGAAGTGCGGCTTGAAGCCGAACGCGCCGACGAAGTGCCCAAGGTCTTCACCCGCATTCACATTCATTTCGTGGTCAGTGGCCCGGCACTGAAAGCAGCGGCGGTCGAGCGTGCGGTCAATCTGTCGGCCGAGAAATACTGCTCAGCCACCATCATGCTGCGTCAGAGCGTCGCCATCAGCCACGACTTCGAGATAGTGGACACCAGTAACCCGGGGACTTGAGTCCAACGGTGAAGACGCCAGCGCGCGGGCAACCATGCGTTCGGCCTTATCGCCCTTCCGCCAGGCGCTGACACCGCAGGCGATCGTGCCGATAGCAGGTGCGGCCAGCAGCGCCGCGAGCTTGGCGCGCAGGCCCTCAGCCGCATCGAACGCGGTCTCGGGCAGCACCACCAATAGCGTGTCGTCGGCCCATTGCCCGAGCAGATCGACCCAGCGCAACTGCTCCTTCAATAGGCGCGCCACGCCGATCAGACACGCCGCCGCATCGCGGCCCGCGCAGTGCACGGTGATACAACTCAGGTCATTGTGATAGCGGCGGCTGCGCGAGATCTCGCTGTCCAGTCGATGCTGAATGGCGGCCCGCGCCAGCACCCCGCTTGAGGCCACCGAGCCCGGCACACCGCCGGCCAGGGTACTCAGAAACCACACCAGGGCATGGCCGCGATCGAGCAGCAGTAACACCGCGCCCGTCCCGCCGGCGTGTTCGTAACGCTGGGTGATGCCGAGCATGGCACCGTCGATGCGCACCTCTATCGGCTCGCTGCCCGCCTCGGGTGGCGCATAGGGCAGATCGAGTTCTACTATCGAACGGCCCAGCAATGCCCCGGCCGGCCGTTTCAG
>JAYWAC010000060.1:0-18047 GCA_043782755.1 Pseudomonadota bacterium | reverse complement strand
CTAGTCGCGTATGGCACGGAAGAGCAGATTCGCGATCGCGTGCAGCAGCACTTCGATGCCGGCGCCACCCAGGTGATTCTGAACACCATACGGCTGTTGCCGCCGAACGAGACGCCGAAAATTCTAGCGGCCGGTGTGAATTACCAATCGATACCGGATTGGCAGGCGCTGGAGGCTTTGAAGCCTAGGTAGGGGCGAGCACCGCGCGCTAGCCTCTATTCTCCTGCTCTCTTGTCCCCTGTGGGTCCGACTTCAGTCGGACATTCCTTCCAGAGCGCTAACCGCAAGGGCGCGCCTTTTAATGTCCGACTGAAGTCGGACCCACAGAGAGATGGAAAGAACTTTCAAGAACGCGGTGCCGGCCCCTTCTTGGCACGCCAGCGATTCATCCCTTCCAGCCAACGATCGATATTGCTGACTTTGCGCGCCATGTACTCGCGCACTACCGGGTGCGGCAGCATCAGAAATTCTTCCTTGGCCATGGTCTCGATCACGCAGTCGGCGAGCTGCTCGGGCTCGATCATGCCGTCGATGCTGGCTACCGAAGCGCCGTCGGGTCGGTCGGTCATGGGCGTGCGTACTGCCTGCGGCGCGAGCACCGACACGCGTATGCCTTGGTCGCGATACTTGATAGCGACCCATTCGGCGAAGGCGACCGCCGCATGCTTGGTAGTGGCATAGGTCGCGGACTGGATGTGGCTCAAAAGGCCGGCCGCCGACGCGGTGTGAATGAGATAACCGCCGCCGCGCGCGACCATCTTCGGTGCCACCGCGCGCACCGCGTAGACATGGGCCATGACGTGGATGTCCCAGTTCAACTGCCATTCTTCATTGGGCACGTCTTCGTCGCCGAGACGCGCAATGCCGGCATTGGAGCAGAAGATATCGATGGGACCGAGTTCAGCCTCGACCCGCGCGACCAGATTCTGTATCTCGCTTTCACGTGCGACATTGCAGGGGATCGCCAACGCGCCGATGTCCTTCGCCACGTCGTTCAAGGCCTCGACCTGCACGTCGGCAATCGCGATCGCCTTGGCACCCTCGGCATGAAAACGTCGCGCCAGCGCCGCGCCGATACCGCTCGCGGCACCGGTGATGACGGCGATTTTGTTTTTCACTTCCATCGGGCATCCTCGTGCTGTTGGGATCCGCGCTTAATGAGTGCAAGCGTCGCCTGTACCGTCGTTGTTGGTGTCGAGCTGATCGGGGTTCGCCACCAGCGGGCAATTATCGACGCTGTCCGGCACACCATCACCATCGTCATCGTTATCGCAGGCATCGCCGATCTTGTCGTGATCGGTGTCGGTCTGGTCGGGGTTCGCCACCAGCAGGCAGTTATCGGTCTTGGCGTTGATGCCGTCCTTGTCGCGGTCGACCAGCACATCGGTCAACACCGTGCTCGGCTTGCCTTTGGCGCCGACTTGCACTTCGCCCATGCCCGGCACCATCCACGAAGTGCCGTTGCCGGTTCGGCTCTGGCCCTGATAGGTCTGCACGATGGTGTAGTCGATGCGCAAGGCGCGGAAAGTGCCGAAGACAAGCTTGACGTTGCTGAAGCCGACGATCTTGCGCGTCTCCTTGTATTTGATCTTCTGTATCGGATCGCTGGCGGTGCGCACTTCGAAGTTACCAGTCTGCACATAGCTCTTGCCCACTTGATCGGTGCTCTTGACCAGAATATTGGGCGGCACCGAAGTCGCGGTCTGCTCATCAGCCGGGTGGACCGAACGCACTTCGCTGGCTTCGGTCGCTACCACCTTGCGAAAACTGAAGGTCTTATCGCTATAGAGAATCTTCCACACCGGCAGCCCGTTGATGCGGGTCGAACCGACCACGGTGTCGGTCTCCAGCGAGCCATTGCCGTTCTTGTAAGTCCATTTCGCGTTCTTATGCATGGGGAACAAATCGAGTGGCGAAGGCACGGTCGGCGCGACCGTCGCGGCCAGCATCGCGCGGCGCTCGGCGATGGTAATGGTGCTGCACAACTGCGGGCCGGCTAGCGCGGCGGCGGCCTGGCCATCGGGCATCACCACCAGCGCGGTGACTTGCGCATCCGCACAGGCCAGCGGCAAGGCGCGATCATCGGCGGCATCGCGCAGACCACGACGCAATAGATGGCCATCGTCGGCGCTATTGAACAGATAGCGGCCATCGACGCTGAGCACGCTGAGATGACCGAGTTTGAGATCGCGACGCAGGGTCAAATTCAGCGGGTCGAACAGCAGGCCATCGCCTGTTACCGCCGTGTCACTGCCGGCGTCGTAGCTAAGCTCGCTCAAGCGTCGCGCCGCGAAGGCACTGCCGTCACTCAATTGCGCGCTGTCGCTCACCACCACCGCAGCACCGGCCACGCTGAAATCGATCGCGATGAATCGCCCGGCGCTGGTGGTGTAGAGCCGCTGGCGGGCGCGATCGAAGGCGAGACTGTGCGCCTGGTGGGCGGGCAGCGCAGCGCTCCACCACAGCACCTCGGGTGTCGCGCTGTCGAACACCGCGTATTGGGTCGGCGCCTCAGCACTATGCAACAGCACGCGGCCCTGGCCCATGTCTGCTATCTGCTGAAAACCGTTCACACCCGGCGGCAAGCTGAACTGAAAAAGCGTCACGCTCAGGGCAGCGAGATCGACACGCGCGAAACCGCGCCCGCTCGCCAAGGCCACCAACAAGGCCGTGCCATCAGCGCGCACCGCGAGCCCGCGCGGCTGACCTGGCAGCTTGATGCGTTCGCGCACCGCGAGGCCGTCGGCATCGATCACCGCCAGTTGATCACTGGCCGGCAATGAGACGAACAAACGCTCACCATCGGCTACTACCGCAGCGCCAGGGCTACCGAGTTCGGCCTCGGCCGCGAGACTGGTATGGGACGCGAGCGCACAACACAACAAGCCCAGCACCAGGCTGACAATGAAACGGTTGGGGCGGCCATGACAAAGCGCCTGCGAGTTACGCAGGCAGCGAAAAGATGAGTTGAACATGTTGCGTCAAGCCGAGGGTGGAATTCGAGCGTCAGTATGGGCATTTGCCCGGTGCTCGGCAAAGACCGACCGGCCTTTGCGCAATAACGGTACGGTCACGCGGCCGCGCGACCACGACATCCGTCGCGCGACGCGGTGGGATTGCTTACGGACAGGTCGCCGCGAGGTGCTTCATGGCGCTGATGCTCATGGTGTGCGCTGCGGCATCCGCACCCTTGACCGTGATGCCGGTCAATTCGACTTTGTGTCCGACATGGCCGGACAGATCAACGCTGGAGGCCGCGATGACGACGCTCTTCGGTCCATTAGCGAGCCCTAAGTCAGTCAATTCGTAGCTGCCCGGTGCGCTGCCCTGATGCAGACAACCGGTCATGCTGTGAGGTGCATCGTCAGCGGCCTCGGCCGTGCCGGCAATGACGAGTGCAGCGGCAATGAATGCCGCGTGGGTGATGAAAGAAATACGCATGGCGAGGCTCCTTGAATAGCTAGCAGGTATCGATATGAGGAACGGCGTGCGCAAGCAGCCCGTTTCAAGCCGTCGCGCGCCACAGAGCTTGGAGTATAGCCGCTCAATCCTGATTCAAGTGCTGCGTGGAATTGTCGGCGTCGAGCGTCAAGTTAGTTACCCTTCACATAGCCGAGAGCTTCGACGATCAAGCCGTCGCGCACCTGCATGAGATTGACACCGCGCACCGACTCCGTCTCGCCCGGCCCCCAGCGGTAACGCCATTGAATCATGGCGCGCTCGCCGCATACCACGGTGCATTCCGGCTCGAACCAGGCGTCACGATTGGCGGCGATGGCATGCCACACCGCGAGACAGGCCGTGCGCCCCACGTGGCGCGAACCATCGGGCGCGGGCGTGGTGTTCTCGAGTCGGCAATCGAGGGCAATCAAGTCATCGAGCAAAGCGGGCTCATGACGCAGGAAGGCGTCGTTGAAGCGCTGCATGAGGTCGGCGGTGCGGGCTTCGAGTACGGTCGTGCTGTTGTTGTCCATGGCGTGATCTCGCGGGGTGGGAACAATGGACGCCACCCTAGCCGGTGGTCGTGCCGGACTCAATGACGCGCGGGGTCATGGACGATGAGACGCATGTCTTGTTCATGGGTGGCACGATCAAAGGCTGCATCCAATTCGTAAAGCAAGCGGTTTCCTTGCGCGTTGGCGGCGACGCTGGACCAGTTCGGCACCAGCATCAATAATCACCTGGTCTCATCAAATCTCCTGCGGAGTCAGCGTGCCATCTGGACTGCTACATCGTTTCCTGTTTGAAGGCCTGCCGGTGCGCGGCGCACTGGTGCGCGTCAATAGCGCGTGGCGCGAGGTGCTGACGCGACGCAGGGTGGCCGGTGCCTATCCGACACCGGTGCGCAATCTACTCGGCGAGATGGCGGCCGCTGGCCTGCTCATGCACTCCAATATCAAGTTCGACGGCGCGCTGATCCTGCAATTGCACGGCGACGGGCCGCTCAAATTCGCGGTCGCCGAGATCAATTCGGATTTCACTTTTCGTGCCACTGCCCAGGTCGTCGGAAAAGTCGCCGAGGATGCGCATCTGTCGCAACTGGTCAACAACGGCGGACGCTGTGTCATCACGCTCGATGCCCGCGACCGACCTATCGGCACGATGCCCTATCAAGGCGTCGTGCCGCTCCATGGCGACCAGGGTGAACCGCTCATGCAACTGGCCGACGTGCTGGAGCATTACATGCTGCAATCCGAGCAACTCGACACGCGTCTGGTGCTGGCCGCCAACGACGAGATGGCGGCCGGCCTGCTGCTACAGCGCATGCCGCGCGGCGGCAGCGGCAATCTCGGCGGTGAGCGCGATGAAGATCGCATCGGTCTCGACGAGGACTTCAACCGCATCGCCCACCTTGGCAGCTCGCTGAGTCGTGAAGAACTGCTGGGCCTGGATGCCGACACCATTTTGCGGCGGCTGTTCTGGCAGGAAAATCTGCGTCGCTTTGAAACACGCGAAGTGGGTTTTCGTTGCAGCTGCTCGCGCGAACGGGTGCAGGCCATGCTACTGGGTCTCGGTCGCGAAGAACTGCAAGACATCCTCGTCGAACGCGGTCACATCGAAGTGGGCTGTGATTTCTGCGGCTTGCAATACCACTTCGACAACATCGACGTGGGCGGCATGTTCACGCCATCGCTGGATCTGTCGGCCACGTCTGAAACGCTGCAATAGCAACTCGCATCAGTCGCTAGTCGGTCGTCGTCGCAGCGTGACGGTGACGACGATGTCCACCGACTCGGTATTAGGGTCGAACACGATGCGCGCCTCCCGGCGTTCAAGCTGATGCCGGACCTGCTGCACTTTGTCTTCCAGCGAATGATGGGTCTCACCGTAGTCGGTGCCTTCGCGCAACACGAAGGCTTCGATCACGCCGCGCAATGCGCTGTCGGACAATTCCCGGTAGGGAATCTCAAGCGCGTCGCGCAGTGCTTCGTCCGACTCGCGGTGCAAACTCATAGAGCACGTCGACTACAGCAGACAGCGGGCTTTACAGTCTACTCGACGCCGGCCAGCAGCGGGGCATAATGCAAGGGCGCGGCAGCTCTCGGGAGACTTGCCGCAGAATGACATCAGCACAAGGGGTGAACGCTATGGATTGGTCTGAAGTAGGCGCGCTCGGCAATCTGCTGGGTGCCATCGGCGTGGTGGTGTCGCTCGTCTATCTCGGCGCGCAGATCAAGCATCAGATTCGTGAGGCGCGTGTCACCGCCGTACATGAACTGACGGAAAATTTTCGCGGCTTTCTCATGGCTCTCGCCGAGAACGAGCAACTCGGCGACATCTGGGTGCGTGGCATCTATGACTTCCCTGGTCTCGCACCGGTAGAACGATTGCGCTTGTCGAGTGCACTCGGCAATGCCTTTCGCATCTTCGACACCCTCTACAACTACTACAACGAAGGCATCATAGACGCACAGTCGTGGGTCACACTCGAGGCGCCAGTCAATGATCTGCTGGCCTATCCCGGCATCCAGACCTGGTGGCCGACGCGCAAGCATTGGTATAGCGAAGCCTATCAACGGCGCATCGATGACAAGATTGCCCACAGCAAGGGGCCGAGCATGTACGGCGAGCAGACCCCGCGCTGAGCGCGCCGCGTGGTCATCGAAACGCGACTTGTAGGCGCGACCATTCGCATATTCAATTCCAGCAATTCCAGAGCGCATCGGTGGCGCGCCATTCAATGTGCGAATGAATTCGCACCGACACTGAAACCACCGCCCAGGGCCTGCAACAACGCTACGCTGGCCGCCAGACGTCGGCCGCGAATATCCAGCGCGCTGCGCGCCGCACTGAGCGCGCTGGTCTGCGCCGTCACCACATTGAGATAGCTGACGGTGCCCGCCTTGTACTGGTTCTCGGCGAGGCTTTGCGCTTCCGCCGCGCTCTTGGCGGCGGCGTCCTGCAGGACGGCCTCCTCAGCCAACACACGCAAGGTGGCAAGCTCGTCTTCCACTTCTTGAAAGGCATCGAGCACGCTCTGACGATAATTGGCGACGCTCTGCTCATAGCTCGCCACGGCCGCCGCCTTCTGGCCCTTGCGCAGGCCACCGTCGAACAGTGTGCCGGCCAGCGCCGGGCCCACCGACCAGAAATGATAGGGCAGCGACACCAGATCGATGAGATTGGAGTGTTGAAAGCCAGCCGAGCCGCCCAGGCTCAAGGTCGGAAACCACGCCGCCTCGGCGAGGCCGATAGCGGCATTAGCGGCCGCCATGCGTCGTTCAGCGGCGGCGATGTCGGGACGACGTTCGAGCAAGGTCGAGGGTAGCGGAGCGACGCTGACGGGCAGCGGCGGCAGCTCGCCGCGCGCATCGAGTTGGAAGTCCGCCGGCGCAACGCCAAGCAAGGTCGCCAAGGCGTGTTCCAAGGTCGCGCAGCGCACGCCGACATCGATAGCCTGCGCCTGGGTGGTGGCAAGCTGGGTCTGCGCCTGACTGACATCGAGTCTTGCCGCGACACCAACGCGATAACGGTTGCGCGTAATGTCGAGCGCGCGCCGCAGGCCACTGACATTGTCAGCGAGCAGGCGACCGTCGGCCTGCGCAACGCGCAACGAGAAATAAGTACTGACCAGGGTGCCGCGCAGGCTGAGTTCAAGCGCGGCGAGATCCGCCGCGCTGGCGGCGGCATTGGCACGCGCCTGTTCGACGCTGCGACGTACGCGGCCCCAGAGATCGATTTCCCAGCTCAGGCCGCCGGCCAGACGCGCGAGCGTGCTGGCACTGGCGCCGGCACCGGCGGTCACCGCGTTGCCGCTGTTCTGTGCGCCAAGACTGCGAGTGAGTTGCAGATCCGTCGTCACGCGCGGCAGTTGCGCGGCGCGCGCGGTTTGCACGGCGGCCGTCGCGACGCGATAGCTCGCTTGCGCGGCGGCGAGATTCTGGTTGCTGATCACAATCTTTGCGACTAGCTCGTCCAAGATCGCGTCGCCATAGGCGCGCCACCATTCATCCGCCGGCGGCACCTTGGTTTGCGCCACTTGCCACGCGCCCGCTTCCTTGTAAGCGGCGGGTGTTGCGAGCGTCGCGCGTTGATAGTCCGGCCCCGACGTACAGGCCGTCACACCGAGCACGGTAGCAAGGCTCAAGAGGGTCAAGCGCAACCATGCGCGATGCGAATTCATGCGCTCACACCGTGGGTCTTACGCGTGGTGAAGACACGGCGCACAGCCTCGGCAAGACGGTCGAGATAGAGATAGATCACGGGCGTGGTGTAGAGCGTCAGCAACTGACTCAAAGCCAGACCGCCGACGATCGACACGCCCAGTGGCCGGCGCAACTCAGCGCCATCACCCACGCCCAGGGCCAAGGGCAGCGCACCGAACATCGCCGCGACGGTGGTCATGAGTATCGGGCGATAACGCTGCAGACAAGCCTCACGAATGGCCTGCGCGGCGTCGATGCCGCGTGCGCGGCGCGCGCCCTGCGCGAAGTCGATCATCATGATGGCGTTTTTCTTGACGATGCCGATGAGAAGGATCACGCCGATCAATGCAATCAGACTGAAGTCCATGTGGCACAACTCCAACGCCAGCAGCGCGCCGACGCCGGCCGAGGGCAGGGTCGAGAGAATGGTGAGCGGATGAATATAGCTCTCGTAGAGAATGCCGAGCACGATATAGACACTGACCAGCGCCGCCACAATCAACAGCAGTTGATTGGCGAGCGCGTCCTGAAAGACCTTGGCCGTGCCTTGGAACGAGGCCTCGATACCGGCAGGCAAGGCGAGCTTGGTCAACGCCTTGTCGATGTCGTGGGTCGCATCGGACAAGGATTGGCCCGGCGCCAGATTGAAAGTGAACGTGGTGGCCGCGAACTGACCCTGATGATTGACGGTGAGCGAAGTCGGCGTGGTCTCGAGCCGCGCCACCTCCAGCAACGGAATCTGGCTGCCGTCGGCGGCGATCAGATGGAGGTTGCGCAGGCTTGCGCTGCTGGCGGTGACCTGCGGCTGTCCTTCGAGCACCACGCGATACTGGTTGTCGGCGCTGTAGATGGTCGAGACCAGGCGCTGGCCGTATAAGTCGTTCAAGGTCTCATCGAACTGACGTTGCGTAATACCAAGGCGCGCGATGGCATCGCGATCCACCACCAGCATGTTCTGCTCGGCCTTGTCCTGCTGATCGGAATTGAGATCGATCAGTGCCGGCAGTTGACGCAGCGCCGCCATCACACGGGGTGCCCATTCACGTATATCGGCGACGCTCTGCGCGCGCAAGGTGTATTGGTATTGCGCGTTGCCGGAGCGACCACCGGCACGCACGTCCTGCACCGGCTGCAGATAGAGCGTCGCGCCCGCGATCTTGGCCAGTTGTGGTCGCAGTCGCGCGATCACTTCGTTGGCGCTCTGGTCACGCGCAGCGAGCGGCTTCAAGGCGACGAACACCTGACCGCCACCGCGCTGTCCACCGACCACGCCCATGGTGGTTTCTACCGCCGGGTCATGACGGATGATGGCGAGCATCGCGATCATTTTCTCGCGCATCGCCTGAAACGAGATGCCTTGATCAGATTGCAGAAAGCCCATCAGCTTGCCGGTGTCCTGTTCAGGCATGAAGCCCTTCGGCACCTGGACATAGAGATGCACATTCAGCGCGACGGTGGCGAAAAAGCTCAACAACACCAAACGTCGATGGGCGAGCGCCCAGTCTAGCGTGCGGCGATAGGCGGCAAGACTGCGCTCGAAGACGCGTTCCGCAGCGCCCATGAACACACCCGGCTTGTGGCCGTCGTGCGGGCGCAGCAGACGCGCGCACATCATCGGCGTGGTGGTGAGGGAAATTACCAGCGAGACCAGCACCGCCGCTGCCAAGGTCACGGAGAACTCACGCAGCAGTCGCCCGACCAGACCGCCCATCAAGAGAATGGGAATGAAGACCGCGATCAGCGAGACACTCATCGAGATCACGGTGAAAGCCACTTCGCGCGCACCACGCAAGGCCGCTACACGCGGAGAACGTCCGGCGTCGATTTGGCGCGCAACGTTCTCCAGCACCACCACTGCATCGTCGACCACGAAGCCGGTCGCGACCGTCAAAGCCATCAGCGAAAAAGTGTTGAGACTGAAACCCGCCAGATACATGGCGGCGAAAGTGCCGAGCAGCGACACCGGCACCGCCACGCTTGGAATCAAGGCCGCGCGACCGTTGCGCAAGAACAAAAACACCACGACCACCACCAACACCGTGGACAGCATCAAGGCATGCTCGACCTCGTTCAGTGAGGCACGGATGGTGGGCGTGCGGTCCATCACCACCGACAGATCGATGTCGGCCGCGATCATGGCGCGCAGATGGGGCAAGAGCGCCGTCACGCGATCGACCACTTCGATGATGTTGGCGCCCGGCTGTCGATTCAAGATCAACAGCACAGCGGTCTTGCCTTCGGCGAAGCCAGCGTTGCGCACGTCTTGTACCGAGTCCAGGACGGTGGCGACATCGGCCAGGCGCACAGCGGCACCCTGCCGATAGCTGACGATGATGGGCTGGTAATCGGCGGCCTGGCTCAGCTGGTCGTCGGCTTCGAGCTGCCAGCGACGCGTGCCATCGGACAGCGCGCCCTTGGGACTGTTGACGTTGGCATCGGCTATCGCGCGACGGATATCCTCGCTGCCAAGGCCGCGATGATTGAGCGCCGCCGGATCGAGCGCGACGCGCACCGCCGGCAATGCGCTACCGCCGACCGTGACCTGGCCGATGCCTTCCAATTGCGCGATACGCTGGGCGAGTACGCTGGACGCAAGGTCGTAGAGCTGGCCCTGGGTCAGGACGTGGGAAGTCAAGGCCAGCACCATGACGGGCGAGTCGGCCGGATTGATCTTGCGATAGGTGGGATTGCTCGGCAGGCCGCTGGGTAACAGCGCGCGCGCCGCATTGATAGCGGCCTGCACATCGTTGGCGGCGCCGTCGATGTCGCGATCGAGATCGAATTGCAGGGTGATATTGGTGGTGCCGAGGGCGCTGCTCGAGGTCATCTCGGTGACGCCAGCGATGCGGCCCAGTGTGCGTTCCAAGGGCGCGGCGATGGTTGCCGCCATGGTCTCCGGATTGGCACCGGGCATATTGGCCTGCACCATGATCGAAGGGAAATCGATCTGCGGCAACGGCGCGACCGGCAACATGAGAAAGGCCAGCGCGCCAGCCACCGCAATACCGACAGTCAGCAAGGTAGTCGCGACCGGGCGCGCGATGAACAGCGCCAGCGGATTCATGCTGCGTCATCCTCGAGCGCGTGTCGGCGTGTGAAGCGTTCGAAGCTCAAATAAATGACCGGCGTGGTGAACAAGGTCAACAACTGACTGACCATGAGGCCGCCGACCATGGTCAGACCGAGAGGCTGACGCAACTCCGCGCCGACGCCACGGCTCAGCATCAACGGCAAGGCCGCCAGCAGCGCGGCACAGGTGGTCATGAGTATCGGACGCAGGCGTAGCAGACAGGCTTCATAGATCGCCTCGCGCGGACTCATGCCCCGCTCTCTTTCGGCGACCAGCGCGAAGTCGATCATCATGATGGCGTTCTTCTTGACGATGCCAATCAGCAGCACGATACCGATCACCGCGACGATACCGAGTTCGGCGCGCGCGGCCATCAACGCCAGCAAGGCACCGACGCCGGCCGAGGGCAGGGTCGAGAGAATGGTGATGGGATGGATGTAGCTCTCGTAGAGCACACCCAGCACGATGTACATCACCACGATCGCCGCCAGGATCAACAACAAGGTACTGGACAAGGAACTCTGAAACGCCAGTGCCGCACCCTCGAACTCGGTTTCTATCGAGGCCGGCAGCGCGACTTCACGCATCACGCCTTCAATGGCGCCAACCGCAGCACCGAGCGCCACGCCGGGCGCGAGATTGAAAGAGACGGTGGCGGCTGGAAACTGTGCGCTGTGGTTGATGGCGAGCAGGCCATGGCGTTCTTCGACGTGCACTAGAGAACTCAAGGGCACGGCCGTACCGTCGGCACTCATGAGATGCAGATGATCGAGCGCGGCGAGTCCCTGTTGCCAGGGTGGTGCCACTTCCAGCACCACGCGAAACAGATTGCTCTGGGTAAAGATGGTCGACACCAGGCGTTGACCAAAGGCGTTGTAAAGCGCGTTATCAAGCGCCGCCGTTGTAATGCCTAGGCGACTCGCGGTATCGCGATCGATGGCGAGATGGGCGAACAGACCTCCGTCCTGCACATCGCTCGCGACGTCGGTGAGTTCAGCCCTTTCGCGCAGACGCTCGACCAGCAGCGGCACCCAGTGCGACAGCTCTTCATGGCTGCCCGCCTTGAGACTGAATTGATACTGGGTGCGCGCGACGCGCGTCTCGATGGTGAGATCCTGCACCGCTTGCAGATAGACCTCGATGCCTTGTTCATGCGCGAGCGCGGCATTGAGACGGCGCATCACGGTCTGCGCATTGTCGCGCCGCTGCTCGCGGGACTTTAGATTGATGAGCAGGCGTCCACTGTTCAGCGTCGCGTTGTTGCCATCGATACCGACGAAGGACGACACGCTCTCGACCGCCGGATCGGCGAGGATGGTGCGCGTCACGGCCTGGCTGCGCGCGACCATCGCGACAAAGGAAATCGAGGCGGGTGCCTGGGTCGTACCCTGCAGCATGCCGGTGTCCTGCACCGGGAAAAAGCCCTTGGGCACCATCCCATAGAGCACCACCGTCAATGCCAGAGTGGCAAACGCGAGTAGCAGCGTGGCGCGCTGATGGTCGAGCACGAAACCGAGCAGCCGCGCGTAGAGCGCGGTGAGTCGTGAGAAGAAGCCGCGCTCGGATTTCGCGCGCGGCGCGCCCGCACGCAGGAAGCGCGCACACAGCGCCGGCACCAGCGTTAAGGCGAGAAAGGCCGAGATCAGAATGGCCATGGCGAGCGTGCAGGCAAACTCGAAGAACAGACGCCCGACCACGTCCTGCATGAATAACAGCGGGATCAAAACTGCCAAAAGACTCAAGGTCAGCGAGATAATCGTGAAGCCGATCTGGGCCGAGCCATTCAAGGCCGCCGTCAGCGGCGTGGCGCCGGCTTCGATGTGGCGCGCAATGTTCTCGATCATCACGATCGCATCGTCCACCACGAAACCGGTGGCGATGGTCAGCGCCATCAAGGTCAGGTTGTTGATGCTGAAACCGGCCAGATACATGCCGGCAAAGGTACCGATCAGCGAGAGTGGAATGGCGATGCTGGGAATGAGGGTGGCGGGCGCGCTGCGCAGGAACAGGAAGATCACCATCACCACCAGCGCGATCGAGAGCAGCAACTCGTGACGCACACCGGCGATCGAAGCGCGAATGGTCAGCGTGCGGTCACTCAAAACACGCACATCGATGTCGGCCGGCAGGCTGGCCTTGAGCTGCGGCAACAATGCTTGAATGCGATCGACGGTCTCGATCACATTGGCACCTGGCTGGCGTTGCACGTTCACGATCAAAGCCGGCGTGCTGTCGGCCCAGGCCGCCAGCTCGGCATTCTCGGCGCCGTCGCTGACGTCGGCGACCTCTTTCAGACGCAGCGGCGCGCCATGGCTATAGCTCACCACCAACTCACGATATTCCTCGGCGCTGCGCAGTTGATCGTTGGCGTTCAAGGTCGCCGCGCGCAAGACACCATCGACACTGCCCTTGGGACTGTTCACGTTGGCATTGGTGATCGCGCTGCGTATGTCTTCGAGATTGAGGCCATTGGCGGCCAGCGCGCGCGGATTCAATTGCACCCGCACCGCCGGCCGCTGTCCGCCGCTCAGACTGACCATGCCCACGCCCAAGACTTGCGCGAGCTTGGGCACCAGGCGCGTGTCTATCACTTCGTAGACCTTGGGCAAGGGCAGGCCTTTGGAGGTGATGGCGAGACTCAAGATCGGCACGTCGGCCGGATTGACCTTGTTGTAGACCGGCGGCATCGGCAGGTCTTGTGGCAGAAAGCTGCTGGCGGCATTGATCGCGGCCTGCACTTCCTGTTCGGCAACGTCGAGTGCGAGATTCAAAGCGAAGGTCAGCGTCACCACCGAAGCGCCGGCGGAACTGGTAGAAAGCATCTGCTTCAAGCCCGGCATCTGACCGAACTGACGTTCGAGCGGCGCGGTGACCATCGAAGTCATGACCTCGGGACTGGCGCCGGGATAAAGCGTCGTGATCTGGATGGTCGGATAATCGACTTGCGGCAAGGCCGCAGTCGGCAGCAGGCGATAAGCGAGCAGGCCAGCCAGCAGGATACCGACCATCACCAGCGAAGTGGCGACCGGCCGCAGGATGAAGGGACGCGACGGATTCACGGTTGCTGGCGCGCGGGATCCTCGGCGGGGGCGCTGCGGGCGGGCTCGACGGCGACGCCGTCACGCAATTTATCGACGCCTTCGATAACCACGCTCTCGCCTTCGCGCAAGCCGCTTTCGACCACCACCTCATCGCCCGACGCCGGGCCGAGTTCAAGCGCACGGCGATGGGCCAGACGTTCTGCGTCTATGACATAGACGAAGGCGCCGCTCTGGCCACGTTGCACGGCCGCGCTCGGCAATAACACCACGCCCTTGCGCGTCTCGACGTGCAGAGCGATGTTGACGAATTGATTGGGAAACAGCGCGTCGTCACGATTCTCGAACTCGGCCTTGAGTTTCAGGGTCGCGGTGGTGGTGTCGATTTGATTGTCGAGACTGACGAGGTGTCCGCTCGCCAGGCGCCGCGCACCGCTGCGATCATAGGCCTCGACCTTGAGTTGCGCAGCGGCGCTCAGACGAGCGCGGATCGCCGGCAGTTCTTCGGACGGCACGGCGAACAGCACCGCTATCGGCGCGGTGTTGGTGATCACCACCAGGCCCGCGCTGTCATTGGCGTGCACCATGTTGCCGGCGTCGAGCTGACGCAGACCCAAGCGGCCGCCGATGGGCGCGGTGATGTGCGCGTAGGTCAGCTGCAACTGCGCATTGTCGACGGCAGCGATATCGGCTTGCACCACGCCGTCGTATTGATGCACCAGCGCGAGCTGCGCGTCGACCTGTTGGCTGGCGATGGAATCCTGTTTCAGTAGTTCGCGATAACGCGCGACGTCCAGCCGTGCGTTATCGAGCAGGGCGCGATCGCGCGCGAGTTGGCCACGGGCCTGGTCGAGCGCAATCTGAAAGGAGCGCGGATCAATTTCCGCCAGCAGATCGCCGGCCTTGACCTGTTGCCCCTCGCGGTAATGCACCTGCTTGAGTTCGCCGTCGACACGGCTGTGCACGATGACGGTTTCGCGAGCGGTGACGGTGCCGAGCGCGGTGACCACGATGTCCATGTCACCGCGACGGGTCGATGCGACGCTGACCGCAATGCGGGGCGCGGGGCGCACGGCATCGCCACGTCCGCTGTGTTCGTCGGCACGGTCGAGAGAAGACTTCAGCAACAGGCCAAGTACCGCCGCCAGCATCGCAACCAAAGCAATGAAGGCGGCGCGGGATCGAGTGAATTTCATGCAGACTCGCTCTGTTCTCCAAGGCTGTGACTGAGCACCTGTCGACGGCACGCGTGCCACCGCCCTGTGCAAGGCATCGGCCCTTAAGCTTCGCAGTATCTCCGAATCGGCGCGCTTACGCCGAAGCACGCATGATTGCGGCTAGACTGGCTCGCCTTGGTGGTCCCTGGCCCACGGCCATCGTGCGCCGCGCCGAAGGTCGATTCGCCCTTGCTAGCTTAGAGAGAGAAGGAGGAGAAATGGTGAAGATCATCGTCTGCGCGGTACGCAAACCGGGCATGAGCCATGAACAATTCGATCGCTACTGGCGCAACCAGCACGCCGCCGTCATCAAGAGCGTGCCGGAATTCACCCGCCATGTGCGGCGCTACGTGCAATGTCATCTGGCCGCCGAGGACACGCCGTTTCTCGCAACGGGCAGCTACGACGGCGTCGCGGAACTGTGGTTCGACGACGTCGCCGCCATGAACACCGCTTTCAGCGAACCACGATATCTTGAGGTCATCCGCCCCGACGAACTCAAGTTCGTGGATATGGAGCGCACCGTGTCCTTGGTCACCGCAGAACTGGAAGTGATCTGAACGGTGCCATGGAGCCGGCTCAAGCATGAGCGGCGGGTGCCGTTATCTCAGGCAATGCGCGAGCAGGATGGACTAAGCGTCTATTCCTACTCGCAAAAATACTGGCACGCTGCCCATGGGCAGCGCATAATCCAGACCACTAAATAAGAAGGAGCCCAGTCATGAACCTTCGCGCTTTGCTCGCCCTTGCGGCGTTGACCTCCGCTAGCCTGACTACTTGCCTGGTGTCGGCCGAAGCTCTGACTTCCATCGGCAGGCCCTACGATTCCACTCACATCCTGGCGGGTGAGCGCATGCTCGCGGGACCCGAGCGCGGCGTGCCGTTGATCAAGACCGCGACCGTCGACACCATCTCCGTGCCCGTCACCATTGCCCATCAAGTCCGCGACGAAACGCGTGCCTACGGCCCGCTAGGCGTGGTGAGCGGCGCGATTCGCGGCGGCATGAAGGGCGGCGCGCAATTGCTAGGTGGCCTGCTGAAAGGAACCATCGGTGTGCTCGACGTTGCGAGCGAACCAGTAGGCGGCATCGAAGACTGAGCACTTGGCCGCGCGTCCACGCGCACGGCGGCTCGCGCATCTCACACTGACGCCGGCATCATCCTTGAGCCGGCGTCGCCGTTTTAAATGCCCATGCGCTCGCCAAGCGCGCATCCACGCCACGCCCCGTTGCGGGCCGCCGGTCATCCCGATATGGTCCGGGGCTATCTAGAAAATCCAGCAAGCGGGGAGCGCGACAGTGGCAGGCATACTTCAAGATAAGGTAGCGGTGATTACGGGTGGTGCGAGCGGCATCGGCCGCGCGACGGCACTCGCGATGGCGGCCGAAGGCGCGCGCATCGCAGTGATGGATCTCGGCGCCAATCGCGGTCAGGACGTGCTTGCGGCGATCGCGGCCCTCGGCGGCGAGGCACGCTACTACCCGACCAATGTCGCGCTCGCCGACGAGGTCACGCAAAGCTTCGATCAAATCATCAAGGATTTCGGGCGCATCGATTGCGCCTTCAACAATGCCGGCGTGGCTGGTGACAACAACTTGCTGGCCGATACTTCGGATGCCGAGTTCGAGCGTGTGGTGAGTGTGAATCTCACCGGCGTGTGGCTGTGCCTGCGCCGTGAGATTCAGGAAATGCTGCCGCGCGGTGGCGGCGCGATCGTCAACACCGCATCGGTGGCGGGCCTGGTGGGCTGGAAATTCGCCGCCGCCTACTCCGCTACCAAGCATGCCGTGATCGGTCTGACCCGCTCAGCAGCACTTGAATACGCCAAGCGCGATATCCGTATCAATGCGGTGTGCCCGGGCGTGATCGAGACGCCGATGGCGGCCGCAGCCCAGGACGATGCGAGCATTCGCGAGATCATGGTGCGCAAGCATGCGACCGGCCGTCTGGGTCAACCCGAGGAAGTGGCGGCAGCAGTGTTGTGGCTGTGTTCACCGGCGGCGTCCTTCATCCACGGACACGCGATGGCGGTCGACGGCGGTTACGTCGCGCGCTGAGTACTTAAGGTCACGGCCTGGCGTCGCGCTTCACATCTGCACTAGGCTTGCAGACCTTCTTCACGATTGAGCATTTTGGCAGAGCACGCATGAGCGCCATGACTTCCGGCCCGACCTCCCACACATTTTTCTCGCAGCGTCTGCGCCTGCATTACGTCGACTGGGGCAATCCCAGCGCGCCGCCGCTGTTGATGGTGCACGGCGGGCGCGACCATTGTCGCAACTGGGACTGGCTGGCGGAGCGCCTGCGCGATCGCTGGCACATCATCGCGCCCGATCTGCGCGGTCATGGCGACAGCCAGTGGTCGACCGAAGGCAGCTATCGCATGGACAATTATGTCTATGACCTCGCGCAACTGATCCACCAACAACAGCTCGCGCCAGTCACCATCATTGCTCATTCGCTGGGCGGCAATATCGCCATTCGCTACACCGGTATCTATCCGGAGACGGTACGCCGACTGGTGGCGATCGAGGGTCTCGGCGCCTCACCGCGCACGGTGCAGGAGCGCGCCAAGCAACCACTCGCTGAACGCATGCACCTGTGGATCGATGAGCAGCGCCAACTGGCCGGACGTCTGCCGCGTCGTTATGCCTCGGTCGAGGAAGCGTTCAAGCGCATGCAGGACGAGAACAAGCATCTCTCCCCCGAACGCGCCCGTCATCTGACCGAGCACGGCGTCAACCAGAACGAAGACGGCACCTTCTCCTGGAAGTTCGACAACTACGTGCGCTCGTGGCCAGCGTTTGACATGGCGACCGCTGAAGTGGAGCAGCTGTGGTCACGCATCGCTTGCCCGAGCCTGCTGGTCTACGGCTCGGAGAGCGGCGCATCAAATCCCAGTGTCGATGGCCGCGCGCGGCATCTACAAAACGCGACGGTGGTCAGCATCGATGGCGCCGGGCACTGGGTGCACCACGACCAGTTCGAGATTTTCTATCAATTGGCGTCGGAGTTTATCGACAAGGAATGAGGTAAAGCCTCTCGTTCATTGTGGGTCAGACTTCAGTCTGACATT
>JAYWAC010000059.1:0-18165 GCA_043782755.1 Pseudomonadota bacterium | reverse complement strand
GCCTAGAGAGCTTCATTACCGATTCGTCCCATGAGCAAAGCCACACCGTTTCGGCATATTTTTTTGAACACCATCGCCAGACTGAATCGGGATAGCGTCGACACGCATCTTGGTCGCGTCAGAGTAGTGATGATGCTGGCGCTCGGCGTCGTGCCTTGCGCATCGCAGGCAGGCGGTCCCTTGCCGGTGCCGTGCGCCAGCTGTGGTACGGGGGGTGTCCCGTTCGCGGCGCCCGGTGTCGCCGGCGTCATCACGCACGGCAATGTCATGACGGTCAACCAACATCCGTCACGCGCAGTGTTGAACTGGCAGAGCTTCGATATCGCCAAGGGCAACACCGTCCAATTCCAGCAGCCATCGTCGAATGCCATTGCGCTGAACAGAATTTTCCAGAACAGTCCGAGCGAAATCTTCGGCAAGTTGAAGGCCAACGGGCAGATCTATCTCATCAATCAGAACGGCATCGTGTTCGGCCGTTCCGCGCGCGTCGACACCAATTCCCTGGTCGCATCCAGTCTCGATATGAGCGATGCGATCTTCAACAATCTCGGCATCGCCGGCGCCATTAACGATGCCAGCGAAGCCAAGGCGGCGTTCGCCGGCAGCGGCGATCTGGGCGCCGTGGCGGTGGCGCCCGGTGCCGAGCTGCGTGCGGCCGAAGGCGGTCGCATTGTGCTGCTCGCGCCCGAGGTCAAGAACGGCGGCACGGTGGAAACGCCTGGCGGCCAGGCGATCCTCGCCGCCGCCAAGGACAAGGTCTATCTCGCCGCCGCCGATGGCGATCCGAATCTACGTGGCCTCTTGGTCGAAGTCGAAACCGGTGGCACCGTCACCAATAACGGCACGGTCAGCGCGCCACGCGGTAACGTTACGTTGATCGGTTACGCGGTCAATCAGCAGGGTCTCGCCAGCGCGACCACCAGTGTCAGCGTCAATGGTTCGGTGCGCCTATTGGCGCGCGACCATGTGCAGGTCGTGCGTAACGACGTCAAGAACACCCGTCAACCAACCGCGCTGCATGGCGGCGTGCTGAGCTTGGGCAGCGCTTCGCGCACGGAAGTGACGCCGGTAGCCGCGTCGACCAATCCCGATGCCGCCAAGGCACGCGAAGAAGATCGCAATCTGCGCGAGGCCGTCGATTCCCAGCCGCAATCGCACTCGGACATCGAACTGTTCGCCAATCAGATCACCGTCAAAGCGAACGCCGAGATAGTGGCGCGTGGTGGCGACATTGCCATCAAGGCCCAACGTAATACCTCACCCGGCGCAGGCGAAACGAGCGAAGCGCGCTTGACGGTCGAGCGTGGCAGTCACATCGATGCGTCGGGCTTGCGCGATGCGACGGTCGCCATGGAACGTAATCTGGTGACGGTGGAACTGCGCGGTAACGAACTGCGCGATGCACCGCTACAGAAGAACAGTGCCTTGCGCGGTAAGACCGTGACCTTCGATCTGCGCAAGGGCACACCGTTGGCCGATGTCAGTGGCGCGGTGGCGGCGCTACGCCGATCTTTGGACGAACGTCTCGCTGCGGGTGGCTCCGTCAGCCTCGATTCCGACAACGCACTCGACGTCGCCGCCGGGGCCAACATCGACGTCTCGGGCGGCCAGGTGCAATACCTGGGCGGCTTTCTGAATACCACCAAGCTGCTGTCCGGCGGCCGCATCTTTGACATCAGCAAGGCTGATGCGGGACGCGTCTACGAGGGCATCTTCGGCTCCGCCAAGCTCGTACACCGCAAGTGGGGCGTGACCGAGAGTTTTCATGTCTTCAGCGACACGGCTGCCAGCTTCGAGCCCGGCTACGTCGAAGGCAAGGACGCCGGCAGCTTGTTGCTCGCCGCAGCACGTCTCAACGTGCATGGCACGCTGCGAGGCGGCGTGGTGAGCGATCATTTCCAGCGCAGCGCGCCGAGTGCCTTGTCGGGCTTTCAACGTGCCTATAACGAGGTGCCGCTTGCCGGCCGACTGACTCTCGGGCGCGGCAGTCTCGATTTCGACCCGAGCGTTGCGCAGAACTACCTTTTGCACGACGTACATCTCAGCGCTGACGTGACGGACGGCGCGCAGACGCGGGACACCGCCGCCGGCGCGCAGCTCGAGGTCTCGCCGACGCTGTTCAGCGACGGACATTTCGGTCGTGCCGAGATCTTCGCCAATGGACGTATCACCGTGCCGCGCGGCACGCAGGTCGACGTCGGTGCCTTCGGCGCATTCAACCTCGGGGCGGGTGAGATCGCGATCGGCGGCACCATAGCCAGCGCGGGCGGACGTATCGCCATGAACGTTGTGCCGACCGTCAGCACCAGCAATGAAGCGACCGCACTGACCTTGGAAGCCGGCGGCGCGCTGCTCGCCAAGGGCGCTTGGATCAACGAGCGTGCGGCCTTGGCCTTGAATGACAATAGCGGCCAAGGCGCGCTCGCGATCGATGGCGGTGCGGTGGTCCTGCATGCCATTGGCGATATCGATCTGCAAAGTGGCAGCCTGATCGACGTCGGCGGCGGTGGCCAGTTCTCGCCCAAGGGCGGACTGCTGAAAGGCCGGGGTGGGCAGATCGAATTGGCGAGTGACGACGCCATCGCGACCAAGCTCACCGTGGCCGGTGCGCTGCATGGGTTCGCCTTCGCCAAGGGCGGCCAACTGAAACTGACCGGCGGTGGTTTTGCGATTCAGAACGCGCCGCTTGCGAATTCGAATCTGACCCTGCTGACTCCGGATCTATTTGGCGCCAGCGGCTTTGCCGACGTGCAGATCAACGCCACGCGCGATGGCATCACGGTGGCGCCGGGCACGCGACTTGATCTTCGTCAGAAGAATCGCGTGCCGAGCAAGGGCTTTGCCGCAGCACCTTCCGGAGCCGATATCGCCAGCGTTGGCGAAGTTGCCTATCTCGATAGCGCGCAACGCCTGCCGACCAGTTTCAGTCTCAGCTATAAGCGTCGCGCGAATCAGCCGCTGACCACCAGCGAGTTAAGTGTCGGCACGGGCGCCAGCCTGCTGACCGATACGCAATCGAAGATCAGCTTGAGCAGCGACACGCGTTTGTTCATCGACGGTTTGATCTCGGCACCGGCGGGCACGATCACTTTGTCGGTGATCAATCCGCGCGATGGCAACGATCGTGGCTTCGATGCCAGCCAGGCTATCACCTTGGGTGCGCATGCCGCGT
Organism: Pseudomonadota bacterium; assembly: GCA_043782755.1. GTDB lineage: Bacteria > Pseudomonadota > Gammaproteobacteria > JADJYF01. Next base: position 14,993 of record JAYWAC010000059.1, on the reverse strand, counting down.
TGCTGGCGCGCGCTGCGGTGCGTGACGAAGCCAACGCACTGGGCTTGCGTTTAGGCCAGGTGCTTGATGGCGGCACGGTGCGGCTCAACGCCCAGCGTGGCTATGTGTTGGCCAATCGCGGTTCGCAGATCGATGTTTCGGGCATCTCGACGGTGTTTGATCTCCCCGATCCCGGCCAGCCCTCGCAGCGCATTGCGACGACGGTGCAGGCCCTTGGCGGCGATATCGAATTGACGGCGGCCGAAGGCATGATCCTCAATGGTGTCCTCGGTGGTCGCGACGGTGGCAGCCTGAGCCTGGCTTTGAATCCTGTCGAGCGCGAAACCTCGGCCGACTTGACTGGCTTGCCGCAGTTTCCGAACAGTGCACGGGTGATCGAAGTCGGCGCCGTGTCGGTCGCGGATCTAGTGCGCGGTGCGGCCGTGCCCGATGCGAGTAACGGGCGGCTGGGACTCGATCTTGACACCGTGCGTGACGGTGGTTTCAACGCACTCACCTTGAGCACGCGCGCGGCACCCGTCGCAGGCGCGCGTGACTTGATTCGTTTCGATGGCGCTCAAAGCCTCACGCTGCCGCAATCGCTCACGCTCGACACCTCGGTGTTGGCTTCCGACGGCGGCAAGGTCGCGCTCAACGCGCCTTATGTGCGGCTCGGCACGAGCAACGATCTATTCCGCACCACCAACAGCGCAACCGGCGGCGCCGGCGATTTGAACATCACCGCGCAGCATATCGATCTGATTGGCGACACCACCTTGCAGGGCTTTGGCGACGACGTGACGCTGAATAGTCGCGGCGATATTCGCATGATCGGCACACGCGTGCCGGTCAGCACCAGCACTGAGATGCTGGGCAGTTTAGCGCTAGCGGGCGATCTACAGATGAGTGCCGCGCGCATCTATCCGGCGACCTTGAGCAGCTTCACCCTAGTCAGCAGCGGCGCCGACGCGCAGATCACGTTTCGCGCGCCGCATAAGAACGAGACCTTGCCGTTGTCGGCCGGCGGCACGCTCACGGTCAACGCCACGCATATCGTGCAGGACGGTGCCTTGTTCGCACCCTTTGGCCAGATCAGCTTGCACGGCAGCGCGTCGCTGCGCCTGGATGCCGACAGTCTGACTTCAGCGACCGGCGCCGATCTGCTGGTGCCCTTTGGTCAGACGCAATTTGGCCGGCAATGGACTTATCCGCTCGCGTTCGTGACCCGTATCATCGATGCGATGCCGGCAAAGCGCATCACCTTGAGCAGCGCGAATGTGAGCGTCGCCGAGGGCGCGGTGGTCGATCTGCGCGGCGGCGGTAATCTGCTCGCGAGCGAACATATTCCCGGCCCGGGCGGTTCGAAAGACATCCTCGCCGCCAACAACGCCGATGGTTCATTCGCCATTGTGCCCACGCTCGCTAGCCAGTTTTCGCCCTTCGATCCCTTGGAATCAGTCGCTTTCGGTTTTGCGCCGGACACCACGATTGAATTGGCCGACGCGCCTCATGTGAAGGCGGGCACTTATGCGGTGCTGCCGGCCCGTTATGCAACGCTGCCCGGTGCGATGCTGTTGACGCCGGTCAGTGGCACGGATGACATCGTGCCCGGTCTCGCCGGACAGACCGTCGATACCTTGCCCCTGGTCGCGGGTCGACTCGGCAGTGCCGGTGGGCGTATCGCTGACACCGCATGGCAGGGCTATCGCGTCGAAACCGCCGCCGATGTGGCTTTGCGCGGTGAATATCGCGAAACCTTGGCGAGCGATTTCTTTGCCACACAAACTTCGAACAATGCCGGTGGCTTGCCCAACGACGCCGGCTCCTTGTCATTGGCGGCCGGCCAGACTTTGAGTTTGTCCGGTCGTCTGTTGGCGACTGCGCCCGCCGGCGGCCGGGGCGCTGAAATGGATGTGTCGGCCGAGCATCTGGCCATCGTCAATCGTTTAAGTGGCGCGACGGACCGCGTTGAAATTCGCGCCGCCGATCTGAATGCGTTTGGCGCGCAGAGTCTGCTGCTCGGCGGCAAGCGTCGCGTCGTCAATGGTGAAATCGTCTTGGATGTGCAGGCTGACGATGTCACCGTCGCCCGTGGCGCCGATCTCGCCGTGCCGGAACTCCTGATGCTGGCCCACGACAGCGTGGTATTGGAGACCGGTGCCAAGGTCACGGCGCGCGGCGCGAAGGTGGCACGCAAGGCTTCATTCACAGTGACGGGCGACAGCGCACTCGTGATCGCGTCTACCGCTAGCCAGGCCAAGGTCAATCACCAGGACCAGACCGGCGCTAACGGCTCGGTGGATCTGCGCGCGGGCGCGCAATTGACCGCAGCAGGTTCGATCGCCCTGGATGGTAGTCGCAATACCGTCGTCAACGGCAGCCTGAAGACTGATCGAGGTTCCTTGCGACTGGCCAGTTCACGCATCAGCCTCGGCGCGGTCGACAACGTCAACGACGGCCTGGTGTTGTCCAGTGCGAAACTGCGTGCGCTCGCGGCCAGTGAGTGGATCTTCGACAGCCGCAGTTCCATCGACATCTATGGCCCGCTGCGCGCGGAGGTCGATAATCTGGTGTTGAATGCCGCCGGTGTGGTCGGGCATGACAACACCGGCGACACCGTGCTCTTGAGTGCTGACAGCATCGTGTTATCGAACCCCAGTGCGCGCGTCGATGGCAGCGCCAGCGCAGTCAGCAACGCTAACGGTTCCTCATTACACCTCGACGCGCGTCAGATCACTCTGGCGAGTGGCAACTTTGCCGTCAACGGTTTCGCCGCACTTTCCTTGCTCGCGCGCGAGCAGATTATCGGCACGGGCACAGCGGGCGTGGCGACCAGTGGCGACATCACGCTCACCACCAGCCGTCTCACCACCACCAGCGGCGCGGCACTGACTTTGAGCGGTGACCACGCGATATTTCGCAGCGCCGCCGGCGATCCCAAGTTGCCGGTGTCGACCGCGCTCGGTGGGCGGATAGCCGTCAGCGCGGCAGACATCGATTTTGGTGGACACGTGTTGCTGTCGGCGGGCGAATTCGAGCTGGCCTCCAGCGCGGCCGGTGGACTACGCGTGCGCGACGCCGCCGTCATCAATCTCGCCGCCACGCGCGAAGTATTTGGCGGCAAGCAAGTCGGCGTAGCCGGTGGACACATCACACTCAACGCCGCGCAGGGTGATATCGATATTGGTGCGGGCGCGGTGCTCGACGTCTCCGCCAGCGGCGACGGTCAGGGCGGGCGATTGGTGTTGAACGCGAGCGCCGGCACGGTGGACATCGATGGTCACAGCGTGCTGCGTGGTCAAGGCACGCCGCGTAGCGGTTCTTTTGTTCTCGATGCACTGGTGCTTGGCACCGGCACCAGCTTCTCGGCGCTGAACGACACACTGAACAGTGCGGGTTTCACCGGCACGCGCGCGTTCCGCTTACGCAGCGGCGATGTCAGTCTCGCGGCGGATTCGGCCATCGAAGCCCACGACGTCAGCGTGACTGCCGATGCGGGCACGATCGAACTCTTCGGTCGCATCGATGCCCACGGCGTCGAAGCAGGGCGCATTGCGATCAATGCTCGTGACGACCTCATCTTGCGCGGCAGTGCGCGTCTCGATGCTTCTGCCAGCGGCGCCCATCAGCTTGGTGGTGTGGTCACTTTAAGTACCCGCACTGGCCAGATCGATCTGCAAGCGACCAGCGGCGCCCACGCGGTCGGGATCAATGTCGCCGGCACCGAGGGCGAGACGAGCGTCAGCGCGGTCGCCAAGAACAACGGCTCGGTGATGCTGCGCGCGCCGCGCGTCGGCGCGAGCGACGTCGCGGTGAATGCGGTCGACACCACCATCGTTGGTGCGGCGCGCATCGATCTTGAAGGCTACAAAGCCTACACCGGCACTACGGTCGGCACCGTCATGGGCGGCGCCTTGAACGATGCCGACACCTTTATGGCCAATGCTGCGGCTATCAAGACCGGTCTCGGACGCGATGCTGATGCACGCTTCCATGTCGTGCCGGGCATCGAGATCGACAGCAGCAGCAATCTCACCCTGCAGACGACGCTCGATCTATTGTCGCGACGCTATGACGGCGAGCCGGGTGTGCTGACCTTGCGCGCCCACGGTGACCTATTGCTCAACGCGTCACTCACCGACGGCATCGCCCATCAGACCTTCATCGATCCGTCCTCGGGCGAGGAAATCGCGGAGCTAGGTGAACGGGACACGGTGCAGACCGGGCCATCGTGGAGTTATCGCTTGAGCGCTGGCGCTGATCTCGCGAGCGCGAATCTTGATGCCGTGAACGGCAGCGGCAATCTGGTGGTGGCGAGCGGTCATCAAGTGCGCACCGGCAGCGGCTCGATTGTCATTGCGACGGGTGGTCAACTGCGTCTGTCCGGCGTGGGTTCGGCGGTCTACACCGTGGGCGAGAAGCGTGACGCCGGCGCCTACGATCCGATCTTGACCGAGGGTCTGATGCGCGCCGATTACCTGACCAACGGCGGCAATCTTCATATCGATGCGCGCGGCGGTGTGCAGGGTGTCGCGGGCGGTGTGCTGCCCGATTGGCTGGCGCGTATCGGTGGCGACAATCTTCAAGTAGCCGACCACGTGCCGACCGCCTGGGCGGTCAATGTCGGTGCCTTCAGTCAAGGCCTGGGCGCACTCGGCGGCGGTGCAGTGACGGTTATTTCTGAAGGTGATCTGGCCAATGTCACCATCGCCATTCCGACTACTGGCCAACCGACAGTGAATGGTGATGGCGAGACCGGTGTAGCGGTTGATGGCGGTGGCATCATGGATGTCAACGTCGGCGGCAGTATCCGCAGTGGCATGTTCCTACTCGGCCAGGGCACGGCGCGTATCCACGCCGACGGCGATATCGTGAAATCACCCAGCGCCAACATCGCGACGGTGTTGGAACTGGGCGACGGCAGCTTCGATCTGTCGGCGCGTGGCAAGGTGGTGCTGGAATCGGTGTTCAATCCGACCATGACACCGGTCGCGCCGACGCAGAGCGTGGAATCTTTCGGCACCGCCTCGGCCATCTATTTCTCGACCTACGCACCGCGCAGCAACGTCGACGTAAGCGCGCTGAGTGGCGACGTCGTACTGGAAAGCCGCAGCGGCGGTATACGTGCAGCCTATGGCGATCGCAATTTTGAATCAGGCGACATCATGGCGCTGACCATGGCACCGGCTTCGCTGCGCGCCGTGAGCTTGCGTGGCGACTTGGTGTTGAACGACTCGCTGGTGCTGGCACCTGCGGCGCGTGGCCAGCTCGAGTTGCTGGCCGATGGCGACCTGCTCACGCCCAATGTGCAAACACGCATTCGACTGACCGATACCGAGACATCCTTGATCCCGTCGGTCACGCAGCCGTTCGAGAATCTGGTCGGCTTTGCGGACGCGCTGCTGTCCGATCTGCCGGGTATCGGCCACGCCGCATCGCCACTGCATCTCGGCGATCTGGAGGCCGCGCGCATCGTCGCGCGCCATGGTGATATCGGCTCAAGTTCAGGCAATCGGCTTGAGATCACGCTGGCCAAACAGGCGGTGATCGAAGCCGGACGCGACATCATCAATCTGTCTTACACCGGCCAGCACGTCGCGGCCAATGATCGCACCGTGGTGCGCGCCGGGCGTGACGTGATTTTCTCGACCCTGCGCAATCCGCTGGGTGTGTTGCAGATCAACCAGTCGCGCTTTGAATTCAACGGCGCGGGACAGTTTGACGTGCTGGCGGGTCGCGATGTCGACCTTGGCACCTCGGACGGCATTCTCACCACGGGACGTCTGCGTAATCCCGCGCTGGCCGAGGGCGAAGGCTCGGTGACCGTGATGGCCGGTCTGGCGACGGCGCCGGATCTCCCGGCCTTTATCACGCGCTACTTCGAGCAAGGGCAGGTCTACGACCGTCGACTTGCGGCCTTCGTCAGCGCCCATGCCGCGCAACTCGACCAGCGTACAGGGCTCACTGCCCACGCGGTGTTGGATGACTTTCGTCGCCTGCCGCAGGACACGCAACGCGAATTCATCACCAGTGTCTTCATGAAGGAGATCAAGGAAGCGGGTATCACGGCCTCTAAGCCGGGCAAGACCGCCAGCGATTATTCGCGCGGCTTTGCGGCCATCAATACCTTGTTCCCAGATCAGCACGGGGGTGGCGACATCATCTCGCTGCTGAGCCGCATCTCGACCCTCGACGGTGGTGACATCAATCTGCTCGCGCCCTATGGCGCGGTGAATGCCGGCGCGGCGGCGGTGACGGGTCTGGCCAAGGCACCCGATCAACTCGGTATCGTCATTCAACGCGCGGGCGATCTGAATGCCTTCACCGCGCACGACTTTCTGGTCAACAGTTCGCGCGTCTTCGCGCTTGATGGCGGCAGCATTCTGATCTGGTCTTCACACGGCAACATCGACGCCGGTCGTGGCGCGAAATCGGCGCTGTCGATTCCGCCGCCGGTGGTGAGTTTCGATGCGCTCGGCAATGTGATCACGGCATTCCCACCGGCGGTGGCGGGCAGCGGTATCCAAGCCGCAGTCAGTACCGCCGGTCGCGCGCCGGGCAACGTGTTCCTGTTTGCGCCCAGCGGCATCGTCGACGCGGGTGACGCCGGTATTGCTTCCGCCGGCAATCTGACCATCGCCGCGACCGCCGTGCTGGGCGCCGACAATATCAGCGTAGGCGGTGTGTCTACCGGTGTGCCGAGTGCTTCGGTGGCTGTGCCCGTCGGGCTGGCCGGTGCCAGTGCGGCGGCTGGCAGTGCCAGCAACGCGGCGGCCAATGCGGCGTCTGATGCCTTCAAGGACGGTGGCAGTGCGACTAAGGATCTGGCGAGCTCCATGGTGTCGGTCATCAGCGTCGAGTTCATGGGCTTCGGCGACTGATGCGCACATTCACTATGGATGGCGGTGCTGTTACGCACGCAGCTTCTACCGGCTTACAGCAGCTTCGATCAAGGCAGGTGATGTCGAGAAACATTTTCGCGTGCATGTGCGCATTGACGCTCGCGTTGGGCGCGGCATCGAGCGCATTGGCGGTCGCGCCGGATGCTGTTGCGAGCGAGTCGGGCGACAGCGCGACGTCGCATCACGAAGCGACCTTCGACATCATGGCCTTCGATATCGAAGGCAACACCATGCTGCCGACCGAGGATGTCGAGCGCGCGGTGTATGGCTTTCTCGGTCCCAAGAAATCCATTGAGGATGTCAACCAAGCCCAGCAGCAACTTGAGACGCTCTATCACGAGCGCGGCTTCGGCAGCGTATTCGTCGATATTCCCGAGCAAGACGTCAACAACGACGTGGTGCGCCTTCGGGTCACCGAGGGGCGGGTCGGGCAAATGCGCGTCACGGGCTCGCGCTATTTCTCGCTCGGACGCATCAAGAGCAAGCTGCCCTCGCTGGCGGCGGGTCAGGTGCCGAATCTCAGCCAGGTGCAACGTGAGCTGGCAGTGTTGTCGCAGATGTCGCCGGACCGCAGCATCACGCCGGTGCTAAAGCCTGGTCGCACGCCGGGCAAGCTCGATGTCGAACTCAAGGTCAAGGACACGCTGCCTCTGCACGGCAGCCTGGAAATGAATGATCGCTACAGCGCCGATACTTCGCATATACGACTGAACGCTGCCCTTCACTACGACAATCTCTGGCAGCGCGAACACAGCATCGGTATCGCCTACCAAGTGTCGCCCGAGGCACCGGACGAAGTCGAGGTGTTCTCTGGCAATTATCTGTGGCGCTTTGAGAATTCCGATCACCTGCTGGCGCTCTACACCGTGCATTCGAGTACCAATGTCGCGACTATCGGCACGCTAGGCGTGATCGGCGCCGGCACCATCAGCGGCGCCCGTTACATTATCCCCTTACAAGGGTTCGACCGCGTTTACCACAGCCTGTCGCTGGGCGCGGACTACAAGGACTTCGACGAGGAAATCGGCTTTCGCGACGCCGGCGCGGTGGTCACGCCGATTTCCTATCTCAAATTCTCCGCGACCTATAGCGGCACCTATGCCTGGCGCAACGACGCCTTGAGCCACGTCGAGGTGGCCTTCAATTTTGGGCTCGATGGTCTCGGCAACACGCAGAAGGAATTCGAACGCAAGCGATTCAAAGCGAAGCCCAACTTCGCCTTTCTGCACGTTTCGGCCGATCACCTGCAGCCGGTGTGGGGCGGTGCAGCGGTATTTGCGCGCTTGATGGGCCAGGTCGCCGGTTCGCCGCTGATTACCAACGAACAATTCGCCGCTGGCGGTATCGACGACGTACGCGGTTATCTCGAAGCCGAGCGTCTGGGCGACAACGCAGTCGCGACCACGCTCGAATTGCGTTCAGCCAATCTGTCGCATTTCTATCCCGCGCGACTACAGAACCTGCAATTGCTGGCCTTCACCGATGCGGCCGAATTGTTCACCAAGTCGCCCTTACCCGGCAGCAAATCCAGCGGCATGTTGTGGAGCACGGGTCTCGGCCTGCGCCTCGAAGCTGCCCAGCATCTACAGGCCATGCTGACCTGGGCCTATCCTTTGCGCAACGGCGAACGGGTGAAGGCTGGCGATCAGCGCGTGCATTTTTCTGTCGGCATGGAATTCTGAGGTTTTTCTGACCAGCCTTGTGGGCATCTTCGTGCAGCGTCGCTCCCCGAGCTTACCCTTGTGGGTCAGACTTCAGTCTGACATTCACAAACTGCTGAGCCTATTGGGGCTGATCGAGTGTCAGACTTCAGTCTGACCCACAAAGCAATAGAGGCGTAGTAATAGACCGAGAGAAAGTCCGCAGAGAATCCAAACTCCGTGCTCATCAGGTGACCAGTTTTAGATCTACACCCATGACGTTTTAGAAGCACAAGATGACCGTTAAGAGTTTGTTCTGTCATTTGAACGTCACATCCCCGCAATAGACTCCCTTTCCAACATCCCACGGCGCAAGCCGCCAACCTTGGATCGAAACGCCGTGTCGATACGCACCGCACTTGTCGCGTTAGCTGTTCTCGTTTTCAGTTCCTCCGCCATGGCGTGGTGGAACCCGGATTGGACTTCTCGCAAGGCCATCACCGTCAACACCACGCCGGCGGGTGTCGATATCCAGTCGGAACTGCACGACGTGCCGGTGTTGCTGCGTCTGCATGGTGGCAACTTTCCCTTGTTCTTGAACGTCAAGGATGGCGGCGCAGATTTCCGCTTCGTGGCGGGTGACGACAAGACGCCGCTCAAATATCACGTCGAGAAGTTCGACGCCGCTGCGCAGATCGCGCTGGTGTGGGTGAAGTTGCCGGTGTTGAAGCCGCAGGCCAACGACAACAAGTTCTATCTCTACTTCGGCAATCAGGCCGCGCCCAAGGCTGACGACGCTGCTGCGACCTACGATGTCGACACCACGGCGGTCTTTCATTTCGGCGGTCAGGATGGCGTGGTGAGCGACAGCACGGCCTATGGCGCCGCGACTTCGGGTGCCGCTGTCGCCTCGACGCCGACTTTAGGCGCCGTGGTGCCCAATCCCCTGTCGCTGCTGGGCATGGGCGGAATGTTATCCGGCACCGACGCCATCACGATCGCCGATGCGCCGCAGTTGAAGGTGTCCGCTGACAAAGGCTGGTCGGCCAGTCTGTGGGTGAAGTTCGAGACCTTGCCGCCGGCCGGTGGCTATCTGCTTGACCGTGGTCAGGGCGCGCAACGCTTGAGCGTGAAGCTGGTCGGCGATCGCATGACAGCGAGTCTCGGCGCTGCCACTGTCACCAGCGCCACGCCGATAGTGGCGGGGCAGTGGCTCCATGTCGCGGTGGCCTTGGGCAGTGGCCAAATTCAATTGTTCGTCAACGGCGCAGTGGTGGGTGCGGCGCCGGTGACCATCAGCGAGATGAGTGGTGCGATTGCCATCGGCGCCGGTATCGATGGCAAGGGCGCGCTCGCCATGCAAATCGACGAACTCAAGATTTATGGTAACGCGCGCAGCGCCGATTTCTTCGCCGCCCAGGCCGCGACCGAAGGCGAGCGCAATGACAAGGTCGTCAGCTATGGCGCTGACGAAAGCGCCGATAGCGCGGTCGCCGAGGGCGGGGCCAAGACCACCAGTCACTTCGGCGTCATCATTCAAAACGTGTTCGGCCGCAAGGAGGCGATCGTCGAGCAATCGGTAATCGGTGTGTGCGTGGTGATGGCCGCGATTGCGGTGATGGTGATGTTCTTGAAGGCCATCTACCTCAGCCGTGCACGACGCGCGACCGACAAATTCCTGTCTGCCTATCGCCGCCAGACGGCGGCAAGCGATGCGTCATTGGATGGGCTGGTGCAAGGCACGCGAAGTTTCGGTGATTCGCCGCTGTTCAAGATTTATCAGCAGGGCATCGAACAGGTTCAAGCTCGATTGACGTCAACGGTCGGGGCAGCGGCGGGCTTGACCGATAAATCCCTGAACGCCATCAAGGCGACCTTGGATGCGACAGCGGTGCGTGAGCAGCAACGGCTCAACAGTTTGCTGGTGTTGCTGACCATTGCGATCTCCGGCGGGCCCTTCATTGGGCTGCTTGGCACGGTGGTCGGCGTGATGGTGACCTTCGCTACCATCGCCGAGACCGGCGACATCAATATCGCCGCCATCGCACCCGGCATGGCTGCTGCCTTGCTCGCGACCGTGGCCGGTCTAGGCGTCGCGATCCCCGCACTGTTTGGCTACAACTACCTGAGCGTGAAAGCCAAGGAGCTGAGCGCGGACATGCAGGTCTTTGGCGACGAATTCATCGCCAAGGTCAACGAAGTGCACGGCGCCTGAAATTAGAGCCGAAGCGGAGCGACGAGCATGTCTGCGGAAATCAAAGGCGATAGCGAACCTTACGACACCATCAATATCACGCCGATGGTGGATCTCACCTTCGTGCTGTTGTTGATCTTCATCATCATGACCACCGCCTCGGTGCAGGGCGTGAAGGTCAATCTGCCCCAGGCCAGCAGCGCGGCTTCACTGGCGGTGCCCAAGACCAAGGCCGTCACGATCACCGCCGAAGGCAATATTTTTCTCGATACCTATCCGGTCACGCTGCCTGAGCTTGAGAGTCGTCTCGCGTCTTTATACGCGGCCGACCCGAAATTACCGGTGGTGATCAAGGGCGACTCGACCGTGCAGTACCAGCTCGTGATGAACGTGCTCGATCTGACCGGCCGCGTTGGCATCACGCAGATCGGGCTCGTCACCCAGAAGCTGGTGAAGTAGGGCGCATGGGCGCGTCACCGCACATGAACGAGGAGCAGGAAACCTTTCAGCATCGCTATGGGCCCGTGCTATGGGGTGGCGTGGTGTTGCTGCTGATCGGTATCGCGGCTTATTTCGCGGTCGCTGGGCTCGGCGGCACCCAGGCGCCCGAGCCACCCAAGGTGCAGGAAATCTCCCTGGTACAGCCACCGCCGCCGCCACCACCGCCACCGAAGATGGAAGAGCCACCGCCGCCAGAACAAGTCATCGAAGAACCCAAGCCCGAACCGGAACCGGTAGCTGATGATGCGCCGGCCGACGACGCGATGCCCGGTGACGAACTCGGTCTCGATGCGGAAGGCGGTGCGGGGAGTGATGGTTTCGGTCTGCGCGGTAAGAAGGGGGGGCGTGGTCTCATCGGCGGTGGCGATCGCAATCGCTGGTATGCCGGCGCCTTGCAGCGTGAGTTACAGAATCTACTCGCCGACAACGACGCTGCGCGCGGCGACAAATACGCCGTGGTGGTCAAGCTATGGGTCGCCGCCGATGGTCACGTCGAGCGCTTCGAGTTGCTCGATTCTACCGGTAACAGCGCGCGCGACGACGCGTTGCGCAAGACCTTGTCCGGCCTGCATCTCAAGGATTCTCCACCACAAGACATGCCGCAGCCGGTAAAGCTGCGCATCGTTTCGCGCTAGTCCAAATTTTAAGTATTGACCGACGAGAACAGTTTTGAACAAACGCATCATCCATAGCCTGCTGGGCTCCGTGCTGCTCGCGAACACGCTGCCGGTGTGCGCCGATGAACAGCAGCAACTGCTGGAACTGAAGAACACCGTCATCAACCTCGTCGATGCCTTGCTCAAGCAAGGTGTGTTGAACGAGGAAGCGGCGCAGAACCTCATCAAGAAGGCTGAAACGGACGCCGCCATCCAGACCAAGGCGCAAGTGGCTGAAGCTGCACCGGCCGCCGAGGAAACGAAACTGGTCGGCGCACCGGCGGCGGAGAGCAAGGTCACGCGCGTCGCCTATGTGCCGGAGTTCGTGAAGAAGGAGATCCGCGACCAGGTGCGCGCCGAGCTGCGCGACGATGTGTTGACCGATGTTGCACAGAAGGCTAAGCAGGAACGCTGGGGCACACCCGACGCGTTGCCGGAGTGGATCAACCGCATCAAAATCTCGGGCGACGCGCGGGTGCGCAACGAGTTCAACCAGTACGGCCGGGACAATGCCGATACGCTGAGCGCGAGCAATCTCTATTTCGATATTCCACGCGTCAACGCCGCTGGCGGTATCAGTCAGGCCGGTGCGCGCGCTTTCTTAAATACCTCCGACGATAACAATCGCTGGCGAGAGCGTGTGCGTCTAGACTTGAAGGCCGCCATTACCGATCGCTGGACTTTCGACGCCCGCGTCGCGACCGGCAATCAACTGAACCCGGTGTCGACCAACCAGACTCTGGGCAACGGTGGTCAGCGCTTCAGCATTCAACTCGATCGCGCGAGCCTGCGCTACGATCTGCCGGCCGAGCAGTCGCCGCACTGGCTGGCATCGGAACTGAGTTTCACTGCCGGACGTATCGCCAATCCCTGGGTGTCGACCGATCTGGTGTGGGATGAAGATCTGAACTTCGACGGGGCGGCCTTGAGTCTGCGTCACGCGATAGGCCAGGAGGACGGTCTGGAAGTTGCGGGCGGCGCAGGGCGTTCGGTGTTCGCCACGCTTGGACTATTCCCGCTACAGCAGGTCGACTTCTCGTCGCAGGATAAATGGCTGGCGGGTGGTCAGGTGGGCGTCGGCTGGGAGTTCGAGAATCAGAACAAGCTGCAAGTCGCGAGTGCCTATTACGATTACATCCACATCGTTGGCAAGAAGAACGCGCTCGGCAGCACGCTGCGCAATAGTACGCAGCCACCCTTCCTACAGAAAGGCAATCTGCTCTACAACATCGCCAACGACCCTAACCTCGATGGCGGCGCCAACGATCAATTGTTCGCACTGGCCTCGGACTACCGTCTGCTCGACGTGACCGCGTCTCTTGATCTGGCCTACCTCGCGCCCTATCACGTGATCTTCAAGGGCGACGTGGTGAAGAACCTCGGCTTCGATCGCAATGAGATCAACAAACGCACCGGTGGTGTGACCTATCTTTATCCCATCAAGGAGCGCACCCTCGGCTGGCTGTTCGAAGTGGTCGGCGGTTGGCCCCAGGTCACCAAGTTCCGCGACTGGCAGGTCTCGGCTAGCTATCGCTACTTGCAACGCGACGCGGTGTTGGATGCCTTCACCGATTCCGATTTCCACCTCGGTGGCACCGACGCCAAGGGTTGGATAATCGGCGGCAAATATGGCCTGGCGCGTAATACCTGGCTGCAGGTGCGCTATCTGTCCAGCGATGAAATAGACGGCCCACCGCTCGCGATCGACACCTTGCAGGTCGACCTCAATGCGAAGTTCTAAAGCGATGCGGTTGAGTGGTCTATTGGTCGTGGCGCTGATGCTCGGCAGCACCGGCGCGTTGGCCGAAGGCGCAAACGCGCAGGCCAATGCCCAGGCGGCGATGGCCCGTGCGCAAGGCTTGTTGAAACAATTGAACGAGCAGAAGCAGCAACTGGAACTGGACAACGCCAAATTGAAAGCCAACAACGCGGGGCTTGATCAACAACTGAAGCGCGCCAAGATCGAAGCCACTGAACATGTGGCGGAAGTGGCGGCGCGCGCCAAGGAAGTCGAACAGGGCAATAGCAGCCTGGCGCAGGCCAAAGAGCGCAATACGCAGCTCACCGAGCGTTTGAAGGACGTGGTCGCCAAATACAAAGAGACCGCCGCCACATTGCAGCAGACCGAGGCCGAACGCAGCCAGTTGCAAAGCGATCTGGCGAGGACCAAGACCGAACTCGCTGATGCGGATCAGAAGAATCTCGCGCTCTATCAAACCAATCGCGAGATCCTGGAGAAATACAAACATAAGTCGCGCTGGTCCACGCTGTTGCAGAAGGAGCCCTTCACCGGCATTAAGCAAGTCGAGATAGAGAGCGAAGTCGAAGAATTCGAGCACAAGATGGTCGAGCAGTTGCGCGAGGAGAATCAGGATGTGGCGGGGAGAGCGGGGGCGGATTGAAGTCATCCTAGGTCGTGGCACTGAGCGAAATTACGCGCCGACAGCAATATCGATCTTGTCCCTGTGGGTCAGACTTTAGTCTGACATTCATAAACTACCAAGGCGATTGAGACTGAGCGAGTGTCAGACTGAAGTCTGACCCACAAAGGCATGGAGTCGTAGCAGATAGAAAGCCCGCAGAGAATTCAAATTCGAGTGCTGACTTTCGCTGTCGCCCTCATGCTCGCCCGCAAGCAGTCCGATACACTCTATTCATTCTCCTGCTGACTTACCGCCATCTCCGTGTCCCTGCTAAATCACGAACGCCTCGTCGAGCGCGCCGTCCTCATCTATGCCCTGGTGTTCGTGGCGGTGTTGACCTTGTCGCCGATGGAATTTGCTTGGCCGACGGTGTGGCGGGTGGCTTGGTGGAGCGACTGGCACGACGTGCCGGCCAATATCTTGTTCTTCATGCCCGTCGGTTATCTGTTCGTGCTTGCCCGCGCACCCGACAAGGGGCGGCCCGTGTTGACAGCCGCATTGTTCGGCACCTTGGTCAGCGCCTGCGTGGAAACCAGTCAGTTGTTCATCGCGGTGCGGCAGACCTCGCTCACCGACCTGCTGGGCAATGGGCTCGGTGCGACGCTTGGCGGCTGGCTGTGCACGGTGGTGCGCGCGCATCTCGAACGCGTATTTCCCGATCTGCTGACCCTCGACCACCCCTTGCTCAACGTTGTCTA
>JAYWAC010000058.1:0-6874 GCA_043782755.1 Pseudomonadota bacterium | reverse complement strand
GCTCCTTCGAGGTCGCGACCGCCGCCAGCGAGTCGAGATCGTGAACCGCGTTTGCCATGCGTTCAATGAAGGTCAGGCTGGCTGCGCGTGGTTGCATGGCCGGTGCTTCCGGCGGCTGACCGAGGGTGCCGGTCCACCAGGCGAGGGCGCCAAACATCTGCGCGCGATAGGCGAGCCAGGCGTCGTCGAAGTTGATGGTCGGCACGCCCTTCTCGTGCATGAGTTCGAGGTAGTACTTGAGCAGATCCTTTTCCCAGGCACGACGTTGCTCGACGCTCAGCGCGGTCGAGATGCCATAGGACAGATCGCGACTCCAATGTCCTTTGCATGAGCACTGCCAGTCGGTGAGTCCCATGCGATCGGGCGCCGCTACATACCAGTTCTTGAGATGCACGTCGGAGTGCACCAGCATGCGCGGCAGCTTGCTATGCAACGCGATGGCGTCGACTGTCGCCGGCCAGATTTCCTTTTCATGCTTGAACAGCGCGGCAGGAATGACGTCCCGCGCTTGCGTGAAACCGCGTTGGCAGGCCTGCTCAAAACCGGCTTCCTTGGCGGTAATCGCGAAATAGTCTTCCCAGGTATTCCACGGCGCGAGCGTAGTGTTCAGTTCCGGGCTCTCGTAATAGGCGGCGTGCACCGAGGACAGTACGCGCATCTGGCTGCGCGCGAGTTCCAGCGTCATCGGCGTCGAGTAGTTGCAGAATTCCACTTCCGCAGCGATGTCGCGCATGATGACGATGGAGTTCAAGGACTGTGGATTGAAGCGTGCGTGCAAACACCAGGGCGCTTCGATGTCGAGCTTGGGACGCACCACCTGGAAGAACGTGACCTCCGCTTCGATGCCGCCATTCATGCCGATGATGAAACGGTTCTCGAGATGTTGGGTGGACTTGCCGAACACCGTGGCCGGCAGACCAGCGGCGCGCCCGGCCTCGTTGTATTCGAGAAAGATGCGGCGACGGCTGGCGGTGCCTTCGTCTTTCTCGTCGAGACGAAAGCCGGTCACGCGCTCAGGCTTGCCTGTGCCGATTAAAATATCGGTCAACCACTCCGGCGTGATGAGATCCCAGGACATCGGAATTTCTTCCTTGGTGTAGACCTTGGCGGCGTGCGCCGCTTCCTTTGCATAAGCGGCCTTGATCTGTTCGAAGCTGAGTCCCATCGCTGTTCTCCCCTGTGACGTTCGGTCTCGAACGTCTGCTGTTATTGATAGTGTTCGCGCGTTTTGTGCTGCGCGTCGAAAGTAAGAGTACGGATGAAGTCGGTGGCGGCCATGGTGTGGTCTTCAGCGTGCACGAGACGCCGGCGTGCGCCGCAGCTTGGCGGTCGGACCCAACCCTGCGCTGCGCAGGATCGCCACCCAGCGCAGGCACAGGCGATCGAAACGCTCGCGACCGGGCTCGACCAGCGCGCGCACCGCGAAACCGCGCGCCACGCTCATGCTGAGTGCCAACACGTCGTCGGCATCGGGCAGCTTCCAGCCCTGTTCGACCAGCTTCTCCAGCCACCGTCGTTCGACGCGGCTGCGATGGGCGAGCGTGCTCGCGACCAGCGATTCGCGCAGCGCGACGTCGTTGCCGCCCGCCATGAGGATGTCGAGCGCGACGCGGAAATAGTCCGAGAAGAAGAAGGCCTGGCTGTCGGCCATGAGCGCCGCGACGATGTCGTCCTCGGCGTTGAAGGCAGCGATGCGTGCCAGCGAATCGTCGGTGGCCTGCGACCAGGCGTATTCGATGGCGGCCTCGGCCAGCGAGTTCTTGGTCGGAAAGTGGTGCAGTTGTGCGCCCTGCGAGACGCCGGCGGCGCGCGCCACAGCGGCGGTGCGAAAGTTCACATAGCCGTTGTCCCGTATGACCTCGTACGCAGCCTGCGCCAGGCGCCGCTGCATGCGTGCCGATCTTTCGGCTTGCGGCACGCGGGAGAGGGATTCGCTACTCGCTACGGACATGCGCTTACTGTTTGTGCTGGGACACTAGACAAACAGTGTAACCGGTCTGGAAGGCCTTGCCAGCCTCGCCTGTTAATGCCTATTTATCGCGTTTACATCGCTACGCTTTCCCTGTAGCTTCCATAAACAAACCAAGCATACGGTTTTTACCAGGGGACGTCGCCGTGACCGCACACCCACCATCTCTGCTTGAGGACGACCGTGGCCGCGGCGTATTCCGCGTCGCCCGCCGCGCCTTCACCGACCCCGAGATCCTGGCCCGTGAACGGGCCGCGATCTTCGCCAACAGCTGGCTGTATGTCGGCCATGAATCGGAGATCGCCCAGGCCGGCGATTTCCTCACCCGCAAGGTCGCCGGTCGCGATGTGATCTTCACGCGCGGCAAAGACGGCACGGTGCGCTGCTTCTTCAACACCTGTCCTCATCGCGGTGCCTTGGTATGTCGCGAGGCGGCCGGCAACGGCGCGATGTTCCGCTGCTTCTACCACTCCTGGGCCTTCGATCTGACCGGCAAGCTGATCAATCGGCCCGGTGACGAAGCCTATGGTCCCGGCACCCGTCAGGACGGCATGCATGATCTCGTCCGCGTGCCGCGTCTCGAACAATACCGCGGCCTCTACTTCGCCCACTTCCAAGCCCCGGGCGTGGATTTGAAGACTTATCTGGGCGGCGCGATTGAATACATCGATCTGGTGTTCGATCAAAGCGAGACCGCCATGGAGATCGTGGGCGGCACGCAGCAATACGGCTTCGATGCCAACTGGAAGCTGTTATGCGAGAACAGCTTCGACGGCTATCACGGCCTGCCGACCCACGTCAGTTATTTCGACTATGTGAAATCCAAGCCCGGCTCACTGGTGGAAGTCGCGATCAAGGGCCGCGCTTTCGATCTCGGCAATGGTCACGCGGTGGTGCAATACACCGCGCCCTGGGGACGCCCCGTCGCGCAATCGGTGCCGGCCTGGGGTGAGGACGCGAGCAAGGAAGTCGTGGCCATCAAGGCCCGTCTAGTCGAACGCTTCGGTCTCGAACGCGCCGAGCGCATGGCGACCACCAATCGCAATCTGCTGATCTTTCCGAATCTCGTCATCAACGACATCATGGCCATCACCCTGCGTACCTTTTTTCCCGAGGCGCCCGACAAGCAGACCGTCAACGCCTGGGCACTGGCGCCGCGCGAGGAATCTGCGACGATGCGCGAACTGCGTTTGTTCAATTTTCTGGAATTCCTGGGGCCCGGCGGTTTCGCCACGCCAGATGATTGCGAGGCGCTCGCGCTCTGTCAGCGCGGCTACGGCAGCCTGAGCGGCGCTGGTTGGAACGATATCTCCAAAGGTTATCTCAGCGACGAACCGCAGGTCGACGACGAAGCGCAGATGCGCGCCTTCTGGCGTGAGTGGCATCGACGCGTCGTCGAGCAGCCGGCATGAGTGGACCTGCGACCCGTGCTGAACTGGAGGATTTCCTCTATCTCGAGGCGGCGCTGCTCGACCACTGGCAGCTCGATGCATGGCTGGCCTTGTTCGTCGAAGGTGCGCGCTATTTCATTCCGCCGGCCGGTGCCGAGGACGATGCTGATCCGACCACCACTTTGTTCTATGTGGCCGACGACTACCATCGCCTGTGCGAGCGTGTGAAACGGCTGAACAAGCGCACCGCCCACGCCGAGTTTCCCCATTCGCGTTGCCGACGCATGGTCAGCAATGTGCGCCTGCTGGGCGGTGATGCCACGCGTTTCGCGGTGACCTCCAACTACGTGACCTGGCGCAGCAAGCTTGGCAAGACCGATACTTTCTTCGGTCATCACATTTACGATCTGACGCGCGTGGGCGAGCAACTGCGCATCCTGTCCAAGAAGACTTTCCTCGATCAGGATGACATCCGCGATCAGGGCAAGGTCAGCATCATTCCCTGAGGGTCGCTTCATGTCGCTCGATTTTCGTTACCGTCGACTCGCCTATGTCGCGCTCAACGTCACCGACCATGCGCGCTCCGATCGTTTTTATCAGGACATGCTCGGCCTGCAAGCGGCCGGCTCGGTCGGTGACGGCGAGCATCTGTATCGCTGCAGCGCGCACCATCACGATGTGATCCTGCATGAAGCACCACTGGCCGGCCTGCGGCGCGTGGCCTGGGAAATGGAAACGTTGGAGGACCTCGCGCGACTGCGTTGTCATTTCGCACGACTCGCTATCGCGGTTCACATCATGGACGCCGATTACTGTGCGTCGCTCGGTCTCGACGAGGCTTTCCAGATCACCGAGCCCAATACTGGCGCAATCTTTGAATACTGTGGACGGATGGCCGACGCTGCGACGCCCTATACACCGACCGTCACGCGCATCCTGCGTGTGGGACACGTAGTGCTCGGTGCCAAGAACTATGAGGTCACCGAGCAGTTCTTTAGCGATGCGCTGAACTACCGCATTTCCGATCGCATCGATGGCACGGTGACCTTCATGCGTTGCTTTCCCAATCCCTTGCATCACTCTCTCGGCTTGAGCAAGTCGGACAGTAACCGTCTGCATCACGTTAATTTCATGGTCACCGATATCGACGACATCGGCCGCGCGCTGCATCGTGCGCGCAAGTTCGACGCGCCGGTAGTCTTCGGGCCGGGCCGTCATCCGCCTTCGGAATCTGTTTTTCTGTATTTCCTCGACCCCGATGGCACGACCTTGGAATACAGTTTCGGCATGGAGGAATTCCCGGAGCTTGATCCACGACCGCCGCGACGTCTGCCTCTGGCGCTGGAATCGATAGACTATTGGGGGGCGACGCCGCAGGCCGAGTTCGGCAGGGGCGGCGCCATCGAAGCAAGATAGACACGAGAGCGAACCCGATCATCATGCAGGATCTGAAGGGTAAGACCGCGATTGTCACCGGCGCCGCCGGTGGCATTGGCTATGTGATCGCAGAGCGACTCGCCGCCGAAGGCGCGCGGGTGTGCGTGGCAGATATCGCCGCCGGTGCCGAACAGGCGGCCACGCAATTGCCGGGCAATGCCACGGCTTTCGTCGGCGACTTGAGCGATGAGCAGACGGTGCGCGACATGATGGCGTTGACCCAGGCGCTGTTCGGCCGCATCGACATTCTGGTCAATAACGCCGGCGGCGGCGTGATTCGCCCCTTCCTCGAACACACGGCCGAGACCTTGCGACAGACCATAGACCGTAATCTGTGGACTGTCCTGTGGTGCTGTCATGCCGTGCTGCCCTTGATGCTGGCGCAGGGCGGTGGCCGCATCATCAATATCGGCGCCGACTCGGTGCGCAATGGCTTGCCGGAACACGCCGCCTATAACGCCGCCAAGGGCGGCATGCACGGCCTGACCACCGGTCTCGCGCGCGAATTCGCGACGCGTAACATCACGGTCAATACGGTCGCGCCCTGCATGGTCGCGACGCCGATGGTCGAGCAGCTGATCGCGAAGAACGATCCGTGGGTGATGCAGTTCAACGACGTGATTCCGATGGGGCGACCGGGGCGCATGGAAGAAGTGGCCTCGATGGTCGCCTATCTCGCTACCGATGAAGCGAGCTTCGTCACCGGCCAGGTGATCAGCGTCAACGGCGGCAGCACGATGCTGTGAGCATGGTGAACGCCACTGCCGGTGTAATCGATGTGCATACGCACGTCGTGCCGGCCCAGTTTCCTGTGCATCCTTCGCCCGCCAGCAATCCGCGCTGGCCCTGCATGTGTCTGCGCGATGCCGACCATGGCGTGATCGAATTCGCCGGCAAAGCCTTTCGCGAACTCGACGCGCGTTCATGGAATGTGACGCGTCGCCTCGAAGACATGGATCGTGATGGCATCGCCGCGCAAGCCTTGTCACCCATGCCGGAACTGCTGTCCTATTGGTTCACGCCGGACGATGGACTCGATCTCGCGCGCTATGTGAATCACCAGATTGCCGAGATGGTGGCGCGCGCGCCAGCACGCTTTCATGGCCTCGGCATGGTGCCATTGCAGGATGTGGCGCTGGCCACCCGCGAGCTTGCACGTTTGCAGGCGGACGGTTTCAAAGGTATCCAGGTCGGCAGCAATATCAACGGTGTGTTGCCCGGCGATGCACGCTTCGAGAGCTTCTATGCCGAATGCGAACGGCTGGGCATGGCGCTGTTCGTGCACGCGTTGCATCCCATCGGTGCCGAGCGGCTGAAGGACTTTCCCGATCTCGTGCCCTTGGCCGCCTTCCCGCTCGATACCGGACTCGCCGCCATGCACTTGATCCGTGCCGGTGTACTTGAGCGTCACCCGCAACTGCGCATCGGTTTCAGCCACGGCGGTGGTGCGGTGATACCACTCACCCATCGGCTCAAACAGGGCTGGTTGAGCAGCGAGGGGTTCAACGGACTGCTGCCCCATGCTCCGCATCACTATGCCGCACGCTGCTTCTACGACAGCCTGGTCTATGACGTGGAATATCTGGATTACCTTGCCACGCACTTTGCGCCCGGACAGGTGATGGCGGGGACGGATTATCCCTACGTCGTACAGCAGGCCGAACTTGCTCGATTCCTCAATGGCAGCACGAGCTGCGGCAGTGAGTCGACGTCTGGGGCAGCGCTGCGCTTTCTCGGGCTGGCATCGCTGTTGTAACCATGGCGCTGGACCGAATTGCGGCCCGCAGGTTGCCGCATGTCGATCATCGACATTCCTGCACAACATAGCGGCCTGCGCCGATGTCCGTATTCGTCCGCGATTCAGAGCGCGGTAAGGTGCTCGTTGCCTGCTCTATGCTCGACCTACATGCTTGATTCTGATACTTTCCTCGTCGTGAACACGGTCGGGCAACACAATATTCCCATGACTGCGCGAGAGCGTCGGTGACCGCCTCGATCAAGGGCTCGCTGAAGTCCCTGGCCAGGTCAGTGATCACGAGAAGCGAGACTGCGCACAGGCTCTACCGCTTCGGCGTAA
>JAYWAC010000057.1:0-6906 GCA_043782755.1 Pseudomonadota bacterium | reverse complement strand
CGCCGCGCCTTGTCCTATGCGCCGCATCGATTTTAGTGTGGCCGGCGCGGTAGCTCTGAAGCATGCGCCCAGCCCAAGCTCCACCGTTTTGTTGTAATCAGCCAAGGCGTTGGCGGAGCGTTCGTATTGCCCGATGCTCGACGCTGTCAGCGCCTTCATTGTACGAACGACGGATTGAAGATCAGCCGCGCTTCTGAGCTTGCGTCTCAGGCTCGCGGTGCTATCGCTCATGCTGGCGGATCGGCTCGTGCCGCCGAGGTTTGCATGGCTTGGAAAGGCGCGAGGGCCCGGCGGGCCAAGGCGACGATGATCTCGCGATCCTCATTGCTCAGCTTGTCGGCCGTTTCGAGTCGTGCACTGACTTCTGCCGGAATGTTCGCGGCGGACGCCTGCACCACTTGTTCGGCGTCCGCCATTCGCTCAAGTGGCACGTGGTCGAACAGTGCCGCGCTCAAGGCCAGCAGCACGGCGATTTGGGCCGGCACCGCCACCGGCGCATTCTCTGCCTGCTTGAGACAGGCGCGGATGCGTCGGCCATGCTCGACGCTCGCGATTGTATTCGCATCGAGGCGCGCACCGAAGCGCGAGAAGGCTTCGAGCTCCTCGAATTGCGCGTAGGCAAGTTTGAGGTCGCCGGTTACCGCACGGTAGGCTGCCCGCTGCGCCTTGCCGCCGACGCGCGATACTGATTTGCCGACATCGATCGCTGGTAGCACACCGAGTTCGAACAACGCGGGCGAAAGATAGATCTGGCCATCCGTGATTGAAATGAGGTTGGTCGGTATGTAGGCAGAAATGTCCTGCGCTTCGGTCTCGATGATAGGCAGGGCAGTGAGGGAGCCGCTACCGCGTTCGTCACTGAGATGGGTCGCACGCTCGAGCAACCGCGAATGAATGTAGAAGATGTCACCGGGAAACGCCTCGCGGCCCGGCGGCCGGCGCAGCAGCAGCGACAGCTCGCGATAGGCGCGTGCGTGGTGGGTGAGATCGTCATATACGATCAGCACATCGCGACTGGCTTCCATGAAATGCTCCGCTATGCTGGTCGCGACATACGGCGCGATATAGGCGAGCCCAGGCGGATCGTTGCCCTCGGTGACAACGACCACGGTATATTCCATCGCGCCTTTCGCCCGCAGGTTGGCCACGGCCTTCGCCACGGCGGAAGCGCGCTGGCCGATAGCGCAGTAGATACACAGTACGTTCTTGCCGCGCTGATTCAGAATGGTGTCGATGGCAATCGCAGTCTTGCCCGTTTGCCGATCGCCGAGGATCAACTCACGCTGGCCGCGCCCGATGGGGATCAGCGCATCGACGACAATCAATCCGGTCTGGAGCGGCACCGTAACGGGCGCACGATCCATGATGGCGGGGGCCGGGCGTTCGATGGGCAGACGCGCGCCAGTGACCACCGGTCCAGCATCATCCAGCGCTCGACCTAGCGGGTCAATCACACGCCCGAGCAGTCCGTCTCCCACCGCCACGTCCATCACCCGTCCCGTACGACGGACTTCGTCGCCGGCACGCACCAACCAGTATTCGCCGAGCAGCACCACGCCGATGTCCTCTTCGTCGAGGTTGAAGGCGATGCCGAAAACACCGTCGGGAAATTCGAGCAGTTCCTCGAATCCGACACCGGGCAGGCCACGGACCGTAGCGATGCCGGTGGCAACGCGGGTGACCGTGCCAACTTCGTGCAGCGTAATCTGCGGCGTAAAGCCTTCGCGTGCATCGCGCAGCGCGCTGAACACGCCGTCGAACACGCTGCGCAGACTCTCGGCTTCGCCGTTCATTGATGGGCGGTTTCGGTCTGCAGCGCGACGGTATGAGATAGGTCCTGGACGACAGATTTGGCTTGCGCCCTGGCACGTTGCTCAATAATTTTGTCGACGCTTTCTCCCAGGGCGGAGAGATAGCCCGCGATACTCCATACGATTTTTTGTCCCTGCGCGCTCAATTCGATCCCACTGACCAGGTCGGGGGCGGTGTCGAAACGCAGGCGGACTTCGATCGCAAATATTTCGTTGAGCGCCGTTTGGATGTTCGTTTGTTGACCAACGGAAAGCGCGAAGGCGCTGCGTAGCAGGGCTGGTTCAGCAGTGGCCTTGAGCGCCGCGCCGAGACTCGCCTGAGTGGTGACGTCCATCTCACGCAGGCGGTGCGTGAAGACCTCGGTCATCCGTTCTTCCAGACTGGTTGTGGCGAGATCGTTCAGCGCTTTGCGCGCAATGGCAAACACTTCGTCGCGCGCGCTGTGGCGAATGGATTGCGCCAAATGATGCGCGTCCTGAATCAGCGTATCCTGCAGCTTGTCGCCCAAGCTAGCAGCGGCTCGACGTGCTTCTTCCAGGAGCCGTTGGCGTGTGTTCTTCACTTCCTCGGTTGCGGCGCTGAGTAGTGCGGCGCGCCGTTGGTCTAACTCTTCGTTTTTGTGCTGGAATGCGTCACGTTCCTGCTGCGCCTCAGCCATTTTCGCCGCGGCTTGCGCGAGAGTCGCCGCGATACCTGTCTCGCGAGCGTCGATGGTGCGGAGAATGGGCTGGTAAAGAAAGCGCTTCAACAATGCCACCAGGATGAGGAAGTTGAGTGTTTGCGCGCCGACGGTGAACCAATCGATGAGCATGGCTTACTTCGTCGCCGCGTGGGAGACGACGCTATTCCAGAAGGGATTGGCGAAGATCAGGATCATTGAGACTACGAAGCAATAAATGGCCGTGGACTCGATCATCGCCAGACCGACGAACAAGGTGCGGGTGATGGTGGCGGAAGCATCGGGCTGCTGGGCCAGCGAGGTAAGTGCCGTCGCAACGGCTCGTCCTTCGGCGAGCGCAGGCCCGAGGCAGCCGAAGCTGGTCGTGACGCCGGCGATGACAATTGAAGCGACCGCAATGCTGGTCATGCTATCCATGAGAGCTCCTTTGTGTGCGTCGATATGGCATTAGGTTACGACTTGCGTTGTCTTCTCTGGCTTGGAGCCGCGACTGCGCGCCGCCGCCGCGATGTAGACCGCGGCTAGAATGCTGAAGATATAGGCCTGTACCATGCCGGTGAGTAGTCCCAGCGCCGTCATGACGATAGGAAAAATAAAAGGAGTGATGGTCAGCAAAATGGCAATAATCATCGCTCCGCTCATCATGTTGCCGAACAGTCTTACTGCCAGGGCGAGGGTGCGTGACAGTTCGCTGATGATATTGAACGGCAGCATGATCACCGTCGGCTCGACGTAGGAAGCGAGATAAACCTTCAGTCCCTGCTCTTCAATGCCAAACAGAGGCACGGCGACGAACACGCACAGCGCCAGCGCAACGGTGGTCGAAAGCGATGCGGTAGGCGGCTCGTAGCCGGGGAGGACCGTGCACAGACTGGCCGAGGCGACAAATAGAAACAGTGTGCCGAGAAAGCCAATATAGCGGCGCGGATGCTGCAGTCCGACTTCCTCGATTTGGTTCTCGATGCCGCTGACGATGATTTCCAGCAAGTTTTGCCAGCGCCAACGCGCAAGCTCAGTCGATAGTCTGCGCGTGACGAGCGCGGACCCGAGCACCAGCGCGAACATCAGTCCCCACGTGAAGACGATGGTGGCGTTGAGTTTGACAAACCCGTGCTGCCACAAGATTACATCGTCTGGACTAAGGCGCATGACTGGCCTTCTGTGACGAGCAAGGCAAATGTTCCTGTGACGTCGCGGTCAGCCACGTGACGGCCAGCCGCGCAAACAAGAACCCCAGCAGGCAGGCCGCTAGATATGCCCAATGTTCGTGCCCGACAAAGTAAAAGCCACTCAAAGCAGCGCTCATCCTCAGCAGCAGGCTCCCCGATATCCACCGCGCCGGCGACGGGCAGCCGAGACTTTTCCGCACCGTCCACCACAGGCCGCCGAAGAACATCGCGCCTAAGCCGACACCGGCCAGCAGGGCAAAGACGAGGTGGGGTATGTCATTCATGACCGTCTTCCTGCTCGTCGCGCATGGCCTGATCTTCCTTGGCGACCCAACGCCAGGCATTCAGACAACCAAGCGAAAGCCCGGCCACCAGCAGGGCAAGGGTCCATGAGCGCCCAGCGGGGTTGTGCTCGTCCAACCACAGACCCAAGGCCGTGCCAAGCAAGGTCGGCACGACCACAGACCAGCCGATCAACCCCATCATGCCGAGGCCGAGCCACAGACCCGGCGTAGTGTTGCGCCGCGCTTTGAGTTTGCGTGTAGCGTTGGCGCCGATTTCCGCAGCGAAATCTATCGCGCCTAGCGGTGTTTCGTCGGGCGGCTTGTCAACCATGCTGCACGTTGCCGAGGCGTCTTATAAATCCGGTTTCCAGTTTCGCCATGACTTGGCGCGCACTCTGCTCTTCTTGATCGAGCACCAGAAACTCATGCTCCACCGCATTACGCAGTTGCGCCAGATCGGTACCCGCCAGGGCGCGTCGCACGGACACCAGCAGATCCGGGCCGGTCTTGACCAAAACCCCTTCGTCGACAGCCACGAACACTTCTCCGTCGGCGGGCGTTTCGAAAATGAGAATGCCAGGCACGAGTGCGGCGACGCAATCGAGTCGCCGTGGCAGGATCCCGAACGAACCCTCACGTGTCTGTGCGATGACGCGCGACACATCGGTTCGCTGCATGAACACCTTGAAGGGGAGGAGTAGCTTAAGGTTCATGCGGGATTGCTTTAGCGGTAGCAGCGTTTTGTGCGCCTGCAGTGGTCCTTGGATTGGCCGCATTGGCGGCTTTGGTCGTCGCTTGCGCAGTAGCATATTTAGTCTTTACTTCGGCGATACTGCCTGTCATGTAAAGCGCGCTTTCGGGGAGGTCTTTGAATTCGTCTTGCAGGATGCGTTCGCAGCCATCGAGCGCGTCGGCGAGACTCACGTTCTTGCCCGTCAAGCCGGTGAATTGTTCGGTCGTGAAAAAAGGTTGTGTGAGGAAGCGCTCCAGGCGTCGAGCGCGCTCAACTACTTTGCGATCTTCCAGCGACAGCTGTTCGAGGCCGAGCATGGCGATGATGTCCTTCAGATCCGCATACTGCGCGAGCGTGCGGCGGATGGCCTGCGCCAGGGCATAGTGCCGCTCGCCGACAATGCCGGGAGTCGCCATCTTGGAGGTGGACTGAAGTGGGTCGATGGCCGGGTAGAGGCCTTCGCTTGCGCGTTTGCGCGACAAGACGATGGACGCGGACAGATGCGAGAAGGTGTGCACCGCTGCCGGGTCGGTGAAATCGTCAGCGGGTACGTATACCGCCTGAATGGAGGTAATGGCGCCAGTGTCTGTGTTGGCAATCCGTTCTTCCAAGCTCGACAACTCGGTGCCCATGGTAGGCTGATAGCCAAGACGAGAGGGCATCTGCCCCATGAGCCCGGACACTTCCATGCCGGCCTGGATAAAGCGGTAAATATTGTCCATTAGCAACAGGACGTCGCGATGCTCGTCGTCGCGAAAATATTCCGCCATCGTCAGTGCGGCATGGCCGACGCGGAAACGGGCGCCGGGCGGCTCGTTCATTTGCCCGAACACCATCACCATGTTTTGCAGCACTTTGGCTGCTTTCATCTCGCGATAGAGCTCCTCGCCTTCCCGGCAGCGTTCGCCGATGCCGCAAAAGATGCTCACGCCTGCATGTTGGCCGACCATGTTGTGAATCATTTCAGTGAGCAGCACGGTCTTGCCGACGCCCGCGCCACCGAATAAGCCAGCTTTGCCGCCGCGCTCCAGCGGCACCAGGACATCGATGACCTTGATGCCGGTCTCGAAGATCTCTGAATGCGTCGACCGGTGGGCGAGCGACGGCGGTGCGCGATGTACAGAGCGCCACTGCACATCGATCGGAGCGACGCCGCGATCAATGGCGGTACCGAACACGTCGAACATGCGTGACAATATCGTCTTGCCTACCGGCGCCAACAGCGGCCCGCCAGTGTCCTCCACAGTCATGCCGCGCGCGAGCCCTTGCGTAGGTGTCAATGCGATTGCTCGCACTCGATGTGCGCCGAGTTGAGCCAGCACCTCGAAGACGATATTTTCCTGTTGCGTGCGCAGCAAAGCGTGAATGGTCGGCAGCTGCGCATCGAATCGTATGTCCACGACGCTTCCGCGCACGGAGATAATCACACCACGATTGGATTCTTTGCTCTTGGATCTGGGTGCGGTCATGCCAATGATGTCTCCCGTCACGGTCGACTGGGACAAGAGGCCACCAAACGAGTCCGAACCCGCTCAGCCCTTGGGAACTTAGTGGTGCGCGAGAGCGCGTCACGCCCCTGCTCCCGCCACGTAGCCTCGCCAGGGAGAATCCCAGGCAGTTTTCCTAGCGCGGCGTCAGAAAGCCTGCGCCTATGGTCTAAATGCGTCAGCATCAAGCTGGGCAATCGAACGAATCGAACAGTGGCCGCGCTACGACCGAACCCCATAGCGGGACTGCATCTAGTGTCGCGAGTTTGTTGCAGGGTCGCTGTGCGCCGACGCACGTAAGGGGCCTTTTGTCCGTCGTTAGTTGAATTGAATATTCGCCATACCACGAGCTGATAGCCGGCCGCATGTCAGCGATGACAATCCGTATTCGGAATCCCAGTCCAAAACGCTGAAGTATCGGCCGGACTTCCCGGCGCGCTTTGACTCTATCGAACATGCCCGCGCTTTCTGGCAAACCTTCTTCGCCTGGTACGACGATGAACATCGCCACTCCGGCATTGGCAGAGCTGGCCCCGAAAAACTGAACACGCGTATAAGTGGGATCTCCGCGCACAATGGCCGGCCTGAGAGTCGGCAAGAAGGAGATTTTCATGGCGTAGTGTCCAATAACTCGGCCGATATTTGATTTATACTTTTGGCATGAAAGGAATGCCGCCGGTAATGTCGTTTTTGCTATTGGCAGTGTCCGGATGGGTTCACCGACGACAGTTATTGGTAATCG
>JAYWAC010000056.1:0-2619 GCA_043782755.1 Pseudomonadota bacterium | reverse complement strand
AGCGTCGACCACTTCGCGCCCATCTTGCAGCCCTGAAAACAGAAGCCGAGCTGACGACAAGACGTACGGCCGGCGCGCGGGCGACTGTTGATCGCCATGCGCCCGGTATGGCAGTCCTTGTAACCAAGCTTCTGCGCGCCGTTGTAGAAGACTTTGAAATTGTTGTTGCCCGGCAGGCCTGGGATATCGTTGGTGCGCGTCACGCCCATCTTGTCCTCAGCGCGCACGTAATAAGGTTCGAGATCCGCAAGCGTGATGGGCCAATCGAGCAGGTTGGCACCGTTGATGGCGCCGTAAGTGGTGCGCGCGCGGAAATCATGTTCATGAAAACGCAGCGACGCGCCAGCCCAATGGGTGGTGGTGCCGCCAACGGTCTTGCAGATCCAGGTCGGCAGATTGGGAAAGTCCTTGGCCACGCGCCAATTGCCCGAGGTCGTGCGCATATCGGTCCAGGCCAGTTGCTGGAACGAGGCCCATTCGTCATTCACGAATTTGGGCGAGGACTGTTCGGCGCCCGCTTCGAGCAGCACTACCTTGATGCCTTTCTGACACAGCTCATTGGCGAGCGTGCCGCCACCCGCGCCGGAGCCGATGATGACCGTGACGCCGTCGTCGCTTTGTTCAAATGTGGTCATGGCTCCCTCCTCACTGCGCTGCCGGGCTGGCTGCAACCGGCGGTGCCGGCAGCCAGGTCAGATCATTGAAGCCGCGTTCGAGATAGCCGCCTTTGCTGAAGGCTTCGCCCTGATAGCCGAAGTGTGCGAACGCGAGTTCATTGTTGTAGAGCGAGACCACGGCGGTGGCGCGAATTTTTTCAAAGAAGGGATTGCGCGCGATCTTGGTCACTGTCGCAAGTCGCGCGGCGGCGTCGAGTTTGAGCCACTCGCCATTGGCGGCGGCATCGAGCTGTTTGATGCCATCGATGAGCAGCGTCTTAACGGCGCTGTCCTTGGCGGCGACGTCGAGATCGCGCACGACGAAGGCGTACACCGCGTCGTCGAGCAAAGGATGGGGGAAAATCTGCCGTGCAACCTGCAATAGCACGCGCCCCGATCGTTCATCGATAGCTTTCAATTCCAAAGCCCACACCGGCCCGGGCGCGAGTGCGAGCAAAGCGCTGGACGAGGCCCATAGGCTGCCGGCCATCACACTCGAAGTAGTCAGGAAACGGCGCCGTGAAATGGTCGCGCCATGATCAGTATCCGCTGTGAATTCATTCATGCTTGAAGATCTCTCCCATCAACGAAGCATCATTCGATCACGCCCACCGGGCATGGTCGCAATGTATGCGATTGCCCACGCTAACGAAAGACTCGCGGTCAGCGCTCGACACGGTGGCTGTGCAAGCCCAGCTATTCATGTGAGGATGCAGCGCCGGCACGCGCCCGGCAGGAGATGTCTAGGATGTCCACACTGTCACTCAAGGATGACCCGGAGGCAGATCGCGATCGTATCGAAGAGACCGAACTCGTCGAGCATATCCACCTCCATGGACTGTGGCTGGCGAGCGAGGGACGCGAAGGCCGACCATGCGAACTGCCGGGTGCGAACCTCACCTATGGGGGCTTCCTCGAAGCGGACATGAGCCGTGCGCGCCTGGCTGGCGCGCGCCTGGTCAATGCCAATCTGCGCGAGAGCAATTTCGCTGCCGCCGATCTGCGCGGCGCCAATCTCGAAGGCGCCAGCATGGTCAATATCAATCTCGCTGACGCCTGCCTGGTCGACGCCAATCTCTACCGCGTGGTGAGTCCGGGTGCCGATTTCACCGATGCCGAACTCGACGGCGCGCGCCTGCGCAGCGGTAATCTGCTCAGCACGGTTTTCCTGCGCAGCCGGCTTGCGAGCGCGGACCTGAGCGATGCCAACCTGGCCGGCGCTACCTTCCGCCACAGTGTGTTGGACGGCGCCAATCTAAGCGATGCCAAGCTCATGATGGCCGATCTGACAGCGGCCAGTCTGAAAGGGGTCGATCTGTCTCGTGCCGTGTTGTTCGGCGCGATACTCGACGATGCCGATCTCAGCGATGCCGATCTCAGCACAGCCCTGGGCTTGACCGCACTGCAACTTGAACGCGCCTTCGCCAATCGCGCAACCCGCCTACCGCTCGAACTCGACGGCTGCGTGATGCGCGAAGCCCCACCGTCCTAACGTTCAGGCGCTTTGTTCTCCCACTCGGCGGCCTTGGCCACCGTCTGGATCTGCGCGCATTCCTGAGCCACCAGGCGCTCGAGCACATGCAGGCGATCAGGCATCTGTTCGACGGGGCCTAGCAGTGCGGCGTAGCGCACCAGGATCGCGGCCAGTGCTTCCACGACCAGCAGCGGGTCGTCGCGATGTTCGGCCAGGAAGGCATTCGTATGGCGGAACAGCTTCTCTACCATGGCCTGCTTGCCGGTCAGGCCGTCGCCACCTATCGGAATCGATGTTGCACTGCCGCGTGAAGCTTCGTCGCCATCAACGCGAGGTCGATTAGAAGCATCGTTTTGATGAGTCGAGTCAGCGCCGTCTGTCATGTCTTCTTCCTGCCTTGCGCCTGCCAGCGCCGAAAGTATATGGTACGGTCAAATCACGGACCCGCAGTAAAAAAGTGCATTGCAGCAACGCTGCGCCGGTGTGTAC
>JAYWAC010000055.1:0-6908 GCA_043782755.1 Pseudomonadota bacterium | reverse complement strand
CGCGCGAGACGCTCAGATCTGGCGGATGCATGGCACGAATGCCGCGCGCTATTTCACGAACGTCCATGAGGTCGTAGAACAAGTCGACCACTTGTCGTATGCCGGCTTCGCCGCCGGCGGCCTGAAACGATGCGTCACCGACACCATAGCTCATCAGTCGCGCCCCGCTGCCATGATCATCTGCCCGAGCAGGGTCGGATTAGTGAAGCACAGTTCATGACTGCCCGGGCATTGCACCAGACGGAACAGACCGAGCTTCTCCGACAGGCGCGGATGCCAGCCGAGACTCTGGGGCAGGGCGGTGTCCTCGGTGCAGTTGATATAGGACTTCGCAACGGGCAGCGCCGCCGGCGTATGGCTCAGGCGCAAGGGCTGGGTGAAGGTCGCCCAGGGATGTGGGTTCAAGCGGCGATAGGCGCTTTCGGCGAGTGCAAGTGACGCATCGTTGATGAACGCTTCGCGCCACACTGGAAACGGTAGCGCGATACTGCCGTCTTCCGCCACCAAGCTGCGGAACATGCCGACGAAGTGTGCCGGCACCAGATCGATCAAGGCCTGGCCGTCGTGGGGGACGAAGGCATTCCAATACACCAGTCGTCGCACGCGCGTCGGCATGCGGTCGGCAATCGCGGTAATGATCATGCCGCCATAGCTGTGGCCGACCAGCACGAAGTCTTCGAGCTGTTGCGTATCGAGATACTCGATCAGCGACGCGATGGCGGTCTCGAGATCGGTATCCTTGCGGTCACCTGGGCGGTTACCGGCGAGGGTCGGCAGATGCACCTCATGACCCGCCAGGCGCAGCGGTACTGCGGTGTCTTCAAACTCGTTACCGGTATGCCAGGCGCCGTGCACGATCACATAGCGGGCCATGGCGCTGGCTACTTGGTCTCGACCAGGATTTCGCGGTAGCGGGTGGTGCCGGTGTTGCGGGCTGCGTGCTCGGCTGGCAGACGGATCGAGGGATCTTCCACGCCGACCAGGTCAGTGCCGTCCATACGCAACACGAATACCGCACCGGCCTTGGCGTCCAGCGTACCGAGATCTTTGCCAGCGACGTCGAACACCTGCAGCGGCGCGCCGTCCAGCACATAGAAGATGTAATCGTGTTCGTGGGTATGGATGGGCGCGGTTTCGCCTGGCCCGAGCACGAATTCCCAGACGATGATCTTGTCGTTTTCAAAAACCTTGGTGGTACCAACGCCTGCCATGACCTGACTCCCCGCTTGCGATGTGAATGAGACGATGAAGGTTAGCTAATCGCGGCGCGGCCCGCCACGGTGGCGCAGGGTTCGGGATCACGTGTGCCCATGCCAGCGCAGTTGCTGTCCGACGCTGAGTTCCGCAGCCGCCGCGCCGCCGGCCGCGAGTTCCAGTGTCGAACGTGCACGCACTCGCCAGGCACTGCGCCACGGCGCGAGTGCCGGCATGATGTGCACTATGACTAGCGCGCGATCGAGGAAGACCACGTCGATCGGATAGCCCATGAAGGCGGTGTGCACACTGTTGCAGGGCGCGATCCACAGACCGTGATCGAGCGTGAGCGCGGGCCGCCCGAGTAGACCACGCATGCGCTCCCAGGCCGAGGTGGTGCGATGCACGTGACCGACCACGACCGAGTCGCTGACATCGTCGAGCAATATACCTACTTTCATCGCAGTTGATCTCCCATACGAAGCCCACCGCAGAACGCAGATTGGAGTTTCGACGTCACTTGGCGAAAACCGAGTACATCGTATATCGTGCGCGGGAACACCGGGATCCCGAGATGCCGCTTTGACGGCGAACTTGGGGGAGGAAAACGCCCATGATGAAACCGAAACTCAGGCAGCTTGGTCAGAGCATGACCGAATACATCATCATCGTGGCGCTACTCGCGATCGCAGGCATTGCCATTTATGGCTTGTTCGGCGACAGCATTCGCGGACAGATGAATGTGACGACCTCCGACCTCGCGGGGGACAAGGGCTCCAGCGACGTCACAACGGTCACCGCCAAGGCAGGCGATGAGACCGCGAATCACAGTCTCAAGGATTTACCTCAAGGCACCCAGTAATCGCGATTGCCGCCGTCCTGATGTCTTGCGACGCGTCATCGAGCAGCGTGTCATGACTGCGGTCATCCAGCTCGAACGCAACGGAGCGTGTCTCGCCGCGGAAGCACCCAGCAAGCGCCTCGTCCCACTTATTAATTTCATACTTGCGGTGACCTCTATCGTGTTGGCATTTCCTCCCGTGATGAAATTTCCGGCCCAGCGCGGCCTATGAGAACGCCGCGTGCATCGCTGCTGCTGGTCTGCGCATTGCTGCTGAGTGCCTGCAGCTCGACACCGCACAAGGCCGCAGCGCGTGGTGCGGACGACCTCAAGGCGACTGCCACGCGCGCCGAGCAAAGCTATGCCAATGCCGAGTGGGCGACGGCCGCCGACGCCTATGGCGTGCTGGTCGAACAGATGCCGCAGGACACCAACCTGTGGTTCCGCTACGCCAATGCGCTGGCCCGGTCCGAGCAACCGGACAAGGCGGTAATCGCCTATCGTGAGGTGCTGGCGCGTGACGCACATTTCTCCAAGGCCTGGTTCAATATGGGCATCGTACAATTGCGGCAGGCCGCCAACAGCTTCTCGCGCATGGACGGCAATGTCACCGCCGAGGATCCGCTGCGCGCCCAGGGCGCGCAGGTCTATGGCGCGATCATGAAGATTCTCAGTGACGACAACGGCGCCAAGAGCGCGGCACCGGCGGTCCCGCGCACATCTGCCGTCAAGCCAGGCCCAGTCGCTCCGCAAGCCACCGAGAGCGACGCGGATAAGGGCGCGAGCCATTAAGAGTAGGGTGTCATGCAGTGCGCGTCCGCCCACCGTAAGGAGTGTCCATGAGCACCATTAAGGTCGCCGCCGTACAGGCGTCTCCCGTGTTTCTCGATCTGGCTGGTACCGTTGCCAAGGCCGTCGCGCTCATCGACGAGGCCGGCCGTCAGGGCGTACAACTGCTGGCCTTTCCCGAGACCTGGATGCCGGGGTATCCGTTCTGGATCTGGTTGGACTCGCCGGCTTGGGGCATGCAGTTCGTTGGTCGTTATCACCAGCAATCGGTGGTGGCCGGTGGGCCAGAAGACGAGGCTATCGCCGCCGCCGCGCGCCGTCATGGCATGACGGTCGCGATGGGCGTGTCCGAGCGCGATGGCGGTAGCTTGTATATGGGGCAATGGTTGTATGGCCCCGACGGTCAGCTCATCGCGCGGCGTCGCAAGTTGAAACCTACCCATGTCGAACGCACGCTGTTCGGCGAAGGCGACGGCAGCGATCTGAAAGTGGTCGCGACCGCGCTGGGCCGTATCGGTTCGCTGTGCTGTTGGGAACATCTGCAGCCGCTCACCAAGTACGCGATGTATGCGCAGCACGAACAGATCCACATCGCGGCCTGGCCGAGTTTCAGTCTCTATGTCGGCGCGGCCTATGCGCTCGGGCCGGAACTGAATACCGCCGCCAGTCAGATGTATGCCGCTGAAGGCCAGTGCTTTGTGCTGGCGTCCTGCGCGGTGGTGTCGTCGGCGATGGTGGAGATGATGTGTGACACACCGACCAAACGTGAGCTGTTGAAGATCGGCGGTGGCCACGCGCGCATTTTCGGACCCGATGGTGCGCCGCTGGGCACACCGCTCGCGCCCGATGCGGAAGGCATGGTGGTAGCCGACATCGATCTCGACATGATTGCCTATGCCAAGTCAGCGGCCGACCCGGTCGGTCACTATTCGCGCCCGGACGTGCTGCGGCTCATGTTCAACAATCAGGCCACACCACGCGTGGTGTCGTTTGAATCGGAGTTCGGTGCCGGCACCGAGTGAATCAAGCTCCCAAACAGGATCGATTGCCCATGATCAACGAATTGTTCTCCGTCGCCGGCAAGACCGTGTTCATCACGGGCGGCTCGCGCGGTATCGGTTACATGATGGCGCACGGCTTCGTCGCGGCCGGTGCGCGGGTCTATATCTCGTCGCGCAAGAAAGAGGTGTGTGACGCGGCGGCGGCTGAACTGTCGGCGCTCGGCAGCTGCATTTCGCTGCCGGCTGATCTCGGCAAGATGAGCGAAGTCGAACGCGTCGCCGCCGAGTTGCTCGCTCGCGAGGAAAAGTTGCACGTGTTGATCAACAACGCCGGTGCGACCTGGGGCAGCACTATCGATGCCTTTCCCGAAGCGGGCTGGGACAAGGTCATGGATCTGAACGTCAAATCGCCGTTCTTCATGCTGCAGAAACTTTTGCCGGCCCTGGACCGCGCCGCATCTGCCGATGATCCTGCGCGCGTGATCAACGTCGGTTCGGTCGATGGGTTGCATACGCCTTTGTTCGAGAACTTCTCCTACGCACCCTCCAAGGCCGCGCTCCATCATCTAACCCGCATGCTCGCCGCCCATCTCGCCAAGCGCCACATCAATGTCAACTGCATCGCGCCCGGCCCCTTCGACACCGACATGATGCGGCCGATGGTCAACAGTATGGGTCTTGAGGGTGTGACCTCGAACGTGCCGATGGGCCGCATGGGCAATGGCAAGGATGCGGCCGGCGTGGCGATCTTCCTGGCCTCGCGTGCGTCAGCCTATGTGACGGGGACGGTGTTGCCGGTGGATGGGGGATTGTTCGGGGCGTCGTGAGTTTGGGTGTTCATGAACACGCGTTCTTCGCACATTCATTCGGCGTCGGTCCGTAATCTTTTCCTGTGGGTCAGACTTCAGTCTGACATTCATGGCGCGCCAAGAGGCGCGGACCTATATCTAAGTGTCAGACTAAAGTCTGACCCACAATGGAAGGATTGTGCGAATGGTCGCACCTGCAGGGGAGCCGATAAGTCAGCGCTGATCTTCAATCACCATCGCCGCTCCCTTCTCCGCGATCATCGTCGTCGGTGCATTGGTATTACCCGAGGTGATGGTCGGCATGACCGACGCATCGATCACGCGCAGTCCGCCTATGCCCTGCACGCGTAAGCGTCCATCGACCACCGCTTGCGTATCACTGCCCATGCGACAGGTGCCGACCGGATGGAAGATAGTCGTGCCGAGATCGCCGGCCGCGCGGCGCAGTTCCTCTTCGCTTTCACAATGTGGCCCCGGCCGGAACTCTTCCGGCGCGTAGGGCGCCAAGGCCGCTGCCTGCATGATGCGGCGGGTGTAGCGCATGGCATCGACCGCGACGCGACGATCGTCCTCGGTCGATAGATAATTGAGCGCGATGACCGGCTGCGCGCCGGGCTCCCTGGATGCGATATGCACATGGCCACGGCTCTCGGGCCGGAGATTGCACACCGAGGGCGTGATGGCGGGAAACGCGTGCAGCGGCGCACCGAATTTATCCAAGCTCAGCGGCTGCACATGCCATTCGATGTTGGGCACCTCGCGCGAAGCGTCGCTGCGCGCGAAAGCACCGAGCTGACTGGGTGGCATGGTCAAGGGGCCACGTCGACGCAAGGCGTAATCGAGGCCCATCAAGGCGCGCCCGAACAGCGAGTTGGCGCGCTCGTTCAAGGTGCGCGTGTTGTGGACCTTGTACATCATGCGGATCTGTAGATGGTCCTGCAGATTGGCGCCTACCGCCGGCCTGTCGTGCACGACGGGAATGCCGTGTTGGCGTAACAGTGCCGCTGGCCCCACACCGGACAATTGCAGGATCTGCGGCGAGCCTATCGCACCGGCGGCGAGGATCACTTCGCGACGCGCGGTGGCGCTTGTCTCCGCCTCACCCTTGACGCGATAGCGCAGGCCACGCGCGCGCGTCTCGCCGTCTTGCACGTCGATGTTCAAACCCTGTACCAGGGCATGGGTGATGACGGTCAGATTAGGTCGGTGCCGTATCGGATGCAGAAATGCCTTGGCATTACTCCAGCGCACGCCGCGCCGCTGATTCATCTGAAAGTAGGCGCAACCATCGTTGTCGCCACGGTTGAATTCTTGGATAGCCGGTATGCCGCATTGTGCGGCGGCCGCGCGCCAGGCGTCGAGGATTTGCCAGCTCACCCGTCGTTCCTCGACGCGCAGTTCACCGCTTGCGCCGTGGAATTCGTCGGCGCCGTGCACATAGTCTTCGCTGCGCTTGAACCACGGCAGCACGTTCTGCCACGACCAGCCGGGTAGGCCCTGGGCCGCCCAGTGATCGTAGTCGGCGGCCTGGCCACGCATGTAGATCATGGCGTTGATGGACGAACAGCCACCGAGCACGCGACCGCGTGCATAGCCGAGACTGCGGCCATTCAAACCAGGATCGGCGGTGGTCTGAAAACACCAATCGGTGCGCGGGTTGGCGATGGTGTAGAGATAGCCGACCGGGATATGAATCCAGAAATAATCGTCAGGCCCGCCCGCTTCGAGCAGCAGCACCTGGGTATTGGGATCGGCGGTGAGGCGATTGGCGAGCAGGCAACCGGCGGAACCGGCGCCGACGATGATGTAGTCGTACACGGGGAATGGAATCCTTATTGATTCGGCACTCAACTAGTTTGAGTGCCCTCCGTTTTCCCTCCCCTGCTTCAGCGGGGGAGGGCAAGGGTGGGGAGTTGATTCGGCAAATCAAACTAAATCCGCTCCGAATCAATGAGCAGGCGCCGGGAACTGGGTACCCGTTGCAGCGACGGTCGAGGCTAGGCCGGGAGTGTAGAGCAATTGCTTCAGAACATTTCCGGGTGATTTGCGCGCATCGAAGGCCGCATGCATCGGCTAAGCTTCGCTTCGCGCATGTCCACAACTCCCAATCGCAATGACTGAAACGGCTGCGCCAAGCGGCACCGACTCGCTGTGGGCGCTCGTCACTGGTGCGCGCCCGGTTGAACGTCGCGCACTGCTGATCGCGTCCACATATTTTTTCTGCGTGCTGGGCTCGTATTACCTGCTGCGGCCGGTGCGCGACCAGTTCAGCGC
>JAYWAC010000054.1:0-6937 GCA_043782755.1 Pseudomonadota bacterium | reverse complement strand
CAAGCTGGCCCGCAGGGAGCAGGGCAGGATGCCCGGAGTAGTGCATGGCCCGACTGGCCGCCCTGGTGCCGACACCGAGAGTCAATCTCACGCGCTGTGATGCGCGCCATCTGTGGCGCGCCCCCTGCGGGCGCACTACGTGCGTCCAAATTCACTCCGAGTGAATTTGTCACGGCGTGTTCGCGGTGAACCATCGATTGCGTGAACAACTGACGCCTGCCCGGCGCGGCCGACGCAAGACCGACCTCGTTTTCTATGATGCAGGGAACGGAGTCGAGGTGCCTGACGTTTTCCGCCCACCCATCGGCGTACCGGAGCGGATGCCCGCTGCGTCGGTCGTTGCGGGTCTTGTCGGCGTGAGAATCCGCCCCGCGTGTTCTGAGCCACAGGCGGACGCCGCCGCACTGCGCATGGGCAGCCGCTTGAAACGACCTCATCCGGTGATCTCGCATTGCGAAATGCTGCTAGATTTCGGTCTTTCACCCCGGCGCGATGAATTTCTCAGCTAACAACAGCGTCGCTGATGTCGGTCGTGGCTGAGATTCGACGCCGTGATTCGCAGGTCTGGCATCGACCGAGTCGAGGTTGAGCGAGGTCAGTGTCACTGCTGCAGCCGTCATCGCTCTGGGTATTTGCGTCATCGCACTGCTCACCGCTGCTTGTCAAGCCATCAGTGAGACTCACCCTCAGCGGTCGCGCGCGAAATGTAGTTGTACCCCGATGCGTAAACGGTGTAACCGGCGATATTATCGCCGGCTTCGTTGCCCGGTTGACCAGGCATGCAGGCGCTGATGAACTGACCGATGACGGTACCAGGTTCAGCAATGCCTGTCGGACCTTGCAGCCCGCGTTCGCCCTTGCCCCAAGAGATTCAGCTTTCCACGCGGCTACATTTTTTGGTTTTGGCGACCATGTGTATCACGCCCGAGTTTTTGTTGACGCAAGAAAAAAGCTATCCGCAGCCACCACGCCTGCGCTGTTGATGAGCGTCAGTAACGAGGTTATGAGTAGCATCGTTGGAACACGAAGCGAGCGATGTCGTAAGACGGTGGCGAGTTTCATTTCCGGTTCCTCTCGGCTGCGACTGCTAGCTGTGAGTATTCGATGAATATATAGATGCTCGCGAATAACTTAGACTAAGTGCTTTATCGTTTTGACTTCGAGGTCCACTTTAGTCGTCTCCAGCGCAGGCTGGGATCCAGCAAAGTTTTGACCTCCCTCGATTCCCGTCTGTGCGGGAATGGCGATTTCGGATTTGTTCACAGTCTCGTTAGTTCTAAAGGACTATTTTGCAAATCGATGTCCAATCGGCGAGGCGCGCCGTGCTGCCCTCGTCCGCAGCGTTCCTTTTCGTTGTTCCCTGGTTAGTGCTCAATGAGCGCGACGCGCACTAGCGAGCTATCTGCTCAGCGCGATGATTTGCTCTCGAGCATGCTCCAGCTCTGCGCTGATAGTGAGCCGCGCTACGCGATCGGATCCGCGTTGCACTGGCGTCAAATCTCAGGAGCGCGGCCCGCCCGCAACCGGGGTCAACCAGCCGGTGGGTTCGCGATATCGAATGTGAGTATCGGCGTCGATTGCCGTGGACGCGGGGGAACCCCACTGTCGTGCATTGGTAGCCGCCATCTCGGTTGCGGCGACAGCGTTGTTTCAGATCGAAATTAAGACCCCGCATTCGCTTCCCGTCTGTCTCCTCATCTCGTCTCCGTCTGTTGCCCGTGGGCTTTTGCTCGATCGTTGTCGCTGGTGTATCTCAGGTCGGGTAAGTGTTTCTGTCTGTCCCGAACGCCTGAGCGTTGCTGGAACTACGAGGGACACGGGACACCACACCCGTTTCGTGCCGAGTTTTCTTTCCGTTTGCTTGTCGCGGCACGCGATATTGGCGTCGATGGCACTTCCATTGCGAAGTCAGTCCATCGAGGTGAGCCGTTGACCCGAGGCTCGGGGGTGCGTCTTGGTGACGCGGTGGCTGAAGACACTTGCGGTAGCAGGTAAAGGCAATCCGCGTTGCGCGGCGATGAAAGAACGATGCGCCAGTGAGCCCGTCACGTGGGGCCGTCACTTGCGTGCCCGTCAAACCCTTGCGAGCTGGGGCTTTGAGCGCGTCGTCACTACTGGCTGGCGCCGCGCAATGATGACGCGGTTGGCGTAGATGGACGCCATGCTCCTGAAGCCGTGGCCAGTCATGTCACCTACCGCCTACCCAAGCCGACGAAGCCCCGCGTTGACGGTGTTCTCGCTCATATGGCGGTCATTGCCGGGCGCGCCAGTAAATACGTAGCGCCCAGCACCAGTCAGCGCGTGAAGGTCCCGCAGGATCGATACGGACTGAGTGGACAGCGGCACGATATGCACAGCCTTCATCTTGTGCGCCGGTATGCGCCACTCGGCCTGGTCCAGATCGAATTCAGACCACTCCGCTTTGCGCAGTTCGCCAGGGCGCACGAAGACCAGCGGCGCCAATTGCAGCGCGTTCCGGGTAATGTACGAGCCGCTATAGCCGGCAATGGCGCGTAACAGCTCGCCAACCCGCTTGGGTTCGGTAATGGTCGGGTGATGATTTTCTTGAGCAGGCGGAATTGCGCCACGCAGGTCGCCGGACGGATCCCGCTGGGCACGACCGGTGGCAACGGCATACCGGAATACCTTGCCGCAGTTCTGGTGTGCGCGGTGCGCAGTATCGAGCGCGCCACGGGCTTCAATGCGGCGCAGCACGGCGAGCAGTTCCGGTGCATTTATCTCGCCAATGGGACGCGCGCCCAGCCACGGGAATACTTCACGCTTCAACCGCCGGATGATCTTTTCGGCGTGGTGTGTAACCCAACCCGGCGAAAATTTGACGTGCCATTCGCGCGCTACCGCCTCAAAGCTATTCTCGGTCGCCGCCTTGCCGACCTGCTTCAACACGCCCGGGTCAACGCCATTGGCCAAGTGCTTGCGAGCCTCACCGCACCGCTCGCGTGCTTGTGCGAATGAAACGTCGGGGTATACGCCAAAGGCTACGCGTTTTTCTTTTCCGTCGAATCGGTACTTCAAGCGCCAATACTTGCCGCCTGATGGCGTTACTTCCAGGTACATCCTTTTAGAGTCTGCGATTCTGTAAGTCTTCTCGCGTGCTTTGGCATTGCGCACTGCTGCATCGGACAGGGGCATTTGGGGGCACCTCGCTTAGGCGATAGGTCATGTGCCCCCAAACATGCCCCCAGCGTGGGGCATGTCAACGGATGAGGTAGGACGGTAAACGGCAACAGGGGCGGCGTAAATGCCTAGAAACCAGGTCTTTTAGGACGGTGCTGGATGGTGTCGGATGTCGAATTGGCTCCCCGGGACGGGCTCGAACCGCCGACCTAGTGATTAACAGTCACCCGCTCTACCGACTGAGCTACCGGGGAATAAGGGAGCGGTGCATGGTACTGACCCGCAGGGGCGCGGGTCAAATCGAATCGCACTCAGGCGAGCAACTTGCGCATGCGCGCCATCGCTTCCTTGAGCACTTCCATGCTGTTGGCGGTCGACAAACGCAGGCAATCGGGGGCACCAAAGGCCGCGCCGGGTACGACTGCAAGTTCAGCCTTGTCGAGCAGGTATTGGGCCAGCGCGACGTCGTCGTCGAGATCGTCGCGACGCGCGATGACGCCGCTCACGTCCGGAAACACAAAGAAGCTGCCCTCGGCCGCATGGACGTTGACGTACTGGATAAGGTTGAGTTCGCGCAGTACGAAGTCATGCCGTTTCTTGAATACTTCATTCTGCTCACGCAGAAAGCGGCGGTCGCCGCGCAGCGCGGCCGCC
The DNA here is from genome assembly GCA_043782755.1 of Pseudomonadota bacterium. GTDB lineage: Bacteria > Pseudomonadota > Gammaproteobacteria > JADJYF01. Next base: position 3,145 of record JAYWAC010000054.1, on the reverse strand, counting down.
GCCGCCGCCTGGGCGACCGAGCTTGGATTCGATGTGCTCTGCGACTGAATCTTCTTCATCGCCGCGATCAGTGGCGCCGGGCCGGCCGCGTAACCGATACGCCAGCCCGCCATGCCATAAGCTTTGGACAGACCGTTCACCACCACCGCGCGTTCATGGAGGCGTGGCGCGACATTGAGGATATTAGCGAAAGGTTCGACACCCCAAGTGATGTGTTCGAAGACGTCATCGCTGACCACGATCACTTCCGGGAAGTCGGCGAGCACATGACCGAACGCTTCGAGTTCGGCGCGGCTGTAGACCGCTCCACTCGGATTGGATGGACTGTTCAGGATCAGCAAACGTGAACGTGGTCCAAGCGCACCGCGCAATTGCTCGGGGGTGATCTTGAAGCGTTGTTTGAACTTGGTGCGGATGATCACCGGATCGGCGCCGGCGAGGCGCGCCATGTCCGGATAGGACACCCAGTAAGGCGCAGGAATGATGACTTCGTCGTCTTCGTTCAACAGCGCCTGCATGAGATTGAACAGACTGTGTTTGCAGCCGCAGGACACCAGGATGTTTTCAGGCTTGAAATGGAGATCGTTATCGCGCTCGAATTTTTCGATGACCGCAGCCTTGAGCTCCGGTGTACCGTCAACTTCGGTGTACTTGGTGAAGCCTGCATCGATCGCCTCGTGAGCGGCGACCTTGACGTGTGTCGGTGTATCGAAATCCGATTGGCCTGCGGCCAGGTTGAGAATATCGTGGCCAGCGCGTTGCAGTTCGGCGGCGTGCGCGGCGACGGCCAGGGTTGGCGAGATTCTCACGCTCGCGGCGCGGTGTGACGGTTTTACGTCCAAGGGGACGAAGCTCCTGGCGTTCGCTGATTTAGCCGGCGGCGGGTCGTGTACTATACCGGACGACCGCGACCCCGCAAGCACGCCGACCGATGAGCAATATCGACGAACGTTCGACCAGCCGCAAGTTCGAATTGGTGTCCGAGTTCGCACCGGCGGGAGGACAACCGCAAGCGATCGCGGCGCTGCTCGAAGGCATAGACGCCGGGCTCTACCATCAGACGCTGCTCGGCGTGACAGGTTCCGGCAAGACTTTCACCATCGCCAACGTCATCCAGACGGTGCAGCGCCCAACCTTGATCATGGCGCCGAACAAGACGTTGGCCGCGCAGCTCTATGGCGAGATGCGCGACTTCTTTCCGCACAACTCGGTCGAGTATTTCGTTTCCTATTACGACTACTACCAGCCGGAAGCCTACGTGCCGGCGTCGGATACCTATATCGAGAAGGACGCTTCGATCAACCAGCACATTGAGCAGATGCGCCTGTCTACGACCAAGGCCATGCTCGAACGCACCGACACCATCATTGTCGCCACGGTGTCGGCCATCTATGGTCTGGGCGAACCGGACGAATACCATTCCATGGTCTTGCATCTGCGTCGTGGCGACATGATTGATCAGCGCTCGATCCTGCGCCGCCTGACCGCCCTGCAATACAAACGTAATGATGTGGTGCTGGAACGCGGCACCTATCGCGTGCGCGGTGAAGTGATCGACATCTATCCGGCCGAATCGGAACGCGATGCGTTGCGTATCGAATTGTTCGACGACGAAGTCGAGAATCTTGCGCTGTTCGATCCGCTAACCGGTGAGGTGGTGCGCAAACTGCCGCGCTACACCATCTACCCCAAGTCGCACTATGTGACCACGCGCGAGACGGTGTTGCGCGCGGTCGAGACCATCAAGGCAGAATTGAAGGAGCGCCTCGAGCAACTGCGTTCCCTGAACAAGCTGGTCGAAGTGCAGCGTCTCGAACAGCGCACGCGTTTCGACCTCGAGATGATGGCTGAGCTCGGTTACTGCAACGGCATCGAGAACTACAGCCGGCATTTGTCCGGCCGCGCGGCCGGCGACGCGCCAGCGACGCTGTTCGAGTATCTGCCGAAGAACGCGCTGCTGGTGATCGATGAGAGTCACGTCACCATCCCTCAGCTTGGCGCTATGTATAAGGGCGACCGCTCGCGCAAGGAAAACCTGGTCGAATATGGTTTTCGATTGCCGTCCGCGCTCGACAACCGGCCACTGCGCTTCGAGGAATGGGAGCGCCTCGCGCCGCCGATGATCTTCGTGTCCGCCACGCCTGGGAGTTACGAGGCGAAGAACGCGGGCCGAGTGGTGGAACTGGTGGTGCGGCCGACCGGCCTTATTGACCCAGAGGTCGAAGTGCGGCCAGCCAGTACGCAAGTGGACGACCTGCTATCGGAAATCAACCTGAACGTCGGGCTGGGCGGCCGCGTGCTGGTGACGACGCTCACCAAGCGCATGTCCGAAGACCTGACCGACTACCTGAGCGAGCATGGCGTGCGGGTGCGCTATCTGCATTCCGACATCGATACGGTCGAGCGGGTCGAGATCCTGCGCGATCTGCGTCTGGGCGAGTTCGATGTGCTGGTCGGCATCAATCTGCTGCGCGAAGGATTGGACTTGCCCGAGGTTTCGCTGGTCGCGATACTCGATGCCGATAAGGAAGGCTTCCTGCGTTCGGACCGTTCTCTGATCCAGACCGTCGGCCGCGCGGCACGTAATATCGGTGGTCGCGCCATCATGTATGCCGACAGCGTGACGGGTTCCATGCGTCGCGCGCTCGATGAGATGGGGCGGCGGCGCGAAGTGCAACTGGCCTATAACGTCACCCACGGCATCACGCCGGTCGGTATCACCAAGCAAGTCACCGACGTGATGGAAGGCGCCTACGGGTCGGCAGCTGGTCAGTCGCGACGTGGCCATCAGCGCGCGGCCGAGACCCGTGCGCCCTATGCGGGTTTGAGTTCGGGGGCGGCGCTGAAGAAGGTCAAACAGCTTGAGGAGCGTATGTATCGTCACGCGCGCGATCTCGAGTTCGAAGAGGCCGCGCGGCTGCGTGACGAGATCACGTTCATCAAGCGCGAGCTGCTCGATATGCCGGTGGTCGCTGCGAACGATTGAAGCGCGACATCGAATGCATCGTCTGTGGCTGGTGACAGCTACGCAATTTGTGTATTCTTGCGCCCCTTCGCGAGTGAGCGTGTATAGCGGGCGGCACGAGCCGACCAGTGACACGCCGACGCAGAGAACGACAGGCGCGTAGCTCAGTTGGTTAGAGCA